>NZ_JBXAQB010000004.1:0-442677 GCF_058806835.1 Roseococcus sp. GW821-FHT12F05
GCGCATACCTTCTTCTCAGCCATCTGCATCGCAGCAGCCGTCATCTTCTGGATCTAATCAATGAGTCCTGAGCCTAGTGCCTGGGCATTGGAGATCGCATCCGGTTTACGGTCGCATCTGTCGCGCCTGGCGGCGCGGGAGCGTGGCAAGGTCGCGACGCAAGGCACCCTTGCCCAAGCTTGCGCTTCGCGGGACGCCGTCTCTCGGCTAGGAGGCGCGGATGGACAACAGCATGGCCACCAAGCCCCGCAGCCCGCTGAAGGGCGACCCCTACCGCGCCTTCGAGGAGCTGCCGGCCGAGGTGCGCCGCGCCCTGCAGGAATCGCTGGTGGACTGGTGCCCGCTGCGGGCGCGGGAATGGCACCTCCATCTCATCCGGAAGGACCGTCTCCGTCCGGCCAAGGCGGCGGCCATGCTCGTCCGGACGATCCGCAAGATGGATCAGGCCGAGGTGGCCGCCTTCGCCAGGACATGGCCGAAGGGGGCGAAGGCCTATCCGCACGTGGCCGCCCAGGCGACCATCCAGCGCTATGCCGGGAAGGCCGGCATTCCCTGAGGGATCGCGTCCTCTCCGCGGCGGCCCACGGGGAGCGCGGGCCGGTCATCGCTGCAGGCCCCAGCGGCGGATGGTGCGGGCCTCGAGGCTGCGGAAGACCACACCCTCCACCACGAGCCCGATGGCGATGACGGCGAGCAGCCCGGCGAAGACCTCGTCGATCTGGAGGTTGTTGCGGCGCTCGAAGATCAGCCAGCCGAGCCCGCCGGAGCGCGAGGTGGTGCCGAAGACCAGCTCGGCCGCGATCAGCGTGCGCCAGGCGAAGGCCCAGCCGATCTTCAGCCCCGCGATGACGGCCGGCAGCGCGGCGGGCAGCAGGATTCGCATCGTCAGCCGCCAACCGCGCAGCCCCAGATTCTCGCCGACCCGCCGCAGCGTCGGCGGGATCGCCTGCACGCCCGCATGGGCGTTGAGCGCGACGGCCCAGAGCACGGAGTGAGTGATGACGAAGACGAGGCTCGGCGTGCCCAGCCCGAACCAGAGCAGCGCCAGCGGCAGCAGCGCGATGGCGGGCAGCGGGTTGAACATGGCGGTCAGCGTCGCGAGCAATTCGCTGCCGAAGCGGCTCGCCACGGCGAACAGCACCAGCAGCGTGGCCAGGGCGAGCCCGGCGCCATAGCCCAGCGCCAGCACCTCCAGCGAGGCCAGCGCGCGCGCCGGCAGCTCGCCCGAGACGGTCAGGCGCCAGAAGGCGGCCAGCGTGGCGCTCAGCGTGGGGAAGACGAGGTCGTTGTCGATCCAGCGGCCGTAGCCCTCCCAGGCCAGGCCCAGCACGAGCAGCACGCCGGCGCGGCGGAGGGCCGGACGCCAGACGGCCTCGGCGGCGAGCGGACCCGCGCTCGGGCCGATGCGCGTGCCGTCAAACATGCGCGGGCTCCGGCAGCAGGAGGCCGCGCAGATCGGCCTGGAGCGCCTCACGCGCCGCGCCGTCCTCCGGCACGTCGAGCATCGCCTGCACGCGGCCGGGATGCGGCGAGAGCACGAGGATGCGGCTGCCGAGCAGCACCGCCTCCTCGATGGAATGCGTCACGAAGAGCAGGGTGAAGACATGCTCGCGCCAGAGCCGCAGCAGTTCCTCCTGCATGCGGCGGCGCGTCAGCGCGTCGAGCGCGGCGAAGGGCTCGTCCATCAGCAGCAGGCGCGGCCGCGCGGCCAGGGCGCGGGCGATGGCGACGCGCATCTTCATCCCGCCCGACAGCGTGTGCGGGAAGGCCTCGCCGAAGCCGGTGAGGCCGACCTGGTGGATCAGCGCCGCGGCCCGCGCCGAAGCTTCTTCCCGGGACACGCCGGCGAGCCGCAGCGGATAGGCGATATTGGCCGCGACACTCTTCCAGGGCAGCAGCTGGTCGAATTCCTGGAAGACCATCATCCGGTCCGGCCCCGGGCGCCGCACCGGCACGCCATCCAGCAGCACGCGCCCCACGCTCGGCTGCAAAAAGCCGCCCACGGCCGCGAGCAGCGTCGACTTGCCGCAGCCGGACGGGCCGACCAGCACCAGACGCTCGCCCTCCGTGAGGGAGAAGGACACGTTCTCCACAGCCGTGACCGTGCCGCCGCTGATAGCCCGGAAATGGACCGAGACCTGCTCGAGGGCGAGAACTGGCGCGGGCATCGTCAGGAGCCCACGCCCTCATGCGCCTCGGGGAAGAAGACCTCCTGCCAGCGCTCGATGCGCGTCGGGATCTGGCCGATGCGGTGCTGGAACTGCGCGAAGTGCAGCACGCCCTCGGGCCGCGCGGTGAAGTGGTGGTCCGGATGGCGGATCAGCGCCTCCACGAAATCCACGGAGAGCGAGGAGCGCTCCGCGCGGACATAGAGCTCGGCCGCCTCGCGCGAGTTGGCCGATATCCAAGCATTCGCCGCCTCCTGCGCCGCGAGCAGCGCGCGCAGCGTGCGCGGATTCGTGTCGCGCCAGCGCTGCGTCGCGTAGAGCAGCGTCACGCTGTGCGCGCCGCCGACCACGTCGTAGGAGGAGAGGACGCGGCGGATTCCCTCGTGCTGGAGCTGCTGGTTCTGGAAGGGCGGATTGCCGAAATGCGCGGTGATCTCGCTGCGGCCGCCGATCAGCGCGGCCGTCGCATCCGGATGCGGCAGGCTGACGGTGATCGGGTCGAGCCTTGCATGCTGCCCCGGGCCGAACTCCTTCTCCGCCGCCATCTGCAGCGTCACCGCCTGGAAGGAGACGCGCACCGCCGGCAGGGCGATGCGATCCTGCGGGGTGAAATCCCGGATCGTCTGCACGGTCGGGTTGCGCGTGTTCAGCCAGAGCGGTGCGGCCACCAGCGAGGAGATGGCGTGCACCTTGAGGTTGCTCCGGCTGCGCGCCCAGAGCAGCACCACGGGCGGGATGCCGGCCGAAGCGATGTCGAGATTGCCCGAGAGCAGCGCGTCGTTCATCGCCGCGCCGCCGCTCACCTGGACCCAGCTGACATTGGGCTCGGGCAGGCCGGCGGCGCGGGCCTCGCGCTCGATGAGCTGCTGCTCGCGGATCACGGTGAGTGGCAGGTAGGTGATGCCGAACTGCACGGCGATGCGCAGGTCGCGGGCCTCCTGCGCCATGGCCGAGCCGTAGAAGGACGCCGCCAGCGCGCCGCCGAGGATGCCGCGTCGGGTCGCGCTCATGCCGCGAGCCTCCCGCCCTTGACGGTGACGCGAGAGCCGCTGCGAACGTGGGGAAAATAGTCCCAGATGGCGAGGTGCTGCACCGCGCGGTTGTCCCAGAAGGCGACCGAATGCGGCTCCCAGTGGAAGCGGATCTGGAAGTCGGGCTTCTCCGCGTGCTGCCAGAGATGGTTCAGGATGGCCTCGCTCTCCTCCTCGCTCACCTCGTTGATGCGGTAGGTGAAAAGGCGGTTCACGTAGAGGCCCTTGCGGCCCGATATGGGGTGGCGGATCACCACCGGATGTGTGGCGCTCGGGAAGATCCGGCCGCGGTCGTCGATGCCGTTCAGCGCGTTGCGGCGGCGGTAGTTGCGCTCGCCGGAATGGAAGGCGGTCAACCCCTCCAGATAGGTCTTCAGCCGCGGCGAGAGCGCGTCATAGGCCGCGGCCAGGCTGGCGAAGAGCGTGTCGCCGCCGATCGGCGGGGTGGTGTGGATGTGCAGGATCGAGCCGAGCGGCGGCTCCTGGAAGCAGGAGACGTCGCTGTGCCACTTCTCGCCGGCGATGACCTTGGAATCGGCATCGGCGTGGATGGGCAGGATCTCGGGATGGCCCTCTGGCCCCGGCGTGTTGGGGTGGATGTCCAGCTCGCCGAAATAGCGGCCGAAGCGCTTCTGGCCGTCGAAGTCGAAGCGCTGCTCGCGGAAGAACAGCACGCCGAACTCGCCGAGGGCGCGGTGCAGCTCCTCGACCTGGCGGTTGGTGAGCGGGCGGGTGATGTCGATGTCCTGCACCTCGGCGCCGACATGCGGCGAGACGCGGTGCAGCGTCAGGGTCTCGTAGCTCATGGGGATGTTCCTTCGGGGACGAATTCCGTGTTGCGGAAGGCGCCGGCTCAGCGGCGGGCGGCCTCGCGGCGACATCGGGCGAAGGGGCGGGAGGCGAGGGTCAGAACAGCCAGGCGAGCAGGGCGACGAGCAGGAAGACGCCGGCCGTGATCAGCGTGAGCTCCCCGGCCGGGAGCCAGAGCCTGGGTGCGTCGAATTCGCTGAGAACCATGTCGCAGACGTCCTCCTCCAGCCGCGCTCGGGCGGCGCGCGAGGAACCGGCCGGGCTGGCACCATTCACCATTATGTTTCGTCCAACGTATATAGCACATTATTCAACGGTGAATACGTTCATGTGATTTGTCCAGCCATTCGCTGCCAAATTCACGCGGTAGGTGCGTGCAGATCGCATACGAGCAGGAAGTCAGGTCAAGATACTGAAAAATATAATGGAATTCTCTCGGAGATGGGCTGATGAGTGATCCGCTGAGAGATGCCACAGGTCAGGGTTGTCGAGGTCGGTAAGGAAAAATTCAGCTACATCAACAGCATAGTAAACACATAAATTAATCGTTATAAATTGTTGACTCCCATTTTTCATCGTGAAATCTTTTCCGGGATGGCCGTCACCGCGTCGGCCGCAAGGTGGAAAGACCGAATGCCCTCCTCACGCATCCCCTCGGCCTGTCCAGGCGCCCGGACCGCAGACCGGAGCTGTTGACCGCTCGCGGGGCAGCCCCCCGAGCCCCGCCTCCCATCGCCGAACATCCCACCATCACGCCGGCGCTTCCGCCGTGCATCGGAGCTTCCCCATGACCCAGCACAGAATTCCGGGCCGCCGCGCCCTGCTCGCCGCCTCGGCCGCGCTCGCCGCCGCGCCCTTCGCGCCGGCCCTTGCCCAGCAGCACGACCACGCCGGGCACCACCCCGCGCCGCAGCCCACGGCCGCGGCGCGCCTGCCCGAGCGGGTGAAGCTGAAGCTCACCTGGAACGCGACGGCGCTCTGCACCTCGCCCATCGCCGTAGCGGACCGCGAGGGCATCTTCGCCCGCTACAACCTCGACGTGGAGCTCATCAACTTCGGCGCCTCCACCGAGGCGCTGCTGGAGGCCATCGCCACCGGCCATGCCGATGCCGGCGTCGGCATGGCGCTGCGCTGGCTCAAGCCGCTGGAGCAGGGCTTCGACGTGCGCATCACCGCCGGCACCCATGGCGGCTGCATGCGACTCCTGGGCGGCAAAGGCACCGGCATCACCGAGGATCTCGCGAGCCTGCGCGGCAAGACCATCGGCGTCACCGACATGGCCGCCCCCGACAAGAACTTTTTCTCCATTCTGCTCGCCCGGCACGGCGTGAATCCCGAGCGTGACGTGACGTGGAAGGTGTTTCCCGCCAATGTCTTCGAGCTGGCGCTGAGCCGCGGCGAGGTGCAGGCCATCGCGCTCGGCGATCCGCTGGCCTTCCAGTTCCGCAAGCGCCTCGACCTCATCGAGGTCTCGACAAACCTGCACGAGGACTACGCCCACCGCGCCTGCTGCGTGCTCGGCGTGCGCGGCAGCCTGATCCGCAGCAACCGCCCGGTGGCCGCGGCGCTCACCCAGGCGCTCATCGATGCGCAGCAACTGGTGAACGGCAACCACGACCTCGCCGCCCGTACCTTCGCGGCCTATGCGCCCGGCGGCGTGAGCGTGGCGGAGATGTCGGAGATCCTGCAGACCCACACCCACGGCCACAGCCCCGTGGGCACGCAGCTGCGCGACGAGCTGCAGGCCTACATCACCGACCTGAAGCGCATCAACGTCATCCGCGCCAACACCGATCCCGCGCGCATGGCCGAGCGCATCACCGGCACGGTCTTCGCCTGAGCATGAGCACCTCGGTTCCCTTCGCCCGCGAGGCGCCGCTGGCGTTTCGCGGGCCCGCTTTGTGGTGGTCGGGCCTGCTGGCCGCCGCCGCCTGGGCGCTGGCCGCCTATGTCACGCACCACTTTCCCGACCAGTCGGAGATCGTGGAATGGACGCAGACGGGCAACCTCGCGATCGCGCAGGCCGCGATCGCCATAGGTCTTCTCGTCCTGGCCTTCACGGCAGGGCTCGTCCCGCCGCTGTTCCGCCGGGTACAGGGGCTCGGCCCCTGGTTCGTGGCGCTCGGCCTGTTCTTCGCGATCTGGCAGGCAGTGACGGCAAAATTCTCGCTGCTGCCCATGCCCTTCTTCGTGCCGCCGCAGCAGCTCGTGGAGGTGTACCAGGACGACTGGGTGCGGCTCGGCCAGAGCGTGCTCGCCTCGCTCTGGCTGCTGGCGCGCGGCTATGCGCTGGGAGCCGCCGTGGGCTTCGTCGTGGGCGTCGGGCTCGGTTGGTCGCCGCGCTTCGGCTACTGGGCGCATCCCGTCATGCGCTTGGTGGGGCCACTGCCGGCGACGGCCTGGCTGCCGCTGGCCTTCTTCCTCTTCCCCTCCTCAGCAAGCGCCAGCACCTTCCTCATTGCGCTGGCCACGGGCTTTCCGGTGGCGGTGCTCACCTGGTCGGGCGTCGCCTCCGTCAATCCCGACTTCTACGACGTGGCACGGACGCTCGGCGCGAACCAGCGCTTCCTCGTCCTGAAGGTGGCGATCCCCGCCGCGCTCCCGCATGTCTTCGTCGGGCTCTTCATGGGGCTCGGCGCGAGCTTCGCGGTGCTGGTGGTGGCGGAGATGCTGGGCGTGCGCGCCGGCCTCGGCTGGTATCTCAGCTGGGCGCAGGGCTGGGCGGCCTACGGCAACATGTACGCGGCCCTGCTGGTGATGGCCCTGATGTGCTCCGGCCTCATCACGCTGCTGTTCAAGCTGCGCGACCGGCTGCTCTCCTGGCAGAAGGGGGTGGTGAAATGGTGAGCCTCGACCTCCTCGACCGCCCGGCTTCCTCGCTGTCGCCGGGCGCTGCACTGGACCTGCGCCATGTCAGCCATGCCTACAGCCTGAAGGGCGAGCCGCTGCCGGTGCTGGACGACGTGTCCCTCTCCGCCGCGCCCGGCGAGTTCGTGGCGCTGCTCGGCCCGTCCGGCTGCGGCAAGTCCACGCTGCTGCGGCTGGTGGCAGGGCTTGAGCCGCCGGCGCAGGGTGAGCTCTCCGTCGACGGAGCACCCGTCACCGGTCCCGATCCTTCGCGCGTCGTGGTCTTCCAGGACCCGACGCTCTACCCCTGGCGCACGGTCTGGAAGAACGCGGCGCTGGGGCTGGAGGCGCGCGGGCTGCTGAAGACCCACCGCGGCCGGGTGGATGCCGCGCTGGAGCTGGTGGGCCTGCACGGCTTCGCCGACGCCTATCCGCACCAGCTCTCGGGCGGCATGGCGCAGCGTGCGGCACTGGCACGGGCGCTGGTGAACGAGCCGCGGCTGCTCATCCTCGACGAGCCGCTCGGCAAGCTGGACAGCCTCACCCGCATCGCCATGCAGGGCGAGCTGGTGCGGCTCTGGCAGCGCCAGGGCTTCACCACGCTGCTCGTCACGCATGACGTGGAGGAGGCGCTGCTGTTGGCCACGCGGGTGGTGGTCTTCAGTCCGCGCCCGGCGCGAATCCGTGCGGAGCTTCCGGTGGAGCTCGACTATCCGCGCCACCGCGACGACCCGCGGCTGGTGGAGAAGCGGCGCGAGGTCCTGGCACTGCTGGGCGTGGGCGATGCGACGGACTGACGCGGCCGGCGCCCTCGTCCTCGCGCTGGTCCTGGCGGCGAGCGCCGTGGCGCTCGCGGAGGCGAGGGGAGGGGCCCGGCTGGACGGCGTGATCTGCCGGCTTGGCCCGGTCGCCGCCGCACAGCCTTAGGCCGGTGACGGCGCGCGGGCGGCCAGTCGGTCGCCCGGCCGGAATCGGCCTTTTCCATGTTCACGTCCCGTTCTCGACGCGCTAGGCTGTCACGGATGGATCGCGACGCGCCCCGCAAGATCATCCACGTCGACATGGACGCCTTCTACGCGTCGGTGGAGCAGCGCGACGATCCCGCCCTGCGCGGCCGGCCGGTGGCGGTCGGCCACGGCGCGGCGCGCGGCGTGGTGGCCGCGGCGAGCTACGAGGCGAGGGAGTTCGGCGTCCGGTCCGCGATGCCCTCCGTGACGGCGCTCCGCAAATGCCCCGAGCTGATTTTCGTCCGGCCCCGTTTCGAGGTCTACCGGGCGGTGTCGCGCCGGATCCACGGCATCTTCGCCGACTACACGCCGCTCATTCAACCGCTGTCGCTGGACGAGGCCTATCTCGACGTGACCGGGAACCGCCGAGGCCTGCCGACAGCCTGGGCGACCGCCAGGGAGATCCGCGCCCGCATCCTCGAGGAGACCGGCCTGACCGCCTCCGCCGGGATCTCCTACAACAAGTTCCTCGCGAAGCTCGCCTCGGCGCAGCGCAAGCCGAACGGCCAGTTCGCCGTCACGCCCGACATGGGGCCGGCCTGGGTGGAGACGCTGCCGGTCGCGCGGTTCCACGGCGTCGGCCCGGTGACGGCCCGGCGCATGCAGGCGCTGGGCATCGAGACCGGCGCCGACCTCCGGACGAAGCCGATGGAATTCCTGCAGGCGCATTTCGGCAGCGCCGCCGCCTGGTACCACGCGATCGCCCGCGGCGAGGACGACCGGCCCGTCGATCCGGACCGGACGCGCAAGTCCTCCGGCTCCGAGACCACCTTCGATCGCGACCTGGTGGAGCCGTCCGAGATCGAGGCCGGCGTGCTGCGGATGGCCGATGACGTGTGGGACTGGTGCGAGAAGGCGCAGGCCTTCGGCCGGACCGTGACGGTGAAGGTGAAGTTCGCGGACTTCCGGCAGGTCACCCGCAGCCGCAGCCACGCGGCTCCGGTGGCGGAGCATGGACAGCTCCGCCAGGCGAGCCTGGACCTGGTCCGCTCGGTCTACCCGCCCCGGAAGGGCATCAGGCTGGTCGGCGTGACGGTCTCGAACTTCGACGCGGCCCTCGGCGAGGCCAGCGACCTGCCGTTGTTCGGAGCCGGGGAGGCGGCCGGCGCGGTCTCCGCGCCGGTCCTGTCGGAAGCATCCTGATGGGCAATCCCGGTTGGCTCACTCCGCCCGGATGTTGTGCGACTGGATCAGCCGCGTGTAGGCCTCGGTCTGCTCCGCCAGCCAGCTTGCGAAGGCCTCCGGCCCATCGGTGCGCTGCGTGGCGCCGAGCTCGACGATCCGCGCCGCGAGCGCGGGTTGCGCCAGCGCGTCGCGCATCGCGACGTGCAGGCGGCTGATCAGCACGGGCGGCGTGCCGGCGGCGACCAGCGTGCCCTGCCAGGTTCCGGCGTCGGTGCCCGGCCAGCCCAGCTCGCGGAAGGTCGGCACCTGCGGCAGCTGGGCGAAGCGGGTCGGGCCGGTCACGGCCACCGGCCGCATCTGGCCGTTCGTCGCGAAGGGCAGGGACTGCGTCGCACCGGCCATGGTCAGGCTGGCCTCGCCCGTGCTGACGGCGAGCAGCGCGGGCGCGCCACCGCGATAGGGCACGTGCTCCATCGGGCTGCCCCAGGCGTCCGCCAGCATGACGGCGGTGAGGTGCGAGGCCGTCCCCGTGCCGGAATTCGCCGCGTTCAGCCCGCCGGGACGCGACCTGGCATAGGCGACGAGCTCCGCCGCGTTCTGGACCGGCAGGTTGTTGGCCACGCCCAGGATATAGGGCGCGTAGATCACCATGCTGACCGGCGCGAGATCCGAGGGCTTGTAGGACAGCCGCGGGAAGAGGGCCGGGTTGGTCGCGATCGTCGTCACGTCCAGCAGCACGATGGTGTGGCCGTCCGGCGGGCTCTTCGCCACGAAATCGGCGCCGATGTTGCCGCCGGCGCCGGGGCGGTTCTCGACCACCACGTTCTGGCCGAGGGTGCGCGTCAGCTCCGGGGCCATGAGGCGCGCCAGGATGTCGCTGGTGCCGCCCGGCGCGTTCGGGATGATGAAGCGGATCGTGTGGTCGAAGCCCTGCGCCCGCAGGGCCGGTGCCGCGAGCGGTGACGACGCGGCGCCCAGCGCCGCGCCCAGCATGAAACGACGATTCATTCTTGGTTCCTCCTGGATGGGTTGTAGCCCGGCCGTCAGGCCGCGTCCGCCCTTTTCCCAACCTCGGCGAGAGAACGGCCCAGCCGCTCCAGCAGCGTATCGATGTCGCGGATATCCTCCGGCGTCAGCCGCGGCCCAGGCTGGCGCATGGCGGCGCTGCGGATGGCGCCGCGCCGGCGCAGCACCTCCTTGCGCGCGGCGACCCCCCAGAAGCCCTGGCCCTCGTAGTTCAGCAGCGGCAGATAGCGGTCGAAGACGTCGCGCGCCGCCTCGCGCTGGCCGGCGGCGTGCAGCCGGTAGACCTGGGACAGCATCTCCGGATGCGAGAAGCCGGACATCGGGCCGTCGGCGCCGTGGTCCAGCTCCGTCGGCAGATAGAGCGCGTTGTTGCCGGTCAGGATCGCCACGCGGCGACCCTGGCCGGCGCGCAGGCGGGTGATCTTGGCGGGGCTCGGGATATCCTCCTCCTTCACCACCTGGATCTGCGGGAAGGCCTCGATCAGCCGCAGCATCGAGGGCACGGACATCCAGACGCCCGTCGTGAAGGGAAAATCCTGCAGGACGGTCGGCACGTCGCCGATGCGGCGGAACACCGCGTTGAAGTAGCCGAACAGCTCCTCCTCGGTGCGCAAGCCGTTGGGCGGGGCGATCATCACCCCCGCCGCGCCGAGGTCCATCACCTTCGCCGTCAGCTCGGCCAGCGCGGCGAGGCTCGGGTTGCTCACGCCGACGACCACGGGATGGCTGCCCGCCCGCTTGATGAACCGGCCGGCGACGGACAGCGCCTCCTCCGCGCCGAGCTTGCCGGCCTCGCCGCTCACGCCCAGTACCACCAGCCCGTCCGCGCCGTGGCGGAAGTAGAAGTCGGTCAGCGTGTCGACGCTGGCGAGGTCCAGCGCGCCGTCCTCGGCGAAGGGCGTCTGGGCGATGATGTGGACGCCCTTGGTATGGTCGAGCATTCGTTCGTTTCCTCAGCTGGGCCGCAGGGCTCTGCGCAGCCCGTCGGTGATTCGGTTCATCTCGGCCTGGAAGGCCGGGCCGTCCAGATAGCCCTCGGTCGCGCCGGTCCGCTCGATGAAGGTGCTCCAGGCCGGGCTCGCCATGGCCTCGCGGAAGCGGTCGTGCAGGCTGGAAGCGGCAGCATCGGACAGGCTGGCCGGCGCCACCAGCCCCTTCATGCCCTCCACCTGCACGTCCCAGCCCAGCTCGCGCAGCGTCGGCACGTCCCGGAAGCGCGGGAGCCGCTCGGCGGAGGCGACGGCGAGCAGGCGGATCTGCCGCGTGTCCAGCAGCCCGCCGATATCCTCCGGCGCCACGCCGGTCAGCCGCACCGTGCCGGCGAGCAGCGCCTGCAGCGCCGGCGCGCCGCCCTGATAGGGCGCGTGCAGCAGCTCCGTCCCGCTCGCGCGCTCCAGCAGGACGTAGAGCGCGTGGTAGATCGAGCCGATGCCGGAGCTCGCGTAGGAGATCTCGCCAGGCCTCTGTCGCGCCTCCTGCAGGATCTCCGGGAGGCCGGCGGCCGTCTCGTTGCCGCGCGCCACGAAGATGAGCGGCTGACGCGTCAGCCGGATGATCGCGCGGAAGGAGGTCCTGGGGTCGTAGGGGACATCGCGGAAGGCCGGCAGGGTGAGGGATTCGCTGCCGCCGGCGATGAGCAGCGTCTGCCCGTCCGGCGGCAGGCCCGCGACATGCTGGGCGGCGAGCGCGCCGCTCGCGCCCGGGCGGTTTACAACCACCAGCGGCGTGGGGAAGAGCGGCGCCGCGGCCTGGGCGATGGCGCGGGCCGGAAGGTCGGAATTGGCGCCCGGCGGGAAGCCCACCACGATCTCGATGGGGCGCGCCGGCTGCCATCCGCGCGCCTGCGCGTGGGCGTGCGACGCCATGGGAAGCGCCGCGAGCGAGAGCGCCGTCCGGCGCCGGGTGATGTTCATGTCCGTTTCCCTCCAGCCGCGCCGCCCTATCCGGGCGGTCGCACCACGTTCTCCAGCGGCGCTCCCGCCTCCAGCCGCCGGATGTTTTCGGCGATGAAGGCGTAGCGCCGTTCCATCAGCCCCTCCGTCCAGCCGGCGATGTGCGGCGTCGCCCGCAGGTTCGGCAGGGTGTGGAAGGGGAAGCGCGAGGGCGGGCAGTCCATCTCGCCGGGCTTGGGATGGCGATACCAGACGTCCACGGCGGCGCGCGCGATGCGGCGGTCGAGCAGGGCCTCGAACAGCGCCTGCTCGTCGGCCACCTCCGCCCGCGCGACGTTGATCAGCAAAGCGGAGGGCTTCATTGCGGCCAGCTCCGCCGCGCCGATCAACCCGCGCGTGGCGTCGTCCAGTGGGCAGCAAAGGACCAGCACGTCGGTCTCCGGCAGCACCTCGCTCAGCCGCGCCACGGGCAGGCTGCGGTCCGCCGCCGCATCCGGCTGGCCGCGGCGCGTGAGGGCGATGATACGCATCCCCAGCGCCCGGGCGCGCGACGCGATCATCCGTCCGATATGGCCGAAGCCGACCAACGTCATGGTCCGGCCGCTCGCCTCGCCGTGGAAGGGCCGGGCGGCGTGGACCGCGGGCCAGCTCCGGGCATCCAGCTGAGCCGGGAGCTTCGCCAGTTCCAGCACATGCTCCAGCACGGCGAAGATCGCGTATTCGGCGACGGGAATCTCGTGCTCGAAGACGTTGCAGGCGGTGCAGCCTTTCGGCAGCACTGACAGCGCGAGGCCGTCCAGGCCAGCGCTCGGCGTCTGGAGCAGCCGGCATTCCAGTCGCCCCGCCTCCTCTGTATTCACATGGGTGGAGACGACGACATCGGCGCGGATCGGCCCCTCCACCGGCAGCTTCGGCATCGGCACGACCTCGTGACCTGCGCCGAGCAGCGCGCGCAGCCGCGGTGCCTGTGGGGCATGCGCGCCGACGATATGGATCAGCATCGCGCGCCTACGACTTCGCGCTCTCGCGCACCACTGCATCCGGTCGCGTGCGCACCGCATCCTGCAGCTTCATGCCGAGCCCCGGCGCCGTGGGCGCCTGCACCATGCCGTTCCGCAGCACGGGCAGCTCCGTGACGAGGTCGCGGTACCAGGTGGCGAGCGTCGCGCGCACCACCTCCTGGAAGATCGCGGTCGGCGCGTGGAGTGCGAGGTGCAGGCCTGCCATCAGCGTCACCGGTCCGGTGCAGTCGTGCGGCGCCAGCGGCTTCGCATAGGCCTCGGCGAGGGCCGCGATCTTGCGCCCTTCCGTCAGCCCGCCGCACCAGGCGAGGTCGAGCATCACCATGTCGAGCGCATCGCCGGCGAGCAGGTCGCGGAAGGGCACGACGCCGCCCAGCGTCTCGCTGCCGCAGATCGGCGTGCGGGTCTGGCGCCGCAGATCGGCCAGGGTGCGGACGTCGTCCATCTTGCCGATGGGATCCTCCGCCCAGAAGACGCCGACATCCTCCAGCGCGCGGCAGATGCGGATGGCGGCGTGGCTGCTCCAGAGGCTGTGCAGCTCGGCCATCACCTCGATCCGGTTGCCCACCGCGGCGCGAATCTTCTTGAAGGGCTCGAGGCCGGCCTTGAGGTCCTCCAGCGAGATCATGTGGCCGCCCGAGGCCTCGGCGTAGATGTCGAGCGGCCAGATCTTCATGGCGGCGTAGCCCTCGGAGACCAGGCTTTCCGCCAGCTTCCCGGCGTCGCGCATGAAGGCGACCTGGTCGTCATAGGGGCCCACGGCCTCGTCCTGCCCGGAGATGTCCCGGCGGCCGCCGGCGGTGTTGTAGGCGTAGCCGGCGCAGGTGTTGTAGGCGCGGATCTCGGTGCGCACCGCGCCGCCCAGCGCCTCATGCACGGGGATGCCGTGGCGCTGCCCCGCGAGGTCCCAGAGCGCGATGTCCACGGCGCTCGCCGCGCGGATCTCGGCGCCCGCGCTGTGGAAGCCGAGATAGGGCGTCATCAGGTGGCGCGAGACGGCCTCGATGCGGCGGGAGTCGCGGCCGAGCAGGAAGGGCGCCACCTGTTCGTGGATGACGGCCTCGACCGCCTGCGCGCCCCGGAAGGATTCGCCGAGGCCGGTCAGCCCCTCCTCGGTCTCGATCTCCAGCCAGATCAGGTTGGGGCGTTCGGCGATGCGGATGGTGCGGAGGCGGGTGATGCGGGACAAGCGGAAGGGCTCCTATTCGGCGCTGATGCGGTTGGCGCGGATGACCTGGCCCCAGCGGACGGCCTCGCTGCGGAGATGCTCCGCCATGCGCTCCGGCGGCCCGCCCAGCGGCACCACCGCCGCCTCCTGAAGGCGCTGCCGCACCGCGGGATCGGCCAGGGCTCGGTTGAAGGCGGCGTTCAGCGCCTCGATCACCGGGCGCGGCGTCCCGGCGGGCGCGAGGAAGCCGAACCAGCTCTCGATGACGAGGCCATGCGCCAGCTCGGGCAGGCCGGATTCCGCGAAGGTCGGCAGGTCCGGCAGTTCCGGCGTACGCGTGGCCGAGGCGACGGCCAGGGCGCGCACCGTGCCCGCGCGGATTTGCGGCAGGATGGAGGGCAGGTTGTCGAAGAACACGTCGATGCGGCCGGCGACGAGGTCGGTGATGGCCGGGCCGCTGCCGCGATAGGGCACATGCACCCAATCCATCCCCAGCAGCCCCCGCATCAGCTCCGGCGCTAGCTGGTTGGAGGCGCCGACGCCGGAGGAGCCGAAGGTGATCGTGCCGGGCCGCGCGCGCACCAGCGCCACCAACTCGCGGACGTTGTGTGCCGGCAGCGTGTTGCGGACGGACATCACGTTGCGCACCGCGCCCGTCAGGATCACCGGGGCGAAGGAGCGGTCGAGGTCGTAGCCGGGATTGGCGTAGAGGAACGGGTTGGACGCGCAGGTGCCGATGGTGCACTGGATCAGCGTGGTGCCGTCAGGCTGCGCCCGCGCCACCTCCGCCGTGCCGATATTGCCGGCCGCGCCGGCCTTGTTGTCGACCAGCGCGCCCTGGGGCAGCAGCGGCCCGGCCGCGGCGGCTAGGATGCGCGCGACGATGTCGCTGGTGCCGCCGGGCGGGAAGGGCACGACGATCCGCACGGGACGGTCGGGCAGCTGGGCCGAGGCGGCGGAAGCCCAGAGCAGCAGTATGGCCAGCATGAGACCCCGGCGGGCCATGGCGGCATTTCCTCGATGGTTCGCGTTGCCGGGAGACTTCGCCGGCCTGCCAGATCTGTCAAATGGATTCGACATTTTATTGACAGGTTTGACAGCATTGGGGCTCAGTGCCCCCATGAGCGGCCACCGCCCCCTGAGTGACGAGGTTTACGACCGCCTGCGCGACCTGCTGGGCTCCGGCAGCTTCCCGCGCGATGCTCGCCTGCCGGCCGAGGCGGAACTGGCCCGGCGCTTCGCCGTTTCTCGGCCCGTGCTGCGGCAGGCGCTGGCGCGGCTGCGCGCGGAGGGGCATGTGGTCTCCCGCAAGGGCTCCGGCAGCTATGTGCGCGAGCCGGCGCGGCCCGCCATGCCCGTCTTCGGCCCGTTGCACAGCATCCCCGACATGCGCGCCTTCCTCGAATTCCGCTGCAGCCTGGAGAGCGAGGTGGCCGCGCATGCCGCGCGCCGCGCCGATCCTGCTGCGCTGGAGGCGATCCGCCAGGCCCGCCGCCGGCTGGAGGAGGAGGTCGCGTCCGGCTGCCCGGGGCTGGAGGCCGATGTCGCCTTCCACCAGGCCATCGCCGACGCCACGGGCAACCGCTTCTTCCTGGCGACGCTGGAGGCCTTCCGGGGGCAGATGATCGCCGGCATCCGCCTGACGAGGGAGCTCTCGGGTCGCCCGATCCTGGAACGCCACGCAGAGATCGCGGGCGAGCACGGGCGCATCGAGGCCGCGATCGCATCCGGGGACGAGGCGGCCGCAAGGGCCGCCATGGCCGATCATCTGCATGGCGGCATCCGGCGGCTCTTCGGGCTTTAGCAGGCTGGGATGCGAGGGGCTTTACCCCTCGCCAGGGGCTTTTGATCGGAGATGCAAGAACCTGAGGTTCTTGCCGGGGTGTTTGAGGGGCAGAGCCCCTCAATGGCGCAACCGCGGAATGACGTACAGAGGCCGAGCCTATTCGGGCCTCAGCCCGGCCAGCTCGGCGGCGCGTCGGGCGCGGGCCAGTTCGTCGCGCAGGAAGGCGGCGAAACCCTCGGGCGAGGCCTCGCCCTCGGTTGCGACCGTGGCGCCGAGCGACTCGAGCCTGGTCCGCACGGCCGGCTCGGCCAGGGCCCCGACCAGCGCGGCCCGCAATGCCGCGACGACATCCGCCGGCGTGCGGGCCGGAGCGAGAAGTCCGCCGAAGGCGGTCGAGGTGAAGTCGGGCACGCCCAGCTCGATGAAGGTCGGCACGTCGGGGAGCTGCTCCGCGCGCCGTTCCGCGGCGACGGCGACGATCCGTGTCCGGCCCTCGCGGTGAAGCGGCAGGGCGGTGGTCAGCTCGAACAGGGCCGCGTCGAAATTGCCCGCCAGGAGGTCGGTCACCAGGGATCCGCCGCCCCGGTACGGGACATGGCTCAACCGCGCGCCGGTGCTGAGGTTGAGCAGCTCGAGCGCCAGATGGGCGGTGCTGCCGATGCCGCCCGTCGCAACCTGGGCGCTGCCGGGCTGGGCCTTGGCGCGGGCGAGGAATTCGGGCCAGGACCGGCTCGCTTCCCGGGGCGACAGGGCCAGGACGACGGGCACGCCGCCGATCCGTCCGATCGGCTGGAAATCCCGTTCGGCGTCGTAGGGCAGCCTCGCCTGCAGCACCGGATTTGCCACCAGCGTGCCGCCGGACCCCGCGAACAGCGTATGGCCGTCGGGCGGAGCCCGGGCGGCGATCTCGGCGCCGATGTTGCCGCCGCCGCCCGCGCGATTGTCGACGGTGACGGGGCGCCCGAGGCGCTGGCTCATCGGCTCGGCCACGCTTCGCGCCATCACGTCGACGTTGCCGCCGGCCGCGAAGGGCACGATCAGCCGGATCGGGCGATCGGGGAAGGCCGCGCGGGCCGGCCTGGAGGACAAGGCGAGCAACGGAGGCGCGCCGAGCCAGGCGGCCGCGGCGATCATCGTCTGGCGACGTCTCAACATCCTTCTCCTCCCATTTTGTTGTTATGCATTCGTTTGATGAGGCGAAGCGCCGGGGCGGGGCGGCGCGCTATTCCAGCATGGTCGCACGCCAGTGGACGCGGCGCTCGTGAACCGGGTAGCCGCCGGCGGCGGCGTGGATCGAGCTCCGGTTGTCCCACACGACGTAGTCGTGCGTCTGCCACTTGTGATGGTACTCGGCGTCCGGGCGGATCATGTGGCCCTTCAGCTCATCGAGCAGCGCATTGCCCTCGGCCTCGTCCATGCCGACGAAGCGGAGGAAGTGGTAGGGGTTGAAGTAGAGCGATTTGCGTCCGGTCTCCGGATGCGTGCGGATCACCGGCCAGCGCACCGGCGGCGCGTCGCGGTCGTCGGGGGCGAGCAGGTCCACGCCGAGCTTGTCGCGGCCGCCATAGACATACTCCGCCTCGACGCCCTCGAGCCGGTGCTTCATCTCGGCGGGCAGCGCCTCGTAGCTCTCGTACATGTTGGCGAACCAGGTGTCGCCGCCGACGCTCGGCAGTTCGAGGCCGTAGAGCTGCGTCGCCTTGGCGACGCCCCGCACCTCCCAGGGGCCGTCGGTGTGCCAGCCCTGGCCGCGCGCGAAGACGGCCTGGTCCACCTTGCCGTCGGGCTTCTTGGTGTTCACGCCCATCTCCGTCAGCGCCGGGTATTCGGGATGGCGCGTCCGCTGCACGCGGTGCGGCACCAGCCGGCCGAAGCGCTCCGCCGCCGCCAGGAACTGCGGGATGGTGAAGTCCTGCTCGCGCACGACCAGCACCAGATGGTCGAGGAAGGCCTGGTACAGGCGGCCCCACTCCTCCTCCGTGGCCACGTTCAGATCCACCCCGGTGACGACGGCGCCCAGCTTCGGCGTGGCCTGTTCGATCCTCATCTTCTTGTCCTCCCTCCTGTTGTCAGCGCAGGCGCGCGTGGTAGCGAAAGCGGTCGCCGCGGCCGGTGGCCCGGCGGAACTCGATCGGGTTGTTCCCGAAGCTTCGGGCGTCGCGCTCGATGCGGATCACCGGATCGTTCCCGGCGATGTGCAGCAGCGCCGCTTCCTCGGCCGTCGCGAGGCCCGCGCGCAGGAACTCCTCGGCGCTCACGACGAACTGCCCGTAGACGTTCTTGAACAGGTCGTAGAGCGGATGGTGCGTGAAGTCGGCCGTGCGCACCACCTGCCAGAGCGGCATCGGGAAGAAGCTGTCGACGAGCAGGAAGGGCTCGTCGCCGCTGCAGCGCAGGCGGCGGACCCAGGCCACCTCGGCGCCTTCCGCGATCCCGAAGGCCGCCGCGACGTCGGCCTCGGCGGATACGATCGACTGGGCCAGCACGCGGTTCACCGGCACCAGCGGCGGCGCGCCGGCCAGGGCCTCGTAGCGGAAGAAGCGCTCCAGGCTCTCGAAGCGGGGGCCCAGCACGAAGGTGCCGCGCCCGGCCTGGCGGAGCAGCCATCCCTGCCGCACCAGCTCGCCGATCGCCTGACGGATCGTGCCGCGGCTGGCGCCGAAGCGGCGTTCCAGCTCCGGCTCCGTCGGAATCTGCTCCCCCGCCTTCCAGACGCCCTCGCGGATCGCCCGCTCCAGCGCGGCGGCGACATCGCGATAGAGTGGGGCGGCGGTGCGGATCAGGGGCGGGGCGGCAGCCATCAGTTCACCGGGATGCCGGCGCTGCGGATCACGTCGTGCCAGCGCGCCACCTGCGCTTCGAGCTGGGCGCGCAGCGCTGCGGGCGTGGCCTGGGCGGGCTCGAAGGCCACCGTGTCCAGCTGGGCCAGGCGGGCGGCCATCTCCGGGTCGCGCACGGCCTGCTGCAGCGCGACGGCGAGGCGCTGGATGACCGGCTGCGGCGTTCCCGCCGGCGCGTACAGCCCGTACCAGGCGCTGACGTCCATGCGCTGCAGGCCGAGCTCCTCGGTGGTGGGCACCTCCGGCAGGCTGGCCAGCCGGCGGCTGCCGGTCAGCACGAAGGGCTTCACCGATCCCGACCGGATGTACGAGACGATGCCTGCCGTCACGTCGCAGAGCAGCTGCACGCGGCCGACCTGGAGGTCGGCCAGGGCCGGCGAGGCGCCGCGGTACTGCACCATGGTCACGTTCCGGCCCGCGAGCTGCTGGAACATGATGGCGCAGAGATGCGTGGCGCTGCCCTGGCCGGAGGAGGCGAAGGTTACGGCATCCCCGCGCTCGCGCACGTGGGCGATCAGCTCGGCCATGGTGTTCGGGGCGAGGTCGTTGTTGCCGACCAGCAGCATCGGCATGTCGGCGAAGAGGCCGATGGGCTCGAAGCTCGTGAGCGGATCGAAGCCCGGGTTCTGGAACAGCGCGGGAGCCGTGGCCATGCCGATATGGTGCGACAGCAGCGTGTAGCCGTCGGGCAGGGCGCGGGCGACGGTCTGGGCGCCGATGTTGCCGCCGCCCCCGCTGACGTTCCGGACGGCGACGGTCTGATCCAGGCGGTGCCGCAAGGCGTCGGCCAGCACGCGCGTGATGATGTCGCTGCCGCCGCCGGGCGCGTAGGGCGTGACCAGCGACACGGTGCGGTTGGGGAATGCGGCATCCTGCGCCTGGGCCGAGGCCTGCCAGAGCAGGCCGGCCAGGAGGCCGAACGCCACCCCCACGACTTTCCGTCGCATTGTTTTCTCCTCCCCTGATCCGTTTCGGGCCTGGTTATCCAGCCTCTTCACCCGGATGATTGATTTAAACATATATATGTTTGGATGCCCAGCAGAATGAAGCAGTGTCGGTGGCGGGAATTTCCAGGCCATATCGAGCGCGATAAGGGGAGGCTGCAGGCCATCGGAGCTCGTTCAGCGGAAGCCGCGCGCGATGAGCCTGAGCCTCGGGCTGGCCAGCCAAATCAAATAGATTGTCTTGTACATCAGGCGGACGTACCGGCGCCTGGCGCCGGCCGCGGTCTGCCGTGCCGTGGCTAGGTGGCGAATGCGGCGTAAATGAAGAGCCCGACCCCGACGCCGGCAATGACAAGCGTACAGAAAATGGCGCGCTGCTGGCGGATGTTCATGGCACTTCCCCTTTCTGACCGAACGCCCGGCGCCACCGAGAGTAACCAGCGGCGAGCAGCGGCATCCACAACCTGATGGAGACGACGGCCTGGGCAAGGCTCCTTGCGTGGCCGATTCCGCAGCGCCGGGCTTTATTTGTGCGCTGCAACCCAACGACCCCTGGCGTGTTATCCGGCCACTCTCCACATCGCCTTGCACTGAGCCCGGCCGGGTCCATCCCCTCGGCCGGGCTTTCGCTTCTGGATATCCCCGGCCCCGTCGAGCCGGGAGCATCACCTCGGAAGGGTTCTCCGATGGCGCCGATCATGGAAAAGCTCACCGAGCTCCAGCGTCGTGCCTTGGCGGCCCTTGCGGATGGCGAATTGTGCGCGGAGGCCGCAGCACTGAAGAGCGGCTACGTCGGGCCATCCGCCTTCGCCGCCGTGCACCGCCCGGCCGTGTGTGGGGGCGGGTTGCGTCAGGCATGCCTCCCGGGCTGATCGAGGTGCGCTGGTGCCTGCTGGACAAGAGACACTACTACCGGCTGACGCCCGTGGGAAAGGCCTGCGCCCTCAGCTTGGACCGGGGCATGTGACCCGCAGCGGGCTTTTTTTCCCTGTGCCTGTTTGAGGCTGCGACGACGAACATTTCTCCGCGTTCACCTGGCTCAGGGAGAGATGCGATGAAGGCCCCGCCCAAAGCATGCGCCGCCTGCCGGGACGACCAGCAGCTCTTCCCCATCGCCATGGCTTTCCAGCCGATCGTGGATCTCGTCGAACAACGGATCGTCGCGCATGAGGCGCTGGTGCGCGGTGCTGCCGGCGAAACGGCTGCATGGGTCCTGGCGCAGATCAACGACTCCAACCGCTATGCCTTCGACCAGGCCTGCCGCGTGACCGCGATCGAGACCGCCGCGCGGCTCGGCATGGAGACGCGTCTGAATATCAACTTTCTGCCCAATGCCGTTTACGAGCCGCGCGCCTGCATCCGACGCACGCTGGAGGCGGCAGAGCGCACCGGCTTCCCGCTGGACCGACTGACCTTCGAGTTCATCGAGCACGAGCGCGTGGACGCCACGCATCTCCGCTCCATCATCGATGCCTACCGCCGCTATGGCTTCTCGGTGGCGCTGGACGATTACGGCACCGGCTATTCGAACATCGAGCGGTTGCTCGACATCCGGCCGGATACGATCAAGCTCGATGGCGTGTTGGTGCGCGGCTGCGACGAGGACCCCATGCGCCGCGCCATCCTCGCGGGAATGGTGACGTTCACGAGCTCGGTGGGCATCAGGCTGGTCGCCGAGGGTGTGGAGCGCGCCGAGGAGGCGATGGTGCTGCGTGAGCTGGGCGTGCGCTTCGCGCAGGGTTTTCTCTTCGCGCGCCCGGTCTTCGAGGGAATTGCGCGCGATGGCGACATCGCCTGGCCGGCCGAACCCCGATTGGACGTCCCGGTGCCTGGATAGCGAACACCGCTCGCCGCCAGCGCGCCCCGGGGATGAAAGCGCCCGCCAAGGATACATGACGCGGCAGGACTGCCCGGCTCGCCGATCCGCGGCCTGTCCATCAGGCGCATGTCGTCGACTCCATGCGGATGTGCGCGATCTCCACCGCATCCAGGGTCAGGCTGTAATCCCGGCCGGCGGGCCAAGTCTTGAATGGGGTTGATTCCCGCTGTCGGCTTGCTCCCCAAACCCCCATAACCACCAAACCCCGGGCTTAGTCAGCCCGCTTGGCCGAACTGGCTGGGATATCCTTCAGCGTCAGCGGCGGTGCCAGTCGCAGTGGGTGCCGCAGGATCCAGCCCGCGACAGCTCGGCCGTGAGGCGGCTCGGCCGCGCGAGGCCGATCTCCGGCCAGCATGCGCCTCATTGCAGGCAAGGCGGGTGACAGCGCCTTGCAAGCTCGCGAAGATGATCCCCAAACTTGAGGAGCCGCGGCGTGCTGACGCGATCGCGGGGGGAGAAAACGCATGACGCTGATCCGCCAGGCCTTGCTGGCCGTCGCAGCCATCACCATCGGGTATGCCGGCGCAGCGCCGGCGCAGGACTATCCCGCCCGCCCCGTCATCATCGTCGCCGGTGCTGCCGCCGGCGGCCCAACGGACGTCATCGCCCGGATCGTGGCGGAGAGCATGACGCGCCACATGCCGCAGCCCGTCCTGGTGGAGAATACGGCCCCCGCCCACCTCGGCGCGCAGCGCGTCGCCCAGGCGCGGCCCGACGGCTACACGCTGCTGCTGAGCAATGTGGGCCTGGCGGCCGGCGCCACGCTGTTCCGCCGCCTGGCCTACGACACCGCCGCGGACTTCGCCCCGCTCGGCCTCGTCTCTGACGCCGCGATGACGGTGATCGCGCGTCCCGGCTTCCCGGCCGAGAACTTCGCCGGGCTGCTCGGAGAGCTCCGGCGGCGCGGCAATGAGCTGAACCTCGGGACCGCCGGCCTGGCCTCGGCCGCCAATCTCTGCGGCCTGCTGCTGCAGGGCGCCGCGGACAACCGCGCGACCATCGTGGCCTTTCGCGGCACCGCCCCGGCGATCACCGAACTCATGGCCGGGCGCCTCGACCTGCTCTGCGACCAGGCGACCAACACCGCGCCCTTCATCCGCGATGGCCGGATCCGCGCCTTTGCCGTGACCAGTTCCGCGCGCCTGCCAGGGCTGCCGGACATCCCCACCACGACGGAGGCCGGAGCGCCCGCTTTCGTCATGAGCACGTGGCACGGCCTCTATGCGCCGGCGGGCACGCCGGAGGCGGTCCAGGAGCGGATATCCGCCGCGGTGCAGGCGGCGCTCCGTGAGGAGCGGCTGCGCTCGCGCTTCGCCGACCTGGTCACCGAACCGGCCACCCCGGAGCGCGCGAGCATCGCCTTCCATCGCCGCTACCATATCGAGGAGATCGCGCGCTGGCGGCCGATCATCGAGGCTGCTGGCGCCTTCGCCGACTAGGCGGTCCGCAGGACCGGTCAGCGACACGATGAAGTGCTCAGAAGGCCATCCGATGTTTCGCCGCCGGGTCGGCGTTGGGAGGGGTTATGAATTTCAATGGAGACGTGGTGCCAACACCGGGGGGAGAAACTCCCTTCAAGGTGGTGATCAGCACCGGCGGCACGACCCTCAGCGAGTGGCCGGTGCTGTCGGTCGTGAAGGGCCACATGGAGATCATCGAACTTCTGAAGAATCTCGGAGAGATCGCACGCAGCAGGTGGTGAACCGCGCCGGCCTATAGCCACCAGAACCGCTCCGCGATCGGGGCGGCTTGATCGCTGCGCGGCCTTTCGACGAGGCCGCCCGAAGCGCATCGCCTCGACATCGATCGCCCCGTGAGGCGGCAATGCGAAGGGCACGCCAGGCGGCGCGCGTCCATACGCCGCCGGAGGAGTGCAATGCCGCGCCCGTTCGGTGATGCTGCCGCCGGAGAAACGGAGGGGAAGGGATGGCCGGGCCAGGCCTGCTGCGCCTAGCGCCGGTCGCGTTGGGTACGCTGATCGTGCCGCTGGACAGCGCGGTAAACGTTGCCTTTCCCGCCATGGTCGCGGCCTTCGGCCTGGCGGTGCCCCAGATCCAGTGGGTCGTGATCTGCTATGTCCTGACCTATGGCAGCCTGATGCTGGCGGTCGGCCGGTTGGGTGACATCTTCGGCCATGCCCGCGTGTTCCGCTTCGGCCTGGCCTGGAGCGCGGTGTCCTACCTGCTTCTGACGCTGGTGCCGGGCTACGAGGCGTTACTGATCTGCCGGGTGCTGCAAGGGGTGGGGGCGGCGCTGGTGCTGGGCTGCGGGCCGGCGCTCGCGACCGCGCTGTTCCCTGAGACGATGCGCGCTCGGGCGCTCGCTGCCTATGCCACGACGGTCGCCGCGGGATCGACCATCGGTCCGATGGCCGGCGGCGTGCTGGTGGAGACCTGCGGCTGGCAGGCGGTCTATTGGTTCCGCGCGCCCTTTGCGGTGGCGGCGCTGCTGCTGTCCGTCCATCTGCCGAAAGCGTCGCGCGTCGGGCCGCGCGAGCCGTTCGACGCGCCGGGCGCGGTGCTGCTCGTGGCGGCGGTCGCCACCATCCTGCTGGCGGTGAACCGGGCGCCGGCGCCGGTTTCTCTCGTGCTGGCCGCCGCGGCGATCGCCTGCGCCGCCGGGTTCGTCTGGCATAGCCGCCGTGCCGCGCGGCCCATCATCGATCTCAGCCTGATCCACCGGCCGGGCTTCGCGGCGCTGAACCTGTCGAACGCGATGATGACCTTCGCGGGCTTCGCCGTGATGCTGCTCGTGCCGTTCTACCTGGCGCGCATCGCCGGGCTGGAGGCGGGGGTGCTGGGCCTCGTGCTCGCCACCAGCCCGGCCGGAGGAATGCTCGGATCCTGGCTGGGCGGGAGGACGGTGACGCGGTTCGGGTCGCGCGCCGTGCTGGTTGTGGGCGCGATGCTCAACGCCGCCGGGCTGCTGGGCATCGCACCCTGGGGCGCAGGCACTCCGCTGCCGCTGCTGGTCACGGCGCTTGTGGCGCAGGGCATGGGCCTCGGCCTGTTCACCCTCGCCTATACCGACCGGGTGACGGCGACGATGCGGCGGGAGGATCGCGGTGTTGCCGGCAGCCTGACCATGCTGACGCGCACCTTCGGTGTGGTCGGCGCGGCGTCCCTGCTGACGCTGCTGCTCGGCGCAAGCGAGGCGGGGCTGCTGGCGCAAGGCCATCCGCCCACCGAGGCCTTCCTCACCGCCTTCGGCCGGGCCTTCATGCTGGCGGGGGTCTTGCCGCTGCTGGCGCTGCCCCTGCTGCTGCGCCAGCGCGGCTGACACGCCGCCTCCCGCCGGCAGGCGCGCCGACCCGTTCGAAGCGCCTCATGGCCTCGCTCGACGGGGAGATCCGGTGGCCTGGGCGGGCAGACCTTGCCCTTTCGGCCTACCCCTTCCGGGCGCATGCTGCGCGGCGGAGGAAGCAACCCATGATCCTGTCCCGTCGCCCCCTGCTGGCGCTGGCTGGCGCTGCCCTGGCCCGCCCGGCGCTGGCCGCCGGCTATCCGGACCGCGCCATCCGCTTCGTCGTGCCCTTCGCCACCGGCGGCAATGCCGACCAGGTCGGCCGGCTCACCGCGCCCGGCCTCGCCGACCGGCTGGGCCAGCCCGTGGTGGTGGACAATCGCGGCGGCGGCGGCGGCAGTATCGGCGCGCTGCAGGTCGCCCGCAGCCGGCCGGATGGCTACACCCTGCTGCTGGGCTCCAACGGCCCGGTGGTCAACAACCCGGCCATGCGGAGCAACCTCGGCTACGACCCGGTGCGGGACTTCGCGCCGATCGGCCTGATCTGCCGCACCGCCCAGGTGCTGGCGGTGACGAAGGACATGCCGGTGCGGAACCTTGCCGAATACATCGAATACGCCAAGGCGCGTCCGGGGCAGGTGACGGGCAGTTCCTCCGGCAACGGCAGCACGGCGCATTTCGCCATGGAACTGTTCTGCCTCGCCACCGGCACGCGGCTGCAGCACGTGCCCTATGCCAGCGGCGGCGTGGCGCTGCCGGACCTGTTGGCGGGCAACATCAACTCCTCGATCACCGAGATCACCACCGCCCTGCCGCTGCACCGGGAGGGGACGATCCGCATCCTCGGCGTCTCCAGCGCGCACCGCTCGCCGCTGGCCCCGGAGCTGCCGACCTTCGACGAGGCCGGCGTGCCCGGCTATCGCGCCGCCGCCTATCTCGGCCTCCTGGTCCCGGCCGGCGCGCCCTCCGAGGTGCTGGAGAAGCTGACCGCGGCGCTCACGGCTGTTGTCACCGACCCCCCGACCCGCCGGCGGTTCGAGGAGCTGGGCTCCGAGATGGCCGAGCCGGAGGAGGCGACGCCGGCCGGCTTCGCCGCCTTCCTGGAGGTGGAGCGGGCCAATGCCGCCCGCGCCGCCGAGGCCGCCGGGCTGCGCGGTTGACACGTTGGCGGCGGCGGCCCGTCGGGGCCGCCGGATGGGGGACCAGCGGCCACGCCAGAACCGGTGGGGCTGCGGCGCCATCCGATTCTGCGGATAGCCCTCTTGTCGTTGTGTCCGGCTTGGCCGAGCGCATGTTGGCGGCTGCTGCGGAGAGGCGATGAGGGTCGGGCATCGCGTAGTGCCAAAATCGACGATGCGGGAACGAATTCGCGGAAAATGACGGAAAACATGGTGAGCCCGGTGGGACTCGAACCCACGACCCCATGATTAAAAGTCACGTGCTCTACCGGCTGAGCTACGGGCTCACGAAGGCGGGAAGCGGTCCCGCGCGGCGCAGAAGCACCGCGCGGGCGAGCAGGTCAAGTGTCGGCGAGCACGCGCATGCTGATCAGCTTGTCGGGCGTGCGGACCATCCCGCTGCTGCCGGCGCCGCGCGCGATCTTGTCCACGGCCTCCATGCCCTCCGTCACCTCACCCCAGATCGTGTACTGGCCATCGAGGCTCGAGGCGGGCGCGAACATGATGAAGAACTGGCTGTTCGCCGTATGCGGGTCCTGCGTGCGGGCCATGCCGCAGGTGCCGCGCACGAAGCGGGCCTTCGCCGGCGGGCTGAACTCGGCCTTCAGGTTCGGCAGGTCGGAGCCGCCGGTGCCGGTGCCGGTCGGGTCGCCGCCCTGGGCCATGAAGCCCTCGATCACGCGGTGGAAGGGCGTGCCATCGTAGAAGCCCTTGCGGGCGAGCGTCTTGATCTGCTCGACATGCAGCGGCGCGAGATCGGGGCGCAGCTGGATGACGACGCGGCCGCCATCCTTCAGCTCGAGGACGAGGGTGTTCTCGCCGTCCGGAGCGCCCTGGGCTTCGGCTTCATTGGTCTCGGACATGGGTCGCTCCTGCAGCAAAGGGGGTGATGGTCACGAAATCCTCGGCCGGCGCGTTGAGGCGCCGGCCCGGTTCGCGGGATCAATAGTTGGGAATGCCGTGGGCTCCAAGGCGGGCCCGCCGCAAGGGCCTTCAGGCGTCCGCGAGCACGCGCATGCGGATCAGGCGGTCCGGCGGATTCGGCACCATGCCGCTGCCGCCCACGCCGCGCTTGATCTTGTCCACCTGCTCCATGCCCTCGGTGACCTGGCCCCAGATGGTGTACTGGCCATCGAGGCTCGAGCCGGGCGCGAACATGATGAAGAACTGGCTGTTCGCGGTGTTCGGATCCTGCGTGCGGGCCATGCCGCAGGTGCCGCGCAGGAAGCGTGCGCGGGACGGCGGGCTGAACTCGGCGCGCAGGTTCGGCAGGTCGGAGCCGCCGGTGCCGGTGCCGGTCGGGTCGCCGCCCTGGGCCATGAAGCCCTCGATCACGCGATGGAAGGGCGTGCCGTTGTAGAAGCCGCGCCGCGTCAGGAGCTTGATGCGCTCGACATGCAGCGGCGCAAGGTCGGGGCGCAGGCGGATGGTGACCCGGCCATTGTCCTTCAGCTCCATGATGAGCGTGTTCTCGCGGTCGGGAGCGCCCTGGGCGATAGCCCGGTCGGCCCCGGCAGCGGTGGCCCCGGCGATGATCAGGGGCGTGGTCAGCAAGGCTCGGCGATTCATGAGCGATCCTCCGTGGTGGGGATATGGTCGGGCCTCGCGGCCCTATTCGGCGGCTTTCTTGCGCGTCTTCGCCAGCGTCCGCTCCAGCGTGAGCGGAGGCACGAAGCTCGTGATGTCGCCGCCGAGCTGGGCGATCTCCTTCACGAAGCGCGAGGAGATGAAGTGGTTGCGCTCGCTGGCCATGAGGAAGACCGTCTCGATCTGCTGGTCCAGCCGCGCGTTCATGCCGGCCATCTGGAACTCGTAGTCGAAGTCGGTGACGGCGCGCAGCCCGCGGAAGATCATCTGCGCGCCGACCTCGCGCGCGAAGCCGATCAGCAGGCCGGTGAAGGGCCGCACCTCGATCGTGCAGCCCGTGCGCGCGGCGATCTGGTCGGTCTCGGCGCGGACCAGCTCGGCGCGCTCCTCCAGCGGAAAGAGCGGGCCCTTGCCGATGTTCATGGCGACGCCCACGACGAGCTTGTCCACCAGCCGCGCGGCGCGGCCGATGACGTCGAGATGCCCGTTCGTGACCGGGTCGAAGGTGCCCGGATACAGGGCGATGCGCTCAACCATATTCAGGACCTTCCCCCGCACTTTCCCCGGCATTGTCCGAGGTGTTTTCCGAGGAATTCTCCGAGCTGTTCTCCCCGGGGCCTTCCTCGGCATCCTCCACGACGGGGAAGCAGCTCATGACGCGCTCCGCCTCGTCCATCCTCTGCAGCATGACGCCCTGCGAGGTCCGTCCCGTCTGGCGCACCTGGTCCGCCTCGAAGCGGATGGCCTGGCCGCCATCGGTCATCAGCATGATGTGGTCGCCCGAGGTGACGTTGAAGGTGGCGACCACCTCCGACCCCGTGCGCCGGCTTAGCGTGATGTTGCCGATGCCCTGGCCGCCGCGGCCGGACACGCGATACTCATAGGCGCTGGTGCGCTTGCCGAAGCCGCGGTCGGTGACGGCGAGCAGGAACTGCTCCGCCGCCTCCAGGTCGGCGACGCGCTCGGCGCTGAGCGTGACCTCCTCGACCGGAACCTCCTCGGTCTCCTCCACGGGGACAGGGGCCTCGGCGACCTCCTCGCCGGCGGCGCGGCGCTTCTGGGCCGCCAGCTTCAGATAGGCCGTCCGCTCCTCCGGGCTGGCCTCGACATGCCCGAGCACGGCGAGCGCGATGACCGAATCGTCCTTGATGAGCCGGATGCCGCGCACGCCCGTCGAGTCGCGGCCGGCGAAGACGCGCAGCGTGTCGGCATCGGCCACGAAGCGGATGGCACGGCCGCGGCGCGTGGCGAGCAGCACGTCGTCGCCCTCGCGGCAGGTGGCGACGCCGATCAGCGAATCGCCCTCGTCCAGCTTCATCGCGATCAGCCCCGACGACCGCACGTTGCGGAAGTCGCTCAGCCGGTTGCGGCGGACATTGCCCTGCACCGTCGCGAAGACGAGGTGCAGGTGCTCCCACAGGCTCTCGTCCTGCGGCAGCGGCAGCACGGCCGTGACGGACTCGCCCTCGGCCAGCTGCAGCACCTGGCGCAGCGAGCGGCCCTTGCCGCCCGTGCCGCCCTCGGGGAGCTGCCAGACCTTCTCGCGGAACACGATGCCGCGGCTGGTGAAGAACAGCACCCACTGATGGGTGTGGCCTACGAAGCTGCGCACCACCACGTCGTCGGCGCGCGTCGAGGCCGCGCTGCGCCCCCGCCCGCCGCGATGCTGCGCGCGGAAGACGTCGAGCGCGGTGCGCTTCACATAGCCGTCGCGCGTCAGCGTCACGATCATCGAGGCCGGTGCGATCAGGCTCTCGTCGTCGATGTCGGCGGCATAGTCGGCGATGCGCGTCAGGCGCGGCGAGTGCAGCGTGGCGCGGACGGCCAGCAGCTCCTCGGTCATCACCTCCATGCGGCGCGGGCGGCTGGAGAGGATCTCCAGCAGCTCCATGATCTTCGCGCCGACCTCCTTGAGCTCGGCGTCGATCTTCTCGCGCTCGAGCCCGGTCAGGCGCTGCAGCCGCAGCTCCAGGATGCCGCGCGCCTGGGCCTCGGTGAAGCGCATCGTGCCCTCGGCCGAGAGCTCGTTGCCCTCGTCCTGCACGAGCGCCACCAGCGGCGCCACGTCCACGGCCGGCCAGTCGCGCGCCATCAGGGCCACGCGGGCGGCGGCGGCGTCGGGGCTCGCCCGGATGAGGCGGATCACCTCGTCGATATTGGCCACCGCGATGGCGAGGCCGATCAGGTTATGCGCCCGCTCGCGCGCCTTCGCGAGGCGATGGCGCGAGCGGCGCAGGATCACCTCCTCGCGGAAGGCGATGAAGGCCAGCAGCGCGTCGCGCACGCCCATGAGCTGCGGCCGGCCGCCGTTCAGCGCGAGGAAGTTCACGGGGAAGCTGATCTGCAGCGAGGTCATGCGGTAGAGCTGGTTCAGTACCACCTCGGCCACCGCCTCGCGCTTGAGCTCGATCACGATGCGCAGGCCCGAGCGGTCGCTCTCGTCGCGCAGGTCGCTGATGCCCTCGATGAGCTTCGAGCGGACGAGCTCGGCGATCTTCTCCATCAGGACCGACTTGTTGACCTGGTAGGGGATCTCGCTGACGGCGATGGCCTGCCGTCCGCCCTTCATCTCCTCGATCTGGCAGTCGGCGCGCAGCGGGATGGAGCCGCGCCCCGTCTCGAAGGCCGAGCGGATGCCCGCGCGGCCGAGGATGATGCCGCCCGTCGGGAAGTCCGGGCCGGGCATGATCTCCATGATCTGGTCGAGCGTGGTGTCCGGATCCTTCACCAGCGCCAGGGTGGCGTCGATCACCTCGGTCGGGTTGTGGGTGGGGATGTTGGTCGCCATGCCGACGGCGATGCCGGCCGCGCCGTTGACCAGAAGGTTCGGGAAGGAGGCCGGCAGGACGCGCGGCTCCTTCTCGGATTCGTCGTAGTTCGGCTGGAACTCGACGGTGTCCTCATCGATGCCCTCGAGCAGCGCGGCGGCCGCCTTGGCCAGCCGGACCTCGGTGTAGCGCATCTGCGCCGGCGGATCGCCGTCCATGGAGCCGAAGTTGCCCTGGCCGTCGATGAGCGGGATGCGCATGGAGAAGGACTGCGCCATCCGGACGGTCGCGTCGTAGATCGAGGCGTCGCCATGCGGGTGATACTTGCCCATGACGTCACCGACCACGCGGGCGGACTTCCGGTGCGGCTTGTCGAAGGTGTAGCCGGCCTCGTGCATGGCGAAGAGGATGCGCCGGTGCACGGGCTTGAGGCCGTCGCGCACGTCGGGGAGCGCACGGCTCACGATGACGCTCATCGCGTAATCGAGATAGGAGCGGCGCATCTCCTCTTCGAGGGCGACGGGCGCGACGTCCTGCGGTTTGGTGTCGTCTTCGGCCAAGGGAAAGTCCTGGTTGGTGGAACCTAGGGGCTATGCCCCGGGAACCTGGCAGGGTGAACGTGTACGTTCACCGTTTCCTGCACCTTACATCAGTGAAAGGGTCCAGGGCCAAAAGCCCTGGCGGGGAGCGCGAGGGGCAGGGCCCCTCGCAAGGTCGTCAGAACGGAATATCGTCGTCCATATCCGCTTTCTTCCCCGAATCCCATCCGCCCGACTTCGGCGGCCCGCTGCGCGCCGGCGCCGAGCTGCGCTCGCCGTAGCCGCCGCTCTTGGCGCCGCCGCCGCCATACTCGCGCTCCTCGCCCATGTCACCGCCGCCCGAGGCCCGGCCGCCGATCAGCGCGAGCTCGCCGCGGAACTGCCGCAGCACGATCTCGGTCGAGTAGCGGTCGGCGCCCGACTGGTCCTGCCACTTCCGGGTCTCAAGCTGGCCTTCGACGTAGACCTCGCTGCCCTTCTTCAGATAGCGCTCGGCGATCTCGCCCAGCTTCTCGTTGAAGATGGCCACCGAGTGCCACTCGGTGCGCTCCTGCTGGTTGCCCTCGCGGTCCTTGAAGCGCTCGCTGGTCGCCAGGCGCAGGTTCACGACCTTCCCGCCATTCTGGAAGTTCCGCACCTCGGGGTCCTTGCCGAGGCGCCCCAGGATGATCACCTTGTTCACTCCGGCCATGGGCCGCGCCTCCTTCAGATCGGCCGCGGAAACTACCTTTTCCGCAGCAAGCGGGCCAGCCCCGGCAATTTCCGGGGTCCTGGGCCGTTTTCATGCTTTGCGCCGCAGCATATATGGTGCAGACAGCGTGAACACAATATGAACATCCAGCCCCCCGGAGCCCTTGTCCATGCCGCGTGATGCCGCCGATCCCAACGTGAAGGGGGAGCTCATCCGGATTCGGGGCGCCCGCCAGCACAATCTGAAGTCGCTGGACCTGGACCTGCCGCGCGGGAAGCTGGTGGTGCTGACGGGGTTGTCGGGCTCGGGCAAGTCGTCGCTCGCTTTCGACACGATCTATGCCGAGGGGCAGCGGCGGTATGTCGAGAGCCTCAGCGCCTATGCGCGGCAGTTCCTGCAGCTCATGCAGAAGCCTGACGTGGACAGCATCGAGGGCCTCTCGCCGGCCATCTCGATCGAGCAGAAGACCACCTCGCACAATCCGCGCTCGACGGTCGGCACGGTGACGGAGATCCACGACTACATGCGCCTGCTCTGGGCGCGGGTGGGCGTGCCCTATTCGCCGGCGACCGGCCTGCCCATCGAGGCGCAGACCGTCAGCCAGATGGTCGACCGCGTGATGGACATGCCGGAGGGCACGCGGCTGCTGATCCTGGCGCCCGTCATCCGCGGCAAGAAGGGCGAGTACCGCAAGGAGCTCGCCGAATACCAGCGCCGCGGCTTCGAGCGCGTGAAGATCAACGGCACGCTGATGCAGATCGGCGACGCGCCCAAGCTCGACAAGAAGCTGAAGCACGACATCGAGGTGGTGGTGGACCGCGTGGTGGTGCGCGAGGGGCTGGCCCAGCGGCTGGCGGACAGCTTCGAGACGGCGCTCGCCCTGGCCGACGGCATCGCCTATGCGGAGAACGCGGATACCGCGGAGCGCACGGTGTTCTCGCAGAAATTCGCCTGCCCCGTGTCCGGCTTCTCGATCGAGGAGATCGAGCCGCGGCTGTTTTCGTTCAACTCGCCCCAGGGTGCCTGCCCGACCTGCGACGGGCTGGGGACGGAAAGCTTCTTCGACCCGGCGCTGGTGATCCCGAACCCTTCGGCAAGCCTGAAGGCCGGCACGATCGCGCCCTGGGCCGGCAACGCCAGCACGCCCTATTTCGACCAGACCCTGGCCTCGCTCGCCGCGCATCTGAAGATCGACCTGAAGGCCCCGTGGGAGAATCTCCCGGAGGAGGCCCAAAGCGCCATCCTCTTTGGCACCGGCAAGGAGCCGGTGACGCTCAAGTACAAGGACGGGCTGCGCGCCTATGAGGTGCAGAAGCCCTTCGAGGGCGTGATCTCCAACCTCGAGCGCCGCTTCCGCGAAAGCGACAATCCCTGGGTCCGCGAGGACATGGCTCGCTACCGGGCAGACAAGCCCTGCCACGCCTGCAGCGGGTATCGGCTCAAGCCGCAGTCGCTGGCGGTGAAGGTGGCGGGCTCGCATATCGGCGAGGCCTCGGCGCTCTCCATCCGGCGCGCGCGCGAGTGGTTTTCCGCGGTCATGCCCACCCTCACGCCGCAGCGGCAGGAGATCGCGCGGCGCATCCTGCGCGAGATCGAGGACCGGCTGCAGTTCCTGGTCGATGTGGGGCTGGACTACCTGTCGCTCGCGCGTTCCTCCGCCACGCTCTCCGGCGGCGAGAGCCAGCGCATCCGGCTGGCGTCGCAGATCGGCAGCGGGCTGACCGGCGTGCTCTACGTTCTGGACGAGCCCTCCATCGGCCTGCACCAGCGCGACAACGAGCGGCTGCTGGTCACGCTTCGGCGCCTGCGCGACCTAGGCAATTCGGTGATCGTGGTCGAGCATGACGAGGATGCGATCCGCAGCGCCGACTGGCTGGTGGATATCGGCCCCGGTGCCGGCAAGGCGGGCGGCACGGTGGTGTCGCAGGGCACGCCCGAGGATGTGGCGAACGATCCCGACAGCCTGACCGGCGCCTATCTCTCGGGCCGCCGCGAGATCCCCATGCCGGAGGTCCGCCGGCCCTTCGACAGGAAGCGCATGCTCCGCGTCGTGGGCGCGACGGGCAACAACCTGAAGGACGTCACGGCGGAGTTCCCGCTCGGCACCTTCACGGCGGTGGCGGGCGTCTCGGGCGGGGGAAAATCCACGCTGGTCATCGAGACGCTGTTCAACGGACTCAGCCGTAAGCTGATGGGCGCTTCGGTGGTCCCGGCGCCGCACCAGCGCATCGAGGGGCTGGAGCTGATCGACAAGGTCATCGACATCGACCAGTCGCCCATCGGCCGCACGCCGCGCTCCAACCCCGCGACCTACACCGGCCTCTTCGCGCCGATCCGCGACTGGTTCGCGGAGCTGCCGGACAGCCGCTCGCGCGGCTACAAGCCCGGCCGCTTCAGCTTCAACGTGAAGGGCGGCCGCTGCGAGGCCTGCCAGGGCGACGGCGTCATCAAGATCGAGATGCACTTCCTGCCCGACGTCTACGTCACCTGCGACACCTGCAAGGGCAAGCGCTACAACCGCGAGACGCTCGAGGTGAAGTTCCGCGGGAAATCCATCGCCGACGTGCTGGACATGACGGTGACCGAGGGCCGCGAGTTTTTCTCCGCTGTCCCCACCATCCACGAGAAGCTGCGCATGCTGGAGGAGGTGGGCCTCGGCTACATCCATCTGGGACAGCAGGCGACGACGCTCTCGGGCGGCGAGGCGCAGCGCATCAAGCTGGCCAAGGAGCTGAGCCGCCGTGCCACGGGCCGCACGCTCTACATCCTCGACGAGCCCACCACCGGCCTGCACTTCGAGGATGTCCGCAAGCTGCTGGAGGTGCTCCACCAGCTCGTGAACACGGGCAACACGGTGCTGGTGATCGAGCACAACCTGGAGGTCATCAAGACGGCCGACTGGGTGCTGGACCTCGGGCCGGAGGGCGGCGAGGGCGGCGGGCGGATCGTGGCCAGCGGCACGCCGGAGGAGATCGCGGAGAGCCCGGCCAGCCATACCGGCCGGTTCCTCAAGCCGATCCTGGCGCGGCACCCGAAGGTCGGCGTGAAGAAGGCGAAGAAGAAGTAGCCTCGGGCCTCACGATGCGGGCGGGCGGGCGCCTCGGCCGGCGCCCCAGCGGGACAGCGCGGCCAGGAGCTTGCCCCGCTCCACCGGCTTGGCCAGGTGATCGTCGAAGCCCGCCGCCATCATGGCGTGGACCTGTCCGGGCAGCGCGTTGGCGGTCAACGCCACGATTGGCAGTCCGGCCGCCGGCCCGGGCATGGCGCGGATGCGGCGCACCGTGGCGCTGCCGTCCAGGCCGGGCATGCGCTCGTCCATCAGGATCAGGTCCGGCAGGGGCTGCTGCTCCAGCAGGGCCAGCGCGCTCAGGCCGCTCGGAGCCTGGACGACCTGGTGGCCGGCCGATTTGAGCAGTTCCGCGGCGACGAGCCGGTTGGTCGCGATGTCGTCCACCACCATGATATTCAGCCCCGCCGGCGGGCCGGCGGGAAGAGCCGGGGCGCCCTCGGCATCGTCGGGCTTCGCCGAGGGCAGAGGCAGCGACAGGATGAAGCGGCTGCCGCAGCCCTCCGGACCGTCCTCATGCCTCAGGTGGCCTCCCATGGCGCCGGCCAGCGAGGCGCTGATCGCCAGCCCCAGACCGCTGCCGCTTTGGGCCTCGTCCCCGCTGGCCTGGACGAACTCCTCGAAGAGATGCGCCCGCAGCGCCGCCGGCACGCCGCTGCCGGTGTCCGTCACGGCGAAATCCACCCTCCCGTCCCGCGTCGAGGTTTCCAGCGTGACCGTGCCGCCCGGTGGCGTGAAGCGGATCGCGTTCGCCAGCAGGTTCATGAGGATCTGCCGCACCCGCAGGGCATCGGCGGTGACGGCCGGCGGCAGCGCCGGGTCCAGCCGCAGGGACAGCTCCACGCCCCGTGCGGAGGCCGCGTCCCGGACAAAGGTGAGCGTGGCGTCCAGGAAATCCGCCAACCGGAGCGGCCGGGGCTCCGAAAGGAAGCGGCCGGCCTCGATCCGCGAGAGGTCCAGCACGTCGTTGAGGATCGCGAGCAGGTGCCGGCCGGCCTGCTCCAGCGTCTCGGCCTTCCGCCGCTGCTCTGGCCCGAGGCTGGAATCCGCCGCCAGCACCTGGGCCAGGCCCAGCACGGCGTTGAGCGGCGTGCGCAGCTCATGGCTCATCCGCGACAGGAACTGGGTCTTGTGCAGGCTCGCGCGGTCGGCTGCGTCGCGGGCCGCGGCCAGCGCGGCGGTCGAGCGCGCCTCGGCCTTCTCCTTGACCAGGGCGACGAGGAGCAGGGTACCCCCGCTCAGCAGGACGACGTTGAGCAGCAGCAGGGCGCCGAGCCAGTAGGCATGGGGCAGCTGGCCGTCGACCCGGGGCGAGAAGTTCAGGGTGAAGCCGGTGAGGGCCAGATAGGCGAAGGTCGTGCCGGCGAGCAGCATGATGAAGAGCGGCCGCGAGGGCAGGGGCAGCGCCCGCTGCCCGCGGATGAACTCCATCAGTGTCAGCATGTTGTAGGTGATCAGGAGAGTGGCGGTCAGTGCCACGCGGGCGTCCGGGCTGGCGTAGAAGCCGGGAATCCGGCAGGCGGCGAGCCAGATCACCGCCCCCATCAGCATGGCTCCGGGCAGTGCGCGCCGGCCCTCGAACTGGCGCGCGCCGGTCCAGCCCAGCCCGAAGCTGACGCAGAGCATCGCGTTGCCGAGATCGATCGAGATCCCGTCCGGCACCAGGCCGCGAAGGCCGAGCATCACGGTGCCGAGCGCGCTGAGGAGCCGGGTCAGCGCCCAGCTGGCCAGCGCCGGCTCGCCCCGGTCGCGGGTCCAGAGCCACAGCATCGCCATGCCCAGGAAACCGCTCAGGATCGCCGAGAAGATGGAAATCGTCGGCAGGTGCAGCGCGGACAACGAGGATCACCTTTGGTTGCAAGTGGGATCGCCTCTGCAATCTGGTGGATCAGGCGAGGTTTCGGCAATCGCAGGCCTGGGGACGACCCTCAGCTGCGCCATGGCGGCCCGCGCCGGCGCCAGGCGAGCGCCCCTGTCGCCGCATGCCCTTTCGCGACGATCCAAGGCGTCCTGCAGCCCGGAGCCCGGCCACGGGCGGCTCCGCCCGGGGATGGGGAAGAGCATTGACGCGCGGCGGTGCCGCACCGCAGCATCGCGGCGCAGCTTGGCCGGAGGCACGTGATGTACCGTCGTCGCAGCTTGTTCGCCGCCGGCGCCGCTCTGACGGCGTCCGGGCTGACCGCGCCCCGGCTCGCCGCGGCCCAGGGGGCGCCGGGCCGGCGGATTCTCCGCTTCGTTCCGCAGGCCGACCTGGCGCTGCTGGACCCGATCCACTCCGTCGCCTTCGTCACGCGCAACCACGCGCTGATGGTTTTCGACACGCTCTACGGCTGGGATGCCGATCTGCGCGCGCGGCCGCAGATGGCCGAGGGCCACACCGTCGAGGACGACGGGAAGACGGTCACCATCCGCCTGCGCGAAGGCCTCTTCTTCCACGACGGCGAGCCCGTCCGCGGCCGCGACTGCGTCGCCTCCATCCGCCGCTGGGCGACGCGCGACGCCTTCGGCCAGGCGCTCTGGGCCGTGACCGACGAGCTCTCCGCGCCGGACGACCGCAGCCTCCGCTTCCGCCTGAAGAAGCCTTTTCCCCTGCTGCCCGACGCGCTCGCCAAGGTGGGCACGCATCTCTGCGCCATCATGCCGGAGCGGCTGGCCGCGACGCCGTCCTCCCAGGCGGTGCCGGAGCTGATCGGCAGCGGCCCCTTCCGCTATGTCGCGGCGGAGCAGGTGCCCGGCTCGCGCAACGTCTACGCGAAGTTCGACCGCTACCAGCCGCGGCAGGAGCCGGCCGCCTATCTCTCCGGCGGCAAGGTGGTGCATTTCGACCGCGTCGAATGGATCACCATCCCCGACGCGGCCACGGCCAACGCGGCTCTGCAGCGCGGCGAGGTCGACTGGTGGGAGCTGCCGGCAATCGACCTCGTCCCGCAACTCCGGCGCGCCCGCGGACTGAAGACCGACATCCTGGACCCCAACGGCTCCATCGGCTTCTTCCGGCCGAACAGCCTGCATCCGCCCTTCGACAACCCCGACATCCGGCGCGTTGTGCTGCGCGCCACCAGCCAGACCGATTTCATGATCGCCGCCGCCGGCGAGGACCGCACCTACTGGCGCGCGCCCTACGGCTTCTTCGCGCCGCCCAGCGTGATGGCGAGCGACGAGGGCATGGACATCCTGCGCAACCCGATCAGCGCCGACGCCGCGAAGCGCGAGCTGGAGCAGGCCGGCTACAAGGGCGAAAAGGTCACCTTCCTCGCCGCGACGGACTTTCCCGTCATCAACGCGATGAGCGAGGTGGCGGGCGACCTGCTGCGCAGGATCGGCATGAATCTCGACTACGTGGCGGCCGACTGGGGCAGCGTGGTCCGCCGCGTGCTGAATCAGGATCCGCCCGACCGCGGCGGCTGGAACGCGACCGTGAGCTGGACCGCCGGCAGCGCCCAGGTGAACCCCGCAGCGAACAACCTGATCCGCGGGCATGGCCGCAACGCCATCTTCGGCTGGCCGACCGTCCCGGAGCTGGAGCGGCTGCGCGACGCCTGGTTCGACGCGCCCGACGACCCCGCTCGCGCGGAGATCGGCCGGCAGATGCAGCGCGTGGCCTTCCAGGAGGTGCCCTACGTCCCGCTCGGGCAGTTCTTCTCGCCGACGGCTCTGCGCGCGGATCTCGATGGGATGCTGAAGGGGGTGGCGCTGTTCTACAACATCCGCCGTGTCTAGCGGGTTTGCGAGAGGGGCTCTGACTTCGGTGCCAACCCCCGCCAGGGCTTTTGGCCCTGGACCCTTTTACTTTGATTCTAAATCAAAAATTGATCGAAGGCCCCTCAAGGTGCCTCCCGCAGCAACGCCAGCCAGGCCCGGGCCGCGCCCGACAGATAGGCCCCGCGCCGCCAGGCCATGGCCATGTCCCACTCCGTGTCCTTCTCGTCGAGCAGCACGTGCCGGACCGCCGCATGCGCCCTCTGCGCGGCGATCATCCGCGGCAGGAAGGCCACGCCAAGTCCGGCCGCGACGAGCTCCACCATGAAGTCGATCTGGCTGCTGACGGCGACGACATGCGGCTCGAAGCCCGCGCGCCGGCAGGCGCCGAGGATGATCCGGTGCAGCGAGAAGGCGCTCTCGAAGAGGATGAAGGGCGTCTGCGCGAGGTCCGCCATCGCGACCGAGGCCCGTGCTTCCAGGGAATGGCCTGCCGGCAGCAGCGCGACCAGCGGCTCGCGGCGGACGCGCTGCCAGTCGAATTCCGGCGCCGCCGGGAGCAGGGTGCCCGCGAAGTCCACTTCGCCGGCGCGCAGGATGTCGGCGAGCCGGTCGGCCCCGTGCTCGACCAGGCGGACCTCGATGCCCGGGTAGCGCTGGCGATAGATGGCGAAGAGCGGCGCGAAGAGCGTGCTGCTGCCCACCGGCGGCAGGCCGAGCCGCAAGATCCCGCGCTTCAGGCCGCGGACCTCGTCGAGCTCGGCGAGCAGGTCGTCGCGGTCGGCCAGCAGCTTCACGCCGCGGCGATAGACCACCTCGCCCGCCGCGGTGAGCACGCTGCGGTGGCCGATCCGGTCGAGCAGGGGCGCGCCGATCTCGTCCTCGAGCTGCTTCACCGCCTTGCTGACCGTGGACTGGGTCGCGAAGACGGATCTGGCGGCCTGGGAGAAGCCGCCCTGACGGACGACCTCGACGAAGGCGCGAAGGGGGCGGAACTCCATAAGTATTCCATATCAGAATGATTTTCATTCGATCAATTCGTTTTTATCATGCTGCCTCGCGCCATAGATTTGGCGGCGCAACAGGTCCCGCCATGCCCGTTCCTTCCCCCGTCCGAATCCTCCACCGCAGCGCCCCGCTCCAGGTCGCCCTCGTCGTCGCCTTCTGGCTGGCCGGCGAGGCGCTCTCGCGGCTGCTCGCGCTGCCGGTCCCCGGCGGGATCGTCGGCCTCGCCCTCGTTGTCCTGCTCCTGGCGACGAAGCGCCTGAACCTGCTCAGCATGAAGCGCGGCGCCGACTGGCTGCTGGCGGAGATGCTGCTCTTCTTCGTGCCGGCGGTGCTCGCCGTGCTGGACCATCGCGAGTTCCTGGGGCTGGTCGGCCTGAAGATCCTGTTCGTCATCCTGCTGAGCACGGCCGCCGTGATGGCGGTGACCGCCTTCGCCGTCGATCGCTGCACCCGCTGGAGGGCCGCCCATGCCCGGATTGCGCCAGCTCTTCGCTGAGCCCGTCGTGCAGGCCCTGTTCTGGTCGGTCGTGACGATCGGCCTCTACGCGGCCGCGAGGCGCCTCCACCGCCGCTGGCCGCGCTGGTGGCTGATGCCGCTGGCGGTGGCGCCGGCGCTCATCGCGGCCGTCCTCCTCGCGGCGCATGCGAGCTACGGCGAGTACATCCATGGGACGAAGTGGCTCGTGCTGCTGATGGGCCCGGCCACCGTCGCCTTCGCGATCCCGATCTACGAGCAGCGCGGGCTCATCCGGCAGCAATGGCCGGTGCTGCTGGCGGGCACGGCAGCCGGCAGCGCCACGGCGATGCTTTCGAGCTGGGCGCTGGCGACGGCCGTGGGCCTCGACGGGCCGTTGCGCCTGAGCCTGCTGCCGCGCTCGATCAGCACGCCCTTCGCGATGGAGGTCTCCGCCGATATCGGCGGCCTCCCCGAACTGACGGCGGTCTTCGTCGTTGTCACCGGCCTCGCCGGCGCGATCATGGGCGACATCCTGCTGGCGCGGCTGCCCTTCGTCTCGGCGCTGGCGCGCGGCGCCCTCTTCGGTGCCGGCGCCCATGCCGCCGGCACCGCGCGGGCGCACCAGATCGGCGCGACGGAGGGCGCGGTGGCCGGGCTGGTGATGGTGCTGGTCGGCCTCATGAACGTCCTGGCCGCGCCGCTCCTGGCCTGGGCGCTGCGGTAGGAGGCCAGGGCGGAGCCGCCACCCTGGACCGGAAAGTATTCAGCCTGCGTTCAGAAATCCGGCGCTGGCGCTATTCGGCCAGGAAGACGCCGACCGGATTGATGACCAGCCGCGACACCCGGCAGATGTCCACGTTGCGCAGCTCGAGCGCGGCACCGTTCGCGGCGACCGCCTTGAAGTCGTGCGGCCCGGGCCGGCCCGTGTCCATGCCGAGCTGCCGCCCGCCCGGAAGCACGCCGTTTCCGAAGCGGTCGGGGCCCCAGGCGTTGGAGCTGGCCGGGCTGAAATAGAACTCGTTGATGGCGACCTGGCTCTGGTTCACCACGGTGAAGCGGGTGTCGCAGGATTGCGCGAGGACGGGCGAAGCCCCGGCCGCCAGCAGGGCGGCGGCGGCGAAGGTGATGCGGCGCAACATGAATGCCTCCTGAATTTTCCATTTTACTTGAGGGCGATGATCGCCCACACGCTGGATATGTCATGGAAATCACGGAATTCTATGGCATTTTCGTGGCGATCGACCCGATTTTTCGGATCTGTTCAGTAAATATGCCAAGTAATACAGTAATTCTGCAATCCTGGGTTGAGAGGATCATCCTTCGTGCCGCCACAGCGGCCCGCGCCAGTGCCAGGCGATCAGCCCCGTCGCCGCCAGCCCGAAGGCGGCATAGAGCGTCGCCGTCGAGGCGAAGCCGATCCGCGCCACGCCGAATCCCGCCCCCAGCAGCCCCAGCGGCAGCCCGTAGATGGACAGCATCCGCAGCCCCATCACGCGGCCGCGGAAGGCCGCCTCCGTCGAGCGCAGCAGCAGCACCGACATCGGGATCATGCAGAAGCTCTGCACGAAGCCGGCGAGGAACAGCATCGCCATCCCCGCCGCCGCCGTGCCGATCTGCGCGAAGACCAGCAGCAGCCCGAACCACAGCCCCGCCGCCGCGAGCATGACCTGCGCCGGCCGCTCGCCCACGCCGCGCAGGCTCACGATCATCGAGCCCGCCAGCGCCCCGCCCGCGAAGGAGGCGACGAGCAGGCCGAGCCCCGTCCGGTCCATGCCGTAGACCTCGCGCGCCACATGCGGCAGCAGCCCGCCCGAGAGCGGATAGGCCGCGAAATTCGCCAGCCAGGCCATCCAGAGCGCCGCCAGCAGCACCGGCGAGCCGCGCGTGTGCGCGATCCCCTCGGCGAGCTCGCGCCAGACAGCCGCCACTGTCGCCGGCGCGGCCTTGGGCCCCGCACGCGGCGGCTCGCGGACGGCGAGCGTCAGCAGCACGGCCGCCAGGTAAAGCGCCACCACCACACCATAGGCCGCACCGATGCCCAGCGTCGCGATGATGCCCGCCCCGGCCAGCGCGCCCACCACGCGCGCCCCGTCCATGCTGGCCCGGCTGATGCCCAGCGCGCCCGCGAGCATGTCCGGCGGCAGGATCGCTGCGACCAGCGTGTTGCGCACGCCGACGTCGGAGGGCCTCACCAGGCCGAGGAAGGCCGCCGCGATCAGCACGGCCGCGGGGCTGAGATTCCCCGTCACGGCGAGGCCCGCGACGCAGCCGGCGACCACGAGGTAGAACAGCCGCATCGCGGCCAGCAGGTTCCGCTGGCCGAGCCGGTCGCCCGCCACGCCGAGCAGCGGGCCGAGCAGCGTGCCGGTGAACTGCAGCGCGCCGAAGGCGGTCAGCCAGACCACCGATTCGGTGGAGACCAGCACGTACCAGCCGAGGATCAGCGTCTCCATCTCGAAGCCCAGCGAGGTCGCGAGGTCCGCCGGCCACTGGAAGCGGAAGTTGCGCTGGGTGAAGGGCGAGCGGCGCGCAGATCTTCGATCGTCGGCGCCGCTCATGAGCGGGCCTGGCAGCCGGGCATCTCGTTTCCTCTCCGCGGGCGCCATCGAGAGGGCGCCGTCGCCGCCGACTATGGCGGAGCGCGGGGAGGGGCGGGAGCCCCCCGGGCGTCCAGCTCAGCCGCCCTGGACGGCGCGGCGGATCCCGGCGGCGAAGGCCTTCACCGTGAAGCCGGGCGGAAGCGCGTCGATGAAGACGAGGTCAGAGATCGCGTTCCTGACCCGGAGCGGCAGGATCGCCTGATATTCGGACGAGTTGTACCAGGCCGTCGCTGCGGCCCGGTCGGGAAATTCCATCAGCACGACGGCGCCCGGCCAGGCGCCCTCGACGACGTCGGCCGGGCCCTGGGCGAGCCACTTGCCGCCATGCGGCGCGACCGTCGCCTCCACCTGCTCGAGATAGCTCAGCGCCTCGCCGTTCGGCACGTCGCCGGGGATGCGCAGGTGGTTGATGAGATAGGTCTTCATGAGGGATGTTCCTTGGGGCCGTGGACCGTCACGCCAGCGCGGCGAGCTGCGTCTTCTCGAAGGGTAGCAGCTCGTCCAGCCGTCCCTCGCGCACCTTCCGGGCCCAGATCGGGTCGGTGATGAGCGCGCGGCCGATGGCGATGAGGTCGAACTCGTCCGCCGCCATCCGGCGCACGAGGTCATCGAGGCTTCCCACCGGCGCTCCCAGCGACGGGCCGCGCAGCTGCTCCACGAAGTCGCCGCCCGCGAGGCCGACAGAGCCCACGGAGATGGCCGGCTTGCCCGTGATCTTCTTCGTCCATCCCGCCAGGTTGAGGTCGGATCCCTCGAATTCCGGCACCCAGAAGCGGCGCGTGGAGGCGTGGAAGATGTCCACCCCCGCCTCGCTCAGCGGGGCGAGCACGCGCTCCAGCTCGGCCGGCGTCGCGGCGAAGCGCGTGCCGTAGTCCTGCAGCTTCCATTGCGAGTAGCGGAAGATCAGCGGGAAGTCCGGGCCGACCGCCGCCCGGACGGCGCGGATGATGTCGGTGGCGAAGCGTGTGCGCCCGACGGCGTCGCCGCCATAGGCATCCGTGCGCGGATTGGTGCCGGACCACAGGAACTGGTCGATCAGGTAGCCGTGCGCGCCATGCAGCTCCACGGCATCGAAGCCGATCCGTTGCGCCGCCGCCGCTGCCTTGGCGAAGGCCTCGATGGTATCGGCGATGTCGGCGTCGCTCATGGCCCGCGAGGCCTCGTGCGAAGGGGCGGGGCCCTCCGAGGGCGCATCCGGATGCGGACCCACCCCCGCCGCACGGGCGACGCCCTGGTGCCAGAGCTGCGGCGCGATGCTGCCGCCGGCCGCATGGACCGCGGACACGACCCGGCCCCATGCTTCCAGGCTCGCGGGGTCATGGAAGTTCGGGATCGACGCATCGTTCGAGGCGGCCTTGCGGTCGATGGTCGTCCCTTCCGTGATGATGAGGCCGACGCCGCCTTCCGTCCGGCGCTGGTAGTAGCGGACGACCTCCTCGCTCGGCATGCCGCCGGGGCTTTTCCGGCGTGTCATGGGCGCCATGACGATGCGGTTCGGCAGGTCGAGCTGCCCGAGCCGGAACGGGCGGAAGAGCGGGGCGGTGTCCATGGCGATGTCCTCGGCGGAAGTGTTTCAGAGAAGCGCCAGCAGCTTGCGCATGGCCGTCGGCAGACTGCGTTCCGCCTCGGCGAGCGTCGCGCGGTCGCCCCAATTGGGCAACACCTGCACCCCGGCGGCCATGACGCGCATCGTCAGGTCGCGATGCGTGAAGCCGTGCTGCGCAATGCCGGGGCGCGGTTTCCAGGTGAGGCCAGGCAGGGGAGCATGGGCCAGCGCCTCCTCGTCCTTCCAGGGCGTCGCCCGCCAGGGCGTCCCGGGCAGCCCGAGCATGCCGCCGAGCAGCCCGGTCTCCGGGCGGCGGACCAGCAGCAGCCGGCCGGCCGGATCCGTCACCGCGAAATGCACCCCGTGCAGGGCGGTTCGCGCGGCCTTCGGCGTCTTGCGCGGCAGCGTCGCCGCGATGCCCTTGGCCGCGCCCCGGCAATCCGCCCGCCAGGGGCAGAGCACGCAGGCCGGGCTGCGCGGCGTGCAGATGGTGGCGCCGAGATCGAACAGGGCCTGCGCGAAATCGCCCGGCCGCGCGCGCACCGCCTCCTGCTCGGCAAATCCCTGCGCCAGCCGCCCCAGTTCCGGCTTTGCGCCGGGCAGGGGAGCCTCCACCGCGAAGAGGCGCGACACCACCCGCTCCACATTGCCGTCCAGCGGCACCACCGGCTCGCCCAGGGCGATCGCGCCGACCGCCGCCGCGGTGTAGGGCCCCACCCCCGGCAGCGCCCGCCACCCCGCCGAGTCGGCCGGAAACCCGCCCGCCGCGATCGCCTTGGCCGCGGCATGCAGGTTGCGCGCCCGGGCGTAGTAGCCGAGGCCGGCCCATTCCTCCGCCAGCTCGCCCCAATCCGCCGCCGCCAGCGCCTGCACGTCGGGGAATCGCGCCAGGAAGCGGGCATAGCGCGGCCCCACGGCGGCGACGGTCGTCTGTTGCAGCATGACCTCGCTCACCCAGATGCGGTAAGGGTCGACCTGACCGCGCCAGCCGAGGCGCCTCGCGGAGCGGTCGTACCAGGCGAGCAGTTCGGCGGCGGAGGGGTGCGGCATTGGCGAAGAAGGAGATGGTCCTGCCGCCGCTGTCCAGCGGGCTCCGCGATCTCGCCGCGCTCATCCCGCGCCAGACCCGCCCGGCCTTCCGCAAGCGCAGCCCGGATTCCGCGCAGATCATGGCCGACTGGCCCATCATCGTGGGCCCGGCGACGGGCGCCATGGCCGAGCCGGTGCGCCTCTCCGCCGGCACGCTGACCCTGGCCTGCACCGGCCCCGCCGCGATGGAGCTCGGCATGGCCGCGCCCGCCATCCTGGAGCGGATCAACTCCCATCTCGGCCGCATCGCCGTCCGCAAGCTGGCCTTCGTCCAGCGCCCGCCGCGTCCCGAACCGCCGCGCCCGTCCCGCCCGGTCCCCGGCCCGATCCCGGCCCGCGTCGCCACCGGCCTGGACGCCGTGCCCGGGGAGGAGCTGCGGGCGGCGCTGGAGCGGCTGGCGAAGGGCGTCTTCGCCCGCAAGCCATGAGCGGCTTTCCGCGCGCCGCTCTGGTCGCCGCCTTGCTGGCCAGCCTGCCGTCCCAGGCGACCGAGCTGCGCGAGCCCCGGCTGCTGCTCGCCGCCCCGCAGCCCGCCAGTGCCTGCGGCAGCGGCCGCGCCGCCGCGCTGGTCCTGCGCGAAAGCCGCCGCCCGGATGTCGGCCCCTATGCCGTCACGCTCGCCGGCTACGGCCAGGGCAACGATCCCAGCGCCGACCGCTACGCGCCCTATCTGCTGCGCCTCGATCCCGGCACCACCACGCGGATCGCGCTGCGCAACGCGCTGCCGGGAGAGGCCGCCAACCTCCACACCCACGGCCTCTTCACCTCGCCGCGCAATGCGCCGCCCTGCGACCTCGGCGACTATTCCCTCTTCGCCGGCCCGGCGCTCGGGCGCGTGGACTACCGGATCGGCCTGCCCGCGACGCTGCCCGGCGCCGCCCAGGGCAGCGGCCGCCCGACCATCCCTTATCCGCCCGGCCTCGCCTGGTTCCACGCCCATGTGCACGGCATCGCACGGGACCAGGTGACCTCCGGCATGGCCGGGCTGATCACCGTGGGCGATCCGCGCGCGATCCTCCCGCCCGCGCTGCGTCCCCTCACCGACGTGCGGCACCTCGCCCTGCGCGACATCCAGCTCAGCGTCCCCGACTGTCCCGCCACCGGCTTCCTCCAGGACGGCCGCCGCTGCGAGCCCGGGGCCTTGCTGCCCGGCGCCCTGCGCGACGGCGCGGCGATCCCCGCGAGCTTCGACATCCCCGGTGCCGACGACCCGCGCTGGGACCCCGGCCTCTGTGGCGACTTCGACCCCGGCCATCCCGGACTGGCGCCCGAGGGCAGCCTCCTCGGCGACGGCTTCTGCGCCCGCCCGCAGGAGGGGATGTCGCGCCATTCCGTCTGGCTCTTCACCGTGAACGGCCAGTGGATGCCCGACATCACGCTCCGCCCCGGCCGCTACACGCTGCTGCGCGTCGCCAACCTCTCCGCCAACGTGACCCATACGCTGGAGACGGGCGAGCCGATGCGCGTCCTCGCCCTGGACGGCGCGCTGGGCGGCGAGCCCGCGCCCGCCGGTCCCGGCGTGGTTGCGAACCGCATCCTCATGCTGCCTGGCGCCCGCGCGGAGATCCTGATGGGCGGCGCCAGCCCGGCGCGGCGTCTGACGCTCAGGACCGCCGGCCTCGCCACGGCGCGCGAGCGCGACGCGGACGGCGAGCTGCAAGGCGATGTCTGGCCCGCTCTGGCGCTGGCCCGGATCGTCATTCCTGCCCAGGCGGCCCCGCCGCCCCCTTGGCCGGCCGCCTCGCGCCCTGCCGAACCCGCGCCCGTCATCGGGCCGGTGCCGCTTCCCGCCGTGATCGCCGAGGGCTGCTCCGTCCTCCCGCCGGATACCGGGGCGCATCAATGGCGCCGCCGTGTCATCGTGGACCGGACGCGGGGCGAGGAGGGTGAGCGCTTCCTCATTGGCCAGGAGGTGGTGGACCAGGATGGCCGCCCCTATGCGCCGGCCCCGGGCGACGACCCCGCCATCGGCCGCTCCTGGCCGCCCGAGCCCTGGAATCCGCCGTCCGGCAGCTCCGCCGGCCAGCACGCGCCGCCGGACCGCCTGATCTGCCCCGTGCGCGGCCGCGGCGAGGTCTGGGAGATGGTGAGCCCCGGCCAGGAGCTGCACAACCTGCACATCCATCAGGGCAGCTTCCGCCTCGCCCGCGCCGGCGATCCCGGCGCGCCGCCCGGCCTGACGCCGCAGGCGGCCATGACCGATCCCGCAGGATTGCTGGGCGACCTCCAGCGTCCCGAGGCCGCCTCCGCGCTGGTCTGGCACGACAGCCTGCCCATCGCGCCGCGCGCCGGCGGCGTTCCGGGGCGGACCTTCATCTACCTGCCCTTCGCCGCCGAGGTGCAGGAGGGCCTCTACCCCGTGCACTGCCACATCCTCGAGCATGAGGACAAAGGCATGATCGCCGCCGTCAGGGTGCTGCCGCCCGCGCCGGCCGGCCGCGCCGCCGCGGCTCTCGACGCGGATGCGATCCTGGCCGCCCTGCTCGACCCCCAGGGCCGGCTGCCGGCAACCTGCCTCGTGCCCTGACGCCCTGGCCCGCTCTGCCCAGGGCGTGTATGCCCGGAAAGGGTGATACGTTCCGGCGCATGAGTGGAACGCCCGGGACCTGGGAGGCAAGGCACTGCCGGAGCGAGCGAAGTGACGGCTGGTGAGGCAGGGAGCGCGGCCGGGGCCGCCTGGCTGGACAGGCTCGAGGCGGAGGCCATCCACATCCTGCGCGAGACCGTCGCCGAGGCGCGGCGGCCGGTCATGCTGTTCAGCGCCGGCAAGGATTCGGCGGTGATGCTGCACCTCGCCCGCAAGGCCTTCTTCCCGGCACCACCGCCCTTTCCGCTGCTGCACGTGGACACGACCTGGAAGTTCCGCGCGATGTACGAGATGCGTGACCGCGCCGCCGCGGAGGCCGGCATGCCGCTCCTCGTCCACCGCAATCCCGAGGCGCTGGCCCGCGGCATCAACCCCTTCGAGCACGGCGCTGTTCACACGGACATGTGGAAGACCGAGGGGCTGCGCCAGGCGCTCGACGTCAACGGCTTCGACGCGGCCTTCGGCGGCGCGCGCCGCGACGAGGAGCGCAGCCGCGCCAAGGAGCGCATCTTCTCGCTGCGCACGGCCAGCCACCGCTGGGACCCCAAGCGCCAGCGCCCGGAGCTCTGGCGCCTCTACAACGCGCGCACGGCGCCGGGCGAGAGCCTGCGCGTCTTTCCGCTCTCGAACTGGACCGAGCTCGACGTCTGGCAATACATCGCCCGCGAGGGCATCGCCGTGGCTCCGCTCTACTTCGCCGCCCCCCGGCCGACGGTGATCCGCGACGGCATGATCCTCGCCGTGGACGACGACCGCTTTCCGCTCGCGCCCGGCGAGGCGCCGGTGATGCGCAGGGTCCGCTTCCGCACCCTCGGCTGCTACCCGCTCACCGCCGCGATCGAGAGCACGGCGGATTCGGTCGCGGCGATCCTCGCCGAGCTACGCGCCTCCCGCACCTCGGAGCGCGAGGGCCGCGCCATTGACCGCGAGGCCACGGCCGGCCTCGAGAGCCGCAAGCAGGAGGGCTACTTCTGATGCGGACCCTGCTGCGCTTCATCGCCTGCGGCAGCGTGGACGACGGCAAGTCCACGCTGATCGGCCGCCTGCTGCACGACACCGGCTCGGTCCCGGAGGACCAGCTCGCCGCCGCCCGCGCCGAATCCCGTCGCGCCGGCCATGCGGAGCTCGACCTCTCCCTGCTGACCGACGGCCTTGCCGCCGAGCGCGAGCAAGGCATCACCATCGACGTCGCCTACCGCTTCTTCTCGACGCCGGCGCGCAGCTTCATCGTCGCCGACGCGCCGGGGCACGAGCAGTATACCCGCAACATGGTCACCGGCGCCTCCACAGCCGACCTTGCGCTCATCGTGGTCGACGCGCGCAAGGGCGTGCTGCCGCAGACCCGCCGGCACGGCTACCTCGCGAAGCTGCTCGGCGTCCGGCATTTCGTCCTCGCCGTGACCAAGATGGACCTGGTGGGCGAGGACCAGGCGGTCTTCGACGCGATCGCCGCCGATTACGCCGGTATTGCCGAAGGGCTGGGACTTCCGGCCGCCATGGCGATTCCTCTCTCCGGTTGGCGCGGCGACAATGTGGCGCGGGCCTCCGATCGCATGTCCTGGTATGCCGGGCCGACGCTGATCGGCCATCTGGAGCAGGTCGAGCCGGAAGCCGATCCCGGCTATGCCCAGCCCTTCGCCATGCCGGTGCAATGGGTCAACCGCGCCCGGCCCGGCTTCCGCGGCCTCGCCGGCACTGTGGCGCGCGGCGCCGCCCGCCCCGGCGATCGCGTGCGCCTGCTGCCCTCCGGCAGCACGACCACCATCTCCCGCATCCTCACCCTGGACGGCGACCTCGATGCGGCCGGGCAGGGGCAGGCGGTCACCCTGACCCTCGCCGACGAGGTGGAATGCGGCCGTGGCGAGGTCATCTGTGCCGCCGAGGACCCACTGGAGGTCTCCGACCAGTTCGAGGCCACGCTGGTCTGGATGGCCGAGGAGCCGATGCTCCCCGGCCGCTCCTACTGGCTCAAGCTGGGCTGCTCCACGGTCTCCGCGACCGTCACCACGCTCCGGCACGAGGTCGGGCTGGCGACGCTGGAGAAGAAGGCCGCCCGCAGCCTCGCGATGAACGCGATCGGCGTTGTGAACATCGCGCTCGACCGCCCGCTGCCCTTCGCGCCCTATGCGGAGAGCCGCGACCTCGGCGGCTTCCTGCTCATCGACCGAGCGACGGAGCAGACGCTGGGCGCCGGCATGATCCGCTTCGCCCTGCGCCGCTCGCACAACCTGCACTGGCAGGCCGTGGAGGTGACGCCCGCCGCCCATGCGGCCCAGAAGGGGCAGCGGCCCCTGCTGCTCTGGTTCACCGGCCTCTCGGGCGCGGGAAAATCCACCGTCGCCAATCTGGTGGAGAAGCGGCTCTTCGCCCTCGGCCGGCACAGCTTCCTGCTGGACGGCGACAACCTGCGGCACGGGCTGAACCGCGACCTCGGCTTCACCGATGCCGACCGCGCCGAAAACATCCGGCGCGTGGGCGAGGTGGCGAAGCTCATGACCGAGGCCGGGCTCATCGTCCTGGCCGCCTTCATCTCCCCCTTCCGCGCCGAGCGCGACGCGGTGCGCCGGCTGCTGCCCGAGGGCGCCTTCGTCGAGATCCATGTCGACACGCCGCTGGAGGAGGCCGCCCGGCGCGACACCAAGGGCCTCTACCGCAAGGCGCAGGCGGGGCTGATCCGCAACTTCACCGGCATCGACTCCCCCTACGAGGCTCCGCTCGACCCGGAGATCCGGATCGACACGACGACGACTTCCGCGGAGGCGGCGGCGGAGCGGATCGTGGCGCTCTGCCTCGCGCGGGAAGGGGGCTGACGGGGCGCGTCCCGCCCATCCCGAGTTCGGCCCGGACGAACCCGCCGCCGGCATGCTAGGCTGCCGGGAAGCCAGGGAGAAGAAGACGAGACAATGACCCCGGACCCGCCAGGCCCCGATCGCGTGCCTCCGCCTTCAAGTGTGCTCGATACTGCGCTTCAGGTCGGACTGGTGGCCTTGCTGGTCTACGCCAGCAGCCGGATCATACTGCCCTTCACGAGCCTGCTGCTGTGGTCGGTGATCCTGGCGGTGGTGCTGTATCCGCTTCATCTCCGGCTGACCCTCTGGCTCGGCAATCGCTGGTCGGCGCTGCTGATCGGGCTGGTCGGCGTCGTGGTGATGCTGGTGCCGATGCTCGTGGTGGTGACGTCGCTCGGAAACTCCATCATCTCGCTGGTCTCGAGCCTGCAGACCCACGGCCTGACCGTGCCGCCGCCGCCCGCAAGGCTGGCCGAGTTCCCGCTGGTCGGCCAGAAGATCACGGAGGCCTGGACGCTCGTCGCCACCAACGTGCCGGAGGCGCTGGCCAGGTACCGCCCGATGCTGAGCGCGCCTGCGGCATGGCTCCTCTCCTTCGCCGGCGGCCTGGTCGCCGGCGAGCTGTCCTTCCTCCTGTCCTTCGTGATCGCCGCCGTGCTGATCGCCTATGGCGAGGGCGCCGCCGACTTCGCCCGGCGCCTGCTGGAGCGCGTCACCCACAGCGAGGCGCGCGGGATCCGGCTGGTGGCGCTGACCGCAGCCACCATCCGCGGCGTTGCGCTGGGCATTGTCGGCGTGGCGGCGATCCAGTCGCTGCTCGTCGGGATCGGCTTCTTCGCGATCGGCCTCCCGGCAGCCGGCCTCTGGACGCTCGCGACGCTGCTGCTGGCGATCGTGCAGGTGCCGGCGATCCTACTGACGCTGCCCGTCATCGGCTATGTCTTCGCGACGGAGGCGACGACGCCGGCGATCGTGTTCATGGTCTGGACCCTCGTCGCGGGGCTCAGCGACAATGTCCTCAAGCCCTTGATGCTCGGACGCGGGCTGGACGTCCCGATGCCGGTCATCCTGATCGGCGTCATCGGCGGCATGGTCGCCGAAGGCCTTCTCGGCCTGTTCCTGGGCCCCGTGCTGCTGGCAGTCGGCTACGCGCTGCTCGCCGAATGGCTGCGGCAGCACCCGGCCGGCGGTGGGCCGCGGATCGGGGATCCTCCGCCGCGATCATGATTCCTGCCCGGGGCCCGCCGGAAATACCAACCTCCCCCGTTGGCCTCCCCGCTGGCCGCCGCGATGCCCGCCTTGCGGCCGTCGCCCGACCTCTTCGGGGGTTTGGGCCGCGGTTTCCCGACCGGGCGAAACTGGACATCCCCGCCCCCCTACGCCAGATGATGTCCCACCATCCAGCCGGAGCAGGCCTCATGCCGCAGCTTTCCCGTCGGTCCCTCGGCGTCCTCGCCGCCGCCACCCCCAGTCTCGCGTTCGCCCAGAACGCCGACCCGCGCCTCGGGCCGCGCTCCATTGGCCGCGCCGACGCGCCGGTGACGGTCATCGAGTTCTTCTCGCTCACCTGCGGCCATTGCGCCGCCTTCCACAATACCAACTGGGCCCGCGTGAAGGCCGAGCTGGTGGACACCGGCCGCATCCGCTTCGTCTGGCGCGACTTTCCCCTGGACGGCATCGCGCTGGCCGCCGCCTGCGTCGCCCGCTCGCTGCCCGAGGAGCGCTACGGCGCCTTCATCGGCACGCTCTTCCAGACGCAGGACCGCTGGGCCTTCCAGCAGGGCCGCCAGATGGAGGAGCTGGCCCGCCTGGCCGCGCTGGCCGGCATGGACCGCAAGGGCTTCGACGCGGTCGCCGCCGACGAGGGCCTGCGCCGCGGCATCCTGGAGCAGCGCATGGAGGCCGAGCGCGAGTTCCGCATCAGCGCCACGCCGAGCTTCGCCTTCAACGGCCGGATGCAGTCGGGCAACATGCCCTTCGACCAGTTCGTCCAGCTGGTGCAGCAAGCGCCCAAATCTTGACGGAATCCACACCGGCCCCCTCTACTCTAGCAATGGCCGGTGAGGAGATCGCGCCGCTCCCCGAGGCGCGGCGCCTCACGGCCACGCTGACGGGACTGCGCGTCGCGGGCTTCAAGTCCTTCGCCGAGCCCGTGCAGGTCCCCGTCCTGCCGGGCCTCACCGGCATCGTCGGGCCCAATGGCTGCGGCAAGTCCAATGTCGTGGAGGCGCTGCGCTGGGCCATGGGCGAGAGCTCGGCCCGCTCGCTGCGCGGCGGCGAGATGGACGACATCATCTTCGCCGGCACTGCCACGCGTCCAGCGCGCAACCTCGCCGAGGTGGTGCTGAGCCTCGAGGACGCCGAGGGCGTCGCTCCCGCGCCCATGGACCAGGCGGCCGAGCTGGAGGTGATCCGGCGCATCGATCGCGGCTCGGGCAGCACCTACCGCATCAACGGCCGCGAGGTTCGCGCGCGCGACGTGCAGACCATGTTCGCCGACCTCGCCAGCGGCCCGCGCGCCTCGGGCATGGTGAGCCAGGGAAGGGTGGCGGCGCTGATCGGCGCCAAGCCGGAGGAGCGCCGCGGCGTGCTGGAGGAAGCCGCCGGCATCGCCGGCCTGCGCGCCCGCCGGCACGAGGCGGAGCTGAAGCTGCGCCAGGCCGAGACCAATCTGTCCCGCAGCGAGGATCTGCTGGCCCAGCTCGGCGTGCAGCAGGAGGGGCTGAAGAAGCAGGCGCGGCAGGCCATCCGCTATCGCAGCATTTCCGGCCTCGTGCGCGAGGCGGAGGGCGACTGGTTCGCCATCCTCGTTGCCCGCGCCGAGACGGCGATCGAGGCGGCGCGCGAGGCGCTGGCGGGAAGGGCGCAGGCCCTGGCCCTGGCGGAATCCGCGGCCGACGAGGCCCGCCGGCTCGCCGAGGCCGCCTTTGCCGCCATCGAGGCGCCGCGCGCCGAGGAGGGCGTGGCCCGGACGCTGCTGGAACGCCGCCGCGTGGAGGCGGAGAACCTCGCCGCCGAGGCGGATCGCGCGCAGGCCGTGCTCGCCGAGGCCGAGGCCGCGCTGACCCAGCTCCTCGCCGACCTGGAGGATGCCCGCTCCGTCGAGGCCGATGCCCGGGCCGCTGAAACCCGGGCCCAGCGCGAGGCGGCCGGCCTGGCCTCGGCCGAGGCGCAGATCCCCGCCCGCATCGAGGCCGCCGAGGCCGAGGCGCGCGGGCTGGACGGCGAGCTCTCCGGCGCCGAGACCCGCACGGAGGCGGCGACCGAGGCGGCCGCCGCGCTGGCCGCCCGCGCCAACCAGATCGCCGCCGAGCTGGCCTTCGCCGACCAGCGCCATCGCCGCGTGCAGGACCAGCTGGCGCAGCTCGCCGCCCAGCGCGCCGCCGCCGAGGCGCAGGCGCTGCCCGAATCCGCGCTGGAGGCGGCCGACGCCAGGCTCCGCGACGCCGAGACGGCGCTGGAGACGGCCCGCACCGAATTCGAATCCGCCGAGCGCCGCCGCGCGGAAGCCGCCAGCCGCGCCACCGCTGCGCGCGACGCGGCTCGCGCCGCCGAGATCGAGCGTGGCGCCGCCGAGCGCGCCCGTGGGGCCGCCGCGCAGCGCCTGCAATCTGCCCGCCAGCGCGAAGAGGCCGCGCTGCGCGCCGCGCCCCCCGCGCCCGATGCCGCGGCCCTGCCCGAGGCGCGCGCCGCCGCCGAAGCTGCCGCGACCGCGCTCCGCGAGGCCGAGACGGCCCTGACCGCCGCCCGGCAGGCCCGCGAAGCCGCGCAGGAGCGGGCCACCGCCGCCCGCGCCGCCGAGGCCGAGGCCCGCGCTGCCGAATCCCGGCTCCAGGCCGAGCTCCAGGGCCTCCGCGCCGCCGCCGGCGACTCGGCCGAGGCCGACCCCATTGCCCGGACCCTGACCATCCCCGAGGGCCTTGAAGCCGCGTTGGGCGCCGCGCTGGGCGAGGGGCTGGAGGGCGGGCGAGGGACCGGCACCAATCGCTTCTGGCGCACCCTGCCGCCGCTCGGCGGCGCGTCGCTGCCCGAAGGGGCGCAGCCCCTCGCCGGGCTGGTCGGCGCGCCGGAGGAGCTGGGGCGTGCCCTCTCGCAGATCGGCCTCGTCGAGGACGGTGCCGCGCTCCAGGCCGCGCTGCTGCCTGGCCAGGCGCTGGTATCCCGCGCGGGCTCGCTGTGGCGATGGGACGGCTATGTGCAGGCGCCCGGCGCGGCCAAGGCCGGCGCGGCGCGGCTGCAGAACCTCGCCCGGCTGCGGCAGGCCGAGGCGAGGCTGGCGGAGGCGGCGCCCGCCGCCCGCACCGCCGAAGCCGCCCGCGCCGAGGCCGCCGCCGCCGAGACCGCCGCGCAATCCGCCGAGGTCACAGCCCGCCGCGCCCGCGATGCCGCCGAGCCGGCCGCCCAGCGCGCCACCGCCCGCGCCGCCGAGCTCACGGCCCGCCACGAGGCCGCCGAGCGCCGTCTCGCCGAGCATCGCGCCCAGGCCACCCGCCTTGCCGAGGAGCGCGCCGAGGCCGAGGCCGCGCTCGCCGAGGCCGAGGCGCTGCTCGCCGCCACCCCCGCCATCACCGGCTTCCAGACCGAGGCGGAGGAGGCGACCCGCGCGCAATCCGCCGAATCCGCCGCCCGCGAGGCCCGCCGCCAGGCCGAATCCGCGCTCGCCGCCGCCCGCGCCGAGCAGGCGTCCCTCCGCAGCCGCAACGCCGCCGCCGTGGCGCAGATCGCGGCCCTCGCCCCCCAGCAGGAGCGCGTCGGCGCCGAGGCCACCGAATCCGGCGAGGCGCTGGAGCGCGCCCGCGCCGCCCGTGCCGCGCTGCCGGACCTCGCCGCCGCGCGGGCCGAGGTGGACAATGCCCGCCTCGCGCTGGCCGGCATCCGCACCCGCGCCGCCGAGGCCCGGGGAAAGGTGCTGGCGCTGCAGGGCGAGCGCGACAGCCTCGCCGCCCGCCGCGAATCCGCCATCGCCGAGCGCGCCGCCTGGGCGCAGCGCCTCGCCGATGCCGCCACGCGCCTTGCCGCCCTCGAAGCCCGCCGCGACGAGGCGACCTCCCGCCGCGACGAGGCCCGGCGCCTGCCGGAGCGTGTCGCCGAGGCGCAGGCCGAGGCCATCCGCCGCCTGGAGGCGGCCGAGGCTGCGCATGCCGCTGCCCGCGCGGCCCTCGACCTCGCCGAATCCCGCGCTCGCGCCCGCGACGAGACCCGCCGTACCGCCGAGGCCGCCTTCGTCGCCGCCCGCGAATCCGCGCTGCGGGCCGAGGCCGCCAGCGAATCCGCGACGCAGGCCGGCGCCGCGCTCGCGGCCCGCATCGCCGAGCGCTTCGGCGAGGCCCCCGAGCTCCCCGAGCCGCCGCAGGACGTCTCCGACGCCGCCGAGGAGCGCGCCCGCCGCCGCGCCGAGCGCCTCGCCCGCGAGCGCGAGGAGATGGGTCCCGTGAACCTCCGCGCCGAGACCGAACTGGAGGAGCTGGAGGCCCGCATTGCCCAGATCACCGCCGATCGCGAGGAGGTGACCTCGGCCATCGCCAAGCTGCGCGGCTCGATCGGCCACCTGAACCGCGAGGCCCGCGAGCGTCTGCGCGCCACCTTCGACCAGGTGGACCGCGAGTTCCGGCAGCTCTTCGGCAAGCTCTTCGGCGGGGGCAGGGCGCATCTGGCGCTGGTGGGCAGCGAGGACCCGCTCGAAGCCGGCCTCGAGATCTACGCCGAGCCGCCGGGCAAGAAACTCTCGGCGCTGTCGCTGCTCTCGGGCGGCGAGCAGGCGCTGACCGCACTCTCGCTGGTCTTCGCCGTCTTCCGCTGCCACCCCGCGCCGGTCTGCGTGCTGGACGAGGTGGACGCGCCGCTCGACGACGCGAATGTGGAACGGCTGTGTGACCTTCTGGACACCATGTCGGGCACCGGCACGCGCTTCCTGGTCGTCACCCACCACGCGCTCACCATGGCGCGGATGAACCGCCTCTTCGGCGTCACGATGCAGGAGCGCGGGGTGTCGCGGCTGCTGTCGGTCGACCTCGGCGAGGCCGTGGCGATGGCCGAAGGATAGCGGTTAGCGCCGCAAACTTGCGCCCTCCGCGACGCGCCGTCGAAACGATCGCCCCATTCGCCCGTTTCCCGCGTTCATGTCAGCGTTTCAGCGGGTTCATGCGCTTGACAGTCATGCACCGCCGCCATAGAGGCAGCCTCGCCTTCCGGCGGCAACAAAAGCAGGGAAGGAGCCTATGGTGGACGAGCGCAAATCCTTCGAGACGCGCCTCAAGGCCGCGCGGGACCGACAAGGTCTCGACAGGCCCGAGGCCTCGAATTCCGCGCTGCCTTCCACCTGGGGGTTCGGTCTACGGGCCGGCGTGGAGGTCGTCTCCGCGCTGATTGTCGGAGTGGGGCTCGGCCTCATGCTCGACAGATGGCTCGGCACCTGGCCCTGGCTCTTCCTGGTGATGTTCTGCCTGGGGGCCGCCGCGGGGGTGCTGAATGTCTATCGGCTGTTCACTCCCCGATCCGGTGCGCGCAAGGACTAGGTTCGAAGAGGTGCCGGGTGGCCGTTGAAGGGAATTCGATCGACGCGCTCAGCCAGTTCGAGCTGGGCACCGTCGGCGGCGCGATCGGGGCCTCGGTCGGCTTCACGCAATCCAACCTGCACATGCTCATCGCCGGCGCGCTGATCGTGCTGATGATGATCCTCGGCATGCGCCCGCGCGCCATCGTCCCCGGCCGCTTCCAGAGCCTGGCCGAGAGCGCCTACGGCTTCATCGACGACATGGTGGTCAGCCAGGTCGGCCCCGAAGGCCGCCGCTTCTTCCCCTTCGTCTTCACGCTCTTCATGTTCATCCTCTTCGGCAACATGCTGGGGCTGTTCCCCTACGCCTTCACCTATACCAGCCACATCAGCATGACCTTCACCATGGCGGCGATCGTCTTCGTGCTGATCACGGTGGTGGCGATCGCGCTGCACGGCACACATTTCTTCGGCTACTTCTTCCCCGAGGGCGCGCCGCTCTGGCTGGCGCCCATCATCATCCCGGTCGAGATCGTCTCCTACCTCTCGCGCCCGATCAGCCTCAGCATCCGTCTCTTCGCGAACATGGTCGCGGGTCACGTGATGCTGAAGGTCTTCGCCACCTTCGTGGTGATGCTGGCCGGCCTCGGCGCCGTGGGACCGTTCCTCTCCATCATGCCGCTCGCGATCAACGTCGTGCTGGTCGGCTTCGAAGTGCTGGTCGCGTTCCTGCAGGCCTATGTGTTCGCGATCCTCACCTGCATCTACCTCCACGACGCCGTGCACCTGCACTGAGCGCTCGCCGGAACACACCAGCTTTCAGCTCAACGGAAGGACTAAGACCATGGAAGTTGCTGCCGCCAAGGCTCTCGGAGCCGGCATTGCCGTCATCGCGCTGTTCGGCGTCGGCCTCGGCATCGGGAACATCTTCTCCTCGCTGATCACCAGCGTGGCGCGTAACCCCGCCGCCCGCGACGCCGTCTTCCCGATCGGCATTCTCGGCTTCGCCCTGACGGAAGCCGTGGCGCTCTTCGCGCTGCTGATCGCCTTCCTCATCCTGTTCGCCTGAGGCCGCCGGGCCGGGGCCCCGCGCCCCGGCCTCGCCGTCCTTTCAGCCTCAGGAACACCGCCATGCCGCAGCTCGATTTCGCCAATCCGCTGATGATGAGCAAGCTGGTCTGGCTGCTCATCATCTTCGGCATCCTCTACTACGTGCTGAAGACCTACGCGCTGCCGCAGGTGGCTTCCGTCCTCGATGAGCGCGCTGCGCGCATCGCGGCCGACCTGAACGCCGCGCGCGACGCGCAGGCCGCCGGAGAGGCCGCCCTGGCCGAGCTGCGTGCCTCCACCGCCGCCGCGCGGGCCGAGGCCCAGGCCGCGATCTCCGCCGCCATGGTCGAGGCCCAGGCCGCGGCCGCGAAGCAGGCGGCCGAGATCAACGAGCGCCTTTCGGCCCAGGTCGCCCAGGCCGAGGCGCAGGTCCGCGCCGCGCGGGACCAGGCGATGGGCGCGCTGCGCGAGGTCGCCGGCGAGACGGCGACGGCCATGCTGGCGCGCCTCCACGTCGCCGCCCCCGCCAATGACGTGGCCGCCGCCGTGGACCGTGCCGCCAGCCAGGGAGCGGTCTGATGCACGCCCATCATTACGAGCACTTCTACCTCGACCCGAAGTTCTGGGTCGCGATCAGCTTCGTCATCTTCGTCGCGCTGTTCGGCAAGCTTGCCTGGACCAAGGCGACACAGATGCTCGACGCCCGCGGCGCCCGCATCAAGGCCGAGCTCGAGGAGGCCAGCCGCCTCCGCGCCGAGGCCGAGGCGATGATGGCCGCTGCCCGCAAGGAGCGCGAGCAGGCCATCAAGGATGCCGCCGCCATGCTGGAGCGCGCCAAGGCCGAGGCCGTGCGCGTCGCGACCGCCGCCAAGGCGGAAGCCGAGGCTTCCGCCCGCCGCCGCGAGCGCATGGCCATGGACCGCATCGCCGCCGCCGAGGCGAGCGCCGTGACCGAGGTCCGCAACGCCGCCGCCGAGATCGCGACGTCGGCGGTGCGCGAGATCATCGCGCAGAAGCACGATGCCTCGGCCGACGCGCCCTTCATCGACGCGGCCATCTCCAGCCTGCCGACGGCCTTCAAGGCCGCCTGATCCATCCTTGCGCCGGGCGGCGGGGCGGTCTATCTCCGTCGCGAGACGGGGATGGAGTTCCCCGAAACCGCCCGCCAGGGCTGATGACTCCTACCGCAGCCAGAAGGCGGTAGGGGTGCGTCCCGAGACCCACCCGCCGCTAGGCGGGTTTTTTCATGCCCGCCGCTCAAGCGGATGACCAAAGGCGCGAGGGTGCCGGAGGTCCGGATTCCGCGACCGAAAGGAAGAAGGAGCGAGCATGTCGTTCACCACCTGCCTGCTGGTCATGATCGGCGGCGCCCTCGGCACCCTGGCCCGTTACGTCGTCTCCGTGCTGGCGCTGCCGATCAGCCGCGAGCTGCCCTGGGGCACCATCGCGATCAACGTCACCGGCTCCTTCGTCATCGGCTTCTTCGGCACGCTGACCCTGGCCGATGGGCGCTATCCGCTGTCCGAGAACATGCGCCTCTTCGTGATGATCGGCCTGTGCGGCGGCTACACCACCTTCTCCTCCTTCAGCCTCCAGACGCTGGACCTGCTGCGGAGCGGGGCGATGCTGCGGGCCGCGATCAACGTTGCGGCCTCGGTTGTGCTCTGCGTGGGCGCGGTCGCGATCGGCCATGCCGTCGCGGCGCAGCTCAACGGCGGCGCCGCCCAGGTCGCGCAGATCGCAATCGAGGAAGAGGGCTGAGCTAGACTAGGCCGCCACCCAGCTCTTCCGCTCGCCGGCATAGGCCGGGCCGGGATTCCCGCTGACGGTCGTGCGCCACATGATCCGCCACTCCTTCTCCGCGTCGAACCAGGTCGCGGCATGGATGAGGCAGCGGTTGTCCCAGATCACCAGGTCGCCCGCCGTCCATTCGTGGGCGTAGACGAAGTCCGGCTGCGTCATGTGGGCCATCAGCTCCATCAGCAGCCCGCCGCCTTCGCCGTCCGGCCCGGGCTCCATCCCGAGGATGGGGCCCTCCAGCCAGTCCATCTGCCCGAACTCGCAGAGGTAGAGTGCGCGCCGCCCGGTCACGGGATGCACCCGCACCACCGGCTGCCGCTGCGGCCGCTCGTGCGGCTGCAGCTCGCGCGGCGGCTCGCCCGCGAGCACCGCCTGCCGCGTCCGGTTGGCGCGCGAGCCGACATGCAGCCCTTCCAGCCCCTCGATCCGGGCCTTCATCGCGGGCGGGAGCGCGTCATAGGCCGCGGTGCCGTCGGCGAAGAGCGTCTGCCCCTGGCCCTGAGGCACCGGCAGCACCGCGAGGAAGAGCGAGATGTCCGGTGGCGGGCGGCGGTAGCTCTGGTCGGTGTGCCAGCCGCGCCGGTGCGGGAACTGCACGGGGAGCTTGCCGTCGGCGGTGAGCGGCGGATCGGGCAGCCGCGGCGGCGCCTTGCTGGCGGGCGGCGTGTTGGAGACGACGAAGATCTCGGGCACCGTCGGATGCACGAGGTTCAGGGCCATGCCGGTCTCGCGGTAGTTCTCCACCTCGGGCCCGAAGATCCGGCTGAGGCGCAGCAGCAGCGCCGGATCGTCGGCCATCGCGCCCAGGCCCGGGAGCAGCAGCAGGCCGCGCGCCTCGGCCAGCAGGGCGGGCAGGGCGTCCGGGTCTTGCTCGGCGGCCCGCACGGCCGCAACGGCGCCGCCGGCGAAGCGGAGCGCCGCGCCGAAGCCGTTCTTCGTCAGATGCCGTTCGATCCCGAAGGCGTCGCTCATGGGGCAGGCCTCGTTGTTTGCGCGGACAGGCTAGGAAGCGGGCCGCCGCCGGTCAATTTGAGACGGCCCCGTTACGGATCGGCGCAGGAGAAACTCTCTGCCGCGCCCGGGTCGCCGCCTCCGTGCCGTGCCACCTGCGGCCAGGGGCAGGCGGGGCGGCTGAAGCGCGGCTCGGCACTGCGCGTCATGAGGAGCGAGGCCGGGGCCTCTCCGCGCTCCACCCAGGCCTCCAGCGCCGAGAGCGGATCGAAGCCGGTCTCGTTGATGCCGGGGCCGGCGCTGCCGAGCCCGCAATGGTCGAAGCCCGGGATCATGAAGAGCCGCGCGTTCCGCGCCATCGCCTCGCGCCCGCCGGCGGCCTCCGTCGCGGCCTCGAACCACTGCACCGTGCGCTCGGGCGTCACGATGGCGTCCGCCCAGCCGTGATAGACGATCAGCCGTCCATTGCGCGCGCGGAAGCGCGAGAGGTCGGTGCTCGTGGCGTCGTAGAAGGGGGACATGAGCGCGAGCCGCGCGGGGTCGCGGTCGAAGTCGAACTGGTGGAGCTCGTAGCTGTCGCCCGGATCCTCCCGGAAGCCCATGTAGCGGAGGTAGTCGCGCGCGAAGAGCGGGTTCAGCGGCGGGTTCTGCGCCGTGCCGGCGAGCCAGACCGGCCAGTAGGGCTCCGAGCCCAGCGGGATGCCGCCCGGATAGAGCTGCCGCCCGGCGCTGTCGCGCGGGCCCTGGTACCAGGCGCGCAGCACCCCGACCTCGGCGCCGCTCAGGCATTGCGCGGGATCCGATCCCTCGCGGCATTGCAGGACGGCGGGATCGAAGCGGCAGGCGCGCGGGTTGGAGACCAGCCCGTCGCGCAGCCCGTCCGCGGGATCGCAGGCCTCACTCACCGCGCGGCTGATCAGCGGCACCTTGGCGGGGTCGAGGATGCGCCGCCCCTCGGCGTCCATGTTCGCCCTTCCGGTCCAGGCGAGGAAGGTCCCGGCCAGCTGCGTCTCGTCCAGTGCCGGCGAGCCGGCGATGATGCCGTCGAAATCGTCCGGGAAGCGCTGCGCCTCCATCAGCCCCTGCCGCCCGCCGGTGGAGCATCCCGCGAAGTAGGAGCGCTCGGCCCGCCGCCCGTAATAGGCCGCGACCAGCGCGCGGGAGGCGCGCGTGACCTCGGGGATGGCGCGCGTGCCCCAGTCGATCTCGGCGAGGCGGTTGTTCCAGGCGAAGCGCGCGTCGGTGGCGCTGGAGCCCCAGTGGCCGGCATCGGTGGTGGCCGCGGCGTAGCCGCGCCGGAGCCCGTAATTCATCGCATTGGTGAAGTTCGGCCGCTCGGAGAGTACCTGCCCGCAGAAGCCGCCGCAGCCCACCATGTAGAACTTGCCGTTCCAGCCGGAGACCGGCAGCCGCAGCTCGAAGTTGATCGCGGGCCTGATATAGCCGAGCACGCGGCAATGGGCGGGCAGCCCGTCCTCGCGCGCCGGCACCGCCGTCGCGGAGAGCAGGTTCGTGTCGGTGATGGCGAGGCCGGCAAGCGCGCGGCATTCCGCGTCGGTGGGCGCCGTATTGAGGGGCGCCGTCTGGGCCCGCGCGCCCCCGGCCAGGAGGAGGCACGCGGCCGCAGCCAGGATGAGCCTGTCGATCATGTCCGTTCCCCTCGACGGCGCCTTCGCGGGCGCCCTTGGGGCAGCATAGCGGGGAAGGGAAGCGCTTTCGACGGCGGTTCGCGTCCTTCCGGCGCTATCTCAGCTGCGCCACCAGCTCCTCCGCGCCCTTCTCGATGCCCGTCCGCGCCGCGGCCAGCGCGCCCATGCTGGCGGGGATGTTGTAGGCGTTGGGATACTGCTTGGCGACGAAGGCCTCAAGCAGACGATCGGCGGCGGCATCGTGGATCTCGACCGCGTAGCTCACCGAGCCCGTGAAGATGCCCTCGCCGCCGCGCAGGGCCTGGACCCCGTTGTAGATGCCGCCGCTGAGGTCGAAGCGGGTGAGGGTGCTGAGCAGGGGCGTGTTGGTGGCCGCGCCGGTCAGCGTGAGCCGGATGCGGAGCGTGCCGGGCCGCGGATCGGTGGTCAGCCCGAAGCGCTGGCCCAGCGCCTGCGCGAAGCGGGTCTGCATGTAGCGGGCCAGCTCCGTCTTCTCCCCTTCGGTCATCTCGCCGAACTGGTGGTCCGCGCCGCGGTAGATCGCGACGGGCTCGACGATGACCCGCCTGTAGCTCTGCCAGTCCACCGGCGTGGCGTAGCGGAAGGGGATGCGCCCCGTCCTGTCGCGCGGGTTGGGCGCGAGCTGCGCGGAGGAGGCGATGCCGGAATAGGCGACCGGGTCGGCCGTGCCGCAGGCGGCGAGAAGGGCGCAGAGCGCCACGGCCGCCGGGAGGCGCGCCAGGAGGGGGCTGCACATATGGGTCTCCGTTCGGGGTCAGGTGGAAAGGGCTGCCACCAGCCGGGCCACTTCGCCGGCCGAGGCGCATGCCGCGTTGAGGTTGAGGGGAAGGCGCCGGCTCCATCCCGCGGCGCCGCCGAAGGCCGTCACGAGCCGGATCGCCAGGGTGCCGGGCCACGGGAGGCCGGCCGTCCCCGGTGGGGTACCGAGGGCCCGCGGGCATGACGCGCCGGTTCCGCCGATGCCGCGATACCCGCCCGGAAACGAAGCCAGCCTCGGCATGGTGCGAGGATCCCTGCACCGCATCCGGCCCCATGTCGGCTGCGTGGAGGCATATAAAAACCGACCAGTCGGTTTGTAAATAGGAAAATGCAGAACCCCGCGACAGGCCTTCGCCTCGCCGAGAGAAAGTGCCGCTAGCGCGCCTTCCTCTTCTTCGGCGCCTCGCTGCCGGGGCGCGGGGTCCATTGCGCGTCGTCCAGCAGCCGGTCGAACAGCCGCTCCCGCTCCGCCGGGGGCAGCGGGCTGAGGCCGAAGAGCGAGGAGAGCGCCAGGCCCTGCGCGGCCGCCCAGCGCAGCAGCGCGAGGTCCGGGTCTGAGGCCTCCGCCTTGATCGCCTCCAGCCGCGCCGCGTCGCCGTCCCGGGTGATGGAGAGAAGGTTCGGCTCCTGCGCCACCGCGCCGAGGATGGCCAGCGCGACGGGCTGCGAGCTGGCCACGGCCTCGCGCAGCGTCGCGATCTGCACGGCGAGCTGCGGCTGCGGCAACGTGCCCGCATGCTCCTCCAGGTAGCGGCGGGAGAAGGCCTCGAAATGCGCGACCTGGTGCTCCAGCAGCGCCTTCAGCACGGCCTCCTTCGTGTGGAACTGGTGCATCAGCGCACCCTTGCTCATGCCGCTCTCGCGCGCGATGGCGTCGAGCGTCAGCCGGCCGGCGCCGTCGCGGGCGATGATGGCGAGCGCCGCCTGGATGGCGGCGGCGCGGGTCCGCTCGGAACGGGTGGTGTTGTCCATGCTCGGTCCCCGGGGTGGAGTCGTGGGCGGCGTTGCCGCCTGAATAGGCTTCGGCACGAAAAAAGACAGGCGGGTCGGTTTCGGCCGCCGCGAGGCCGGGAATCCGCTGTTTCCGCTCCCTCGACGCCCCTGAGACGCAGGTCTAGCCTCCGCGGGCACGAAAGCTCGGGAGACACCCAATGATCCGAAACTTCCTCGCCGCGGGATTGCTCGCGGCCAGCCTGGCGCTGCCTGCCCCCTTTGGAGTGACTGGGGCGGCCACCTTCCGCTGGGCCAATGACGGCGACGTCAATTCCATGGATCCCTACACGCGGTCCGAGACCTTCCTCCTCACCTTCAACGCCAACATCTACGAGCCGCTGATCCGGCGTAATCCCGAGCTCCGCCTCGAGCCCGCGCTGGCCGAGCGCTGGGAGCAGACGGACCCGCTGACCTGGACCTTCCATCTGCGGCGCGGCGTGAAGTTCTCCGACGGCACGCCCTTCACCGCGGCCGACGTGGTCTACTCGATCGCCCGCGCCCGCGGCCCCGGCTCCAACATCCAGGCCTATTTCGCCACCGTCGCCGAGGTGACCGCGCCTGACGACTTCACCGTCGTCGTCAAGACCCGCGCGCCGAACCCGATCTTTCCCGAGGAGATCACCAGCTTCGGCATCATGAGCAAGGCCTGGCTGGAATCGCACAACGCCCAGCGCGTGGCCGACCTCACCTCGCGCGAGGAGAACTTCGCCACCCGCAACGCCATGGGCACCGGCCCCTTCGTGCTTGTCTCCCGCGAGCCCGACCGTCGCACCGTGCTGGCCCGGAATCCCAACTGGTGGGACACGCCGGCCCACAACCTCGACCGGATCGAGTTCAACGTCATCGCCAATGACGCGACGCGCGTGGCGGCCCTGCTCTCGAACGAGGTAGACATGATCTACACCGTTCCGCCGCAGGACATGGACCGCATCGGCCGCACCAACGGGCTGCGGATCATCCAGAACGCCGAGCTGCGCACCATCTACCTCGGCCTGGACCAGAGCCGCGCGGAATTGCTGAAGAGCGACGTGCGCGGACGAAACCCGTTCCAGGACGTGCGCGTTCGACGGGCGATGTACCAGGCCATCGACATCGAGGCGATCCGCACGCGCGTCATGCGCGGCCAGGCACGGCCGACCGGCCAGATCTTCGGCCCGGGCGTGAACGGCTTCCTGGAGGCCAACGACCGCCGCCTGCCGCTCGACGTCGACGGCGCCAAGCGCCTGCTGGCCGAGGCCGGCTACCCGAACGGCTTCGGCGTCACCCTGGACTGCCCGAACGACCGCTACGTGAACGACGAGGGGATCTGCACGGCCGTCGTCGCCATGCTGGCCCGCATCGGCGTCCGCGTGACGCTGGCCGCCCAGACCCGCGTGCGCTTCTTCGCCGAGGTGAACGCGCCGCGCTTCAACACGAGCTTCTACCTGCTGGGATGGACGCCCAACACCTATGACGCCCACAACGCGCTGTTCAACCTGGCCGGCACCCGTGACGGCACGCGCGGCGTGTTCAACAACGGGGGCTACTCCAACCCGGCGCTGGACACGCTGATCGAGCAGATCGGCGTCGAGACCGTCCCGGCCCGGCGGCAGGAGCTGATCACCCAGGCGTCGAACATCATCCGCGACGACGTGGCCTATATCCCGCTGCACCAGCAGCAGGTGGTCTGGGCCGCGCGGAGCACGGTCCAGCTTCGGCAGCAGGCGGATAACGGCTTCCCGCTGCGGCTGGTGCGTGTCGGGAACTGACCCGGCCCCCGGAGGCGCCTCCCCGTGGGCGCTTCCGGAATCATGGACCGCGATCCCCCGAGCCGGGGCGCGGTCCAGGACTTCCCGGGAAGGGCGACCTGCCACCGCTGCGGATCGCGCTTCCATGTGCCGCCTCGCTTGACATGACGGATTCCATGCCTCTGATTGGGTTCGGGTCGCGAATCCGGCTTTGCGAACCTGGCGGACGGAGGCGAAGGTGAGCACAGTCGAGGGCTCGCCCGCTTCGCCGCCCCGGATGCAGGAGCCGGCCCCGCCGCTCCACGCCCCGCAGCCCATCCCCAGGCCCCGGTCCCGCCGGACGCGCTTCACCCTGCTGCTGCCGGTCGCCGCGGTCCTGGTGCCGCTGGCCATGCTCGCCGTCGGCGCCTGGCTCAGCTGGCGCTCGGTGTGGGAAGACGCGGCGCTGCAGCTCGGCCGCACCGCCGATGCCGCCGCCGAATACGCCGCCCGCGTGCTGGAGGCGCAGGCCGTCGCGGTCGGCCGCATCAACGAGCGGCTCCGCGGCCTGTCGGACGCCGCGATCCAGGCCGACGAGCGGCGCTGGCACGACGAGCTGAAGGCGCTGGTGGACGAGCTGCCGCAGGCCGAGCTCGCCTATGTGATCGACCGCAACGCCCAGCCGCTGCTGGCGACCAACGTCTATCCCGTGCGGCGCGACACCATCCTGACCGACCGCGACTACTTCGCCGCCCTCAGCGCGCCCGACGCGCCGGAGATCTATGTCAGCCGCCCCTTCCTTGGGCGGTTCGAGCGCCAGCTCCTCTTCTCGGTGGGCCGCGCGCGCCGCGACACCGGCAATTCGGACGTGGCCCCGGGCGGCTTCGACGGGCTCATCATCCTCTCGATCCGCCCCGACGTGCTCGCCGAGGGCATGCGCCGGCTGCTCGGCCCGGGCAGCGACATGCTCGCGTTGATCCGGGACGATGGCTACATCCTCAGCCGCACCACCGGCCAGGATGGGCTGCTGCCGCCCATTCCGGCCGGCCGGCCCTTCCATCAGGCGGTCGCCGATGGCGCCGTCACCGCGAACTACCGCTCCACCAGCGTGGTGGAGGGCGCGGCCGCGCTGAACGCGGTGCGCCGCGTCGACGGCTTCCCCGTCTATGCCGTGAGTCTGCGGCCGGAGGCGGCCATCGCCGCGCACTGGCGGGGGATCATCGCCACCCACATGGTCTTCGGCCTCCCGGCGACGCTGATGCTCTTCCTGCTCAGCCTGCGCGTGCGCCGCGACCAGCTGCGGATGGATGCCATCAACGCCATGCTCGAGAGCGACGTGGAGCGCAGCGCCGACCGGCTGGACCGCGCGGCCCGCTTCGGCCTCGTCGCGACCTTCGAGATCGACCTGCGCACGGGCGTGAACCGCCGCTCCGCCGAGTACATGGCGCTGCAGGGCGGCCAGCGGACGCCCGCCGAGGAGCGGCATGCCGACTGGGTCCGCCGCCTGCATCCGGACGACCGCGAGCGCGCGGAGCAGACCTTCCTCGATGCCATCGCGGACACCAGCGGCGTTACGGAATACTCGCAGAGCTACCGCATCCTGACGCCCACGGGGGACACCCGCTGGATCGCGGCGCGCGGTGAGATCGAGCGCGACGCAGAGGGCCGCTCGCTGGTCATGCGCGGCGCCCATGTGGATGTGACGCCGCTGCGCAGCACCGAGCAGGCGCTGGCCGAGAGCGACGCGCGGCTGCGCCTCGCGCAGGAGGCGGCCGGCATCGGCACCTGGGAGTGGAGCCCCGCGACGCGGCAGATCACCTGGTCGCGCAAGATGATCGAGCTCTGGGGCTTCGATCCCGAGGCGGGCCAGCCCGACCTCGCCGCGACGGTGGAGCGGCTGCACCCGGCCGATCGCGGCCGCGTCCGGCGCGAGATGGTGGTGGCGCAGCGCAGCGGCGTCTTCCGCAGCGAGTTCCGGATCCGCCGGCCGGGGCTCGTTGGGGAAGCGGAGACCATCTGGATCACCGCCCGCGCGCGGCGGCTGCCCTTCGACGGCGGGCCGGAGGCGCAGCTCATGGGCGTCGCCTACGACGTGACGGAACGCAAGCTCGCCGAGGAGCAGACGGCGCTGCTGGCGCATGAGGTGGAGCACCGGGCGAAGAACGCGCTGGCGGTCGTCTCCGGCCTGCTGCGCGTCACCACCGCCGACAGCCCCGAGGCCTTCATCCAGGTGATGGAGGGCCGGGTGCAGGCGCTGGCGCGGACCATGACGCTCCTCAGCCACCGCCGCTGGAAGGGCGCGGAGCTGAAGGAGCTGATCGAGCACGAGCTGGCGCCCTTCGGCGCGGCGCGCATCGTGCTGTCGGGGCCGAGCCTGCTGGTGGGCGCGGAGGTGGCGCAGCCGCTCTCCATGGCGCTGCACGAGCTCACCACCAATGCCGCGAAATACGGCGCGCTCTCGGTGCCGGACGGACGGCTGGAGGTGAGCTGGTGGACCGAGGGCGACGCCGGGGGAGGGATGGTCCACCTGCTCTGGCGCGAGAGCGGCGGGCCCCGGCTGGCCGGGCCGCCACGGCGTCAGGGCTTTGGGGCGCAGCTCATCCGCCAGACCTTCGAGAACCGGCTCGGCGGGCAGATGTGGCCGCGCTGGGAGCCGGGCGGGCTGGTCTGCGAGGTGAGCTTCGAGATCGGGGCGGAGGAATAGGGGAGCCTAAAGCTCCGTGAACTCGAACGCCTTCCGCGCGTCGCCGCCCCACGCGCCCTCGTAGAGCTGCAGGATCCGGTCCGCCTGGGTCATGCCGCTCGCCACGATCTCGTGCAGCGGCGCGAGGTACGCTTCCTCGCCGAGGCCGCGTGCCTTCAGCCCGCCTTCCGCGATGGCCAGCACGTCGCGCGACACGTCGCGGAGCTTCCGGCCGGCGATATCAGCCTCCAGCGCCAGCCTGGGCGCTTCGGCGCGCAGGGCGTGCATGTCCGCGACGCTCCAGCCCTTCGTCAGCGCCCGCGCGGCCTTCTGGGCCGCATCGTCGTAGATCAGCCCGACCCAGAGGGCGGGCTCGGCGAGCAGCATCGCCGCGCTGCCGGAATCCGAGCCGCGCATCTCCAGGAACTTCTTGAGGCGGACCTCGGTGAAGAGGGTGGTCACGTGGTCGGCGACGTCGCCCATCGTCGCCTCTACGCCGGGCAGCGCGTCGAGGCCCTGCGTCATGAAGCGACGGAAGCTCTGGCCGGCGACGTCGTGCAGGCCGCCCTCGCGCGCGACGAAGTACATCGGCACGTCGATCGCGTGCTCGGCGAAGCGCTCGAAGCCGAAGCCCTCCTCGAAGACGAGGCCGGGGATGCCCGTGCGGTCCGGGTCGGTGTCGGACCACACATGCCCGCGCAGCGACTTGAAGCCCGAGGGCCTGCCCTCGCGCAGCGGCGAGCTGGCGAAGAGCGCCGTCGCCAGCGGCTGCAGCGCCAGCGACACCCGCAGCTTCTCGACCATGTCGGCCTCGTCGCCGAAGTCGAGGTTCACCTGCACCGTCGCCGTGCGCAGCATCATGTCGAGGCCGAGATTCCCCTTGAGCGGCATGTAGCGCCGCATGATCGCGTAGCGGCTCTTGGGCATCCAGGGCATGTCCTCGCGCCGCGCCACCGGGTTGAAGCCGATGCCGGCGAAGCCGAGGCCGAGCGGCCCGCCCACCTCGTGCACGTCGCGCAGGTGGGAGGCGATCTCGAGCCGCGTCGCGTGCAGGTCCTCGACCGGGCCGCCCGAGAGCTCGAACTGCCCGCCCGGCTCCAGGCTCACGGAGCAGCCGTCGCGCGTCAGGCCGATGACGTTGTCGCCGTCGTGGATGGGCTCCCAGCCCTTGTCCATGATGCCTTCGAGCAGCGCGCCGATGCCCTGGTGTTCGTAATCGGGGGGCGAGAAATCCGTGCGCCGGAAGCCGATCTTCTCGTGCTCGGTGCCGATGCGCCAGTCCGACCGGGGCTTGGAACCCGAGGCGAACCAGTCGGCGAGCTGGCGCGCGGAGGTGATCGGCGTGGGATCAGCCTGGCCGGGATTGGACATAAGGTCGCTTTCTATTCCTGGAGAGTCAGCCTTGGACGTCGAGCGACAGGGCGATGGCCCCGAGTCCCGCGACCAGCGCCGTCTCCGCGCGAAGGATGCGCGGCCCTAGCGTGGCCAGCGTAACAAAGGGACGTCGGGCGAGGTCGTCAAGTTCGGCCCGGTCGAAGCCCCCCTCGGGGCCCACGAGGTAACCGCACGGGGCATGCAATCCGCGCAGCAGCGCGTGGAGCGGCGGGGCGTCGCGCCGCTCGGCCGCGACGAGGAGGGGCGCGCCGTCCCAGGCATCAAGCACGGCATGCAGCGGCCGCGACTCCTCCACGGAAGGGACGGAGAGGCGCTCGCACTGCTCGGCGGCAGCACGGGCGATGCCCAGCAGGCGCTGGGTGTTGCTGCGATCGGCCACGCAGCGGCGGGTCAGCACGGGCTGGATGAGGGTGGCGCCGAGCTCGGTGGCCTTTTCCACCGCCCAGTCCATGGCCTCGCGCTTGAGCGCGGCGATCAGCGCCCGCAGCTCCGGCTCGGGGGAGGGGGCGCGCAGCCGGGCGCCGAGCCGCATGGCCCCGCGGTCCTTGCGCAGCGCGGTGAGCTCGGCGGCGAATTCGCCGTCCTCGGCGTTGAAGGCGCGCAGCTCGGCGCCGGGGGCGCGGCGCATCACGGTGCCGATATGATGCGCCTGGGCCGGCGTCAGCGCGATCTCGGCGCCCTCGGCGAGCGGCCCTTCGGCATGGATGCGAGGGATGGACATGGCCCGATGTGCCGTGCTGCATGCGCCCGTGCAAGAGAACCCCATCCTGGGCGGCTACACCGACATCCGCACGACCGGATGGATCGCCCGCTTGCCGGCGTCCTGGCGGCCCTATGCGCTGCTCATGCGGGCGGACCGCCCGATCGGGAGCTGGCTGCTCTTCCTGCCAGGGCTCTGGGGCATCGCGCTCTGGGCGCCGGACTGGGGCAGGGGGCTGTGGCTGGCCTTCCTCTTCTTCGTGGGCGCCTTCGCGATGCGCGGCGCGGGCTGCGTGGTGAACGACCTCTGGGACCGCGACATCGACCGCAAGGTGGAGCGCACGCGGGGCCGGCCGCTGGCCTCGGGCGCGGTCTCGCCGCGGCAGGCGGTGGCGTTCCTCGTGCTACTCTGCGCCATCGGGCTGGCGGTGCTGCTGCAGCTGAACATGGCCTCCATCTGGCTCGGCGTCTGCTCGCTGCTGCCGATCCTGCTCTACCCGCTCGCCAAGCGCGTGACGGATTTTCCCCAGCTGATCCTGGGCTTCACCTTCGGCTGGGGCGCCCTGATGGGGCCGGTGGCCGCCGGCGCGCCGCTGGCCCTGCCGGTGGTGGTCCTCTACGGCGCGACCATCGCCTGGATCCTCGGCTACGACACGATCTACGCCCATCAGGACCGCGAGGACGACGCGCTGGTCGGCATCCGCTCCACCGCGCTGAAGTTCGGTGAGCGGACGCGGCCCTTCCTGGCCGCCTGCTACACTTCGGTGATCCTGCTGCTGGCGCTGGCAGGCTTCCTCGCGGGCCTCTCGCCCTGGTTCTACCTGGGCCTGCTTCTGCCGGCCGGCGCGCTGGCGCTGCAGATCCGCGCGCTGGACATCCATGACCCGGCGCTGTGCCTGACCCTCTTCCAGTCCAACCGCGAGGTCGGGCTGCTGGTGGCCTTCGCCATCCTGCTGGGCCGGCTTTGACCGACAGGCATCTTCCGGCCGGGCGGCTTCGCCCGACGACTCGGAAAATGCGCACGAACGACAAGCCGGGACGGATGCCGTAGCGGCATGGGGACGCCGTCCGCCCTGGCCGGATTCATCCGCGCCCAGACCACGATCGCCGAGGCCCCGCTGCTCCCGGGCCTTCGCCTCCACCTCGCCACCGAGATCACCCCCATCTGGCAGGCCAGCGAGGCCTTTCTCGAGCAGCACGGCATGGAGCCGCCCTTCTGGGCCTTCGCCTGGCCGGGGAGCGTGGCGCTCTCGCTGGCCCTGCGGGCCGACCCCGCGCTGGTGGCGGGCAGGCGCGTGCTGGACTTCGCCGCGGGCTGCGGGCTGGCGGCCATCGTGGCGGCGCAGATGGGGGCCGCCGCGGTCGAGGCCGCCGAGATCGACCCGCTCGCCGTCGCCGCGATCGGGCTGAACGCGGCGCTGAATGGGGTGGAGGTCAAGCCCTTCGACGGCGACGTGGTGGGACACCCCTGCCGCTGGGACGTCATCCTGGCCGGCGACGTCTGCTACGAGGCGCCGATGACGGCCCACATCCTCCCCTGGCTGCGCGCCATGTCGCGCGAGGCCACGGTGCTGCTGGCCGATCCCGGCCGGGCCTACCTGCCGCGCGATGGCCTCGCCGAGCACTCCCGCCACACCATCCCGACGACGCTGGAACTTGAGGATCGGTCTGAAAGAAAGGTTGTAATCGCCCGATTGCTGCCTTTTTGAAGACACGGATGACCGGAAAGCTCCGCTCCATCATGTGGCCCGCATACCTCGCAGCCCTGCTGCTCTCCCTCCCCGTGGCGCCCGCAAGCGGGCGTGACGCCGGCCCACGCAGCGCGCTCGACCGCGCCCATCTCGGCGAGGACGGGCCACAGGACGCCGGTCGCGCGGCCAAGGCTGCCCTGCTGGAGGAGGACGACGAGGACGACCGGGACGGCGAGGCCTGAGCATGATGCGGGCCGCCTTCCTCCTGGCGGTCCTTCTCTTCACGCTGCCAGCGGCGGCGCAGACCAAGCGCGAATATGACGGGCAGGGGCGCGCCATCGGCCGCTCCGAGACGAATGGCGACACCCGGCGCGACTACGATGCCCAGGGGCGGATCACCGGGCGGTCCGACGTCTCGGGGAGCGTCATCCGGCACTATGACGCGCAGGGGCGGTTGGTGGGGATGAGTTCCCGATAGGGCCGGATCCATCGGGACGGCCGGGTGAAAAGCAAACCTGTGAGGCTTGTCGCTAAGGGCCGCCATCTGTTCATTTTCCGCAACTTATGATGCATCACGGGAGCAACTGTTCCTCCGCGCGATCAATGCGTCATATCTTCCAAAATAAATTTACATAACCTGCCAAATCTATATACTTAAGGTGAAGAACTGCTGTTTTTCTGCATAGAAATTCTGTTCGATCAGAGAGGATGGCGTCGCATGAAACTGTGGCCCCCGAGCACATGGCTCACCCGGAAGGAGCCGGCGGCTCGTCTGAACGAACCCCAGGAGCAGGAATGGCGGGAAGCGGAGGCGCTTTGGCTTGCGCGCAAGCAGGCCGGCCCAGCCCCCGACGCGGATGTCGCCAGGCGGCTTGACGCAGTCTTCTATGACCAGAATGGAGACCTACGAATACAGGACGTCGACTGGATCAAAATCAACGCTGCGGAAAGATTGCTGTCGGTTGTCCTGACGGAGTCGCAGGTCAAGTCGCAATATTCCGCGCTTTACAACTTGGCCCGTGATCGCAAGCTGGCTTCGCTGTCCACCTACCCCGACCTCCCGGCCTTCGTGGGCAAGACTCCGGAAGAGCGACGCGACACCTATGGGGGGCTGCTCTACGAGCTACAGGCCGGCTTCATGGCGGGCCGCTTTCTGCGCCGCCTGCGCAACGAGGTCGCCGACACGCTGTGGAACTATGGCCTCATCGTCGCGGTCGTTGCGATGCTGGTGCCGTTGATCTGGACCACCTTCATCTGGGCCACCATTTCAACCCCAAGGGCGGGCGCTGCGCCCCAGCACATCAACGAAACGATCTTCCTCCTCCTCGCGGTGGCGTCGGTCGCGGCCCTCGGGGCCTTCTTCAGCCGCGCGATGCGCTTCCAGGCCGATATTTCCTCGCTTTCCTTCCAGACGGTCATGGAGACCTATATCGGGCGGATGCTGCGGCTGCGGATCCTCTACGGGATCATCGGTGCGGTGATCTTCTACTTCTTCCTGAGGGGGGAGTTCATCGCGGGCAATATCTTCCCCAAATTCGCGCCGGGCATGATCACCCAGCAAACGGTGTTGATGCTCCGGATCGCCACGGAGGCCACGGCCGCGGCGCGGCCACCGGCGGAGGCGACGGTTGTGGCGACCCTGTCCCCCGCCGTCGAGTTCGCGAAACTGCTCGCCTGGTCGTTCCTGGCCGGCTTTTCCGAGCGATTGGTGCCCGACGCGCTCGCGCAACTCGAGAAGAAATCCGCCGAGGCGCAGATCGGCAAGCCGGCGGGGACCTAGGGCGGAGTCGACAGGGGACGATCCGGGGAGATCGGTGCCGCGGGCCCCGTCCGCGATCCCGACTCGTTTCCCCCTCGCCGGCTTTCCGCTAGACACGGCCCGACGCAGAGGGGGCCACCCATCTATGGAAGCGCAGTATTTCGAGGACCTGTCGGTCGGCCAGACCGCCAGCTTCGCCAAGACCATCACCGAGGCCGACATCCTGCTGTTCTCGGCCGTCTCGGGCGACACCAACCCGCTCCACATCAACGCCGAATTCGCCGCCACCTCGATGTTCAAGGAGCGGATCGCGCATGGCATGCTCTCGGCGAGCCTGATCTCCACGGTGCTGGGCACGCGGCTGCCGGGACCTGGCTCCGTCTATCTCGACCAGAGCCTGCGCTTCCGGGCGCCGGTGCGGATCGGCGCGACCGTCACCGCGACGGTCACCATCACGGCGCTGGACGCGGAGAAGAAGCGCGCGACGCTGGCCACGGTCTGCACCGTCGCGGGCAAGAAGGTCATCGACGGCGAGGCGGTGATGCTCGTCCAGGCGCGCCCCGTATGAAGCGCGTCTGCGTCTTCTGCGGCGCCCAGCCGGGGCATGATCCGGACCACGCCAGGCTCGCCGACGCGCTGGGCTCGGCCATCGCCCGGCGCGGCCTCGGCCTCGTCTACGGCGGCGGCAAGGTCGGGCTGATGGGCGTCGTCGCCGATGCGGCGCTGCGCGGCGGTGCCGAGGTCATCGGCGTCATCCCCGAATCGCTGATGGACCGCGAGCTCGGCCATGGCGGCGTCACCGACCTGCGGGTGGTGCCCTCCATGCACGTCCGCAAGGCGATGATGAACGACCTCTCCGACGGCTTCGTGGTGCTGCCCGGCGGCATCGGCACGCTGGAGGAGGCGGTCGAGATCCAGTCCTGGTCGCAGCTCGGCATCCATCGCAAGGGCCTCGTCTTCCTCGACACCCACGACTACTGGGCGCCCTATTTCGCGCTGCTAGAGCGCATGGAGACCGAGGGCTTCGTCCGGCCGCAGCATGCCGGCCTCGCGCTCCGGGCGCACAAGCCGGAGAAGGCGCTGGACATGCTGGCGAGCTGGGAGCCGCCCAAGGTCACGCGCTGGATGACGCAGACCGAGGCATGAGCGTCGCGATTCACACGGATTGGCGCGGCCTGCCCGAGGCCGCGCGGGGCGCCACGCTGGCGCTCGGCAATCTCGACGGCGTGCATCTCGGCCATCTCGCCGTGCTCGCCGCCGCACACCAGGCGCGGCCGGACCTCACGCTGGGCGCGCTCACCTTCGAGCCGCATCCGCGCGAGCATTTCCGGCCGGACGACCCGCCCTTCCGCCTGACCCTCCTGCCGGCCAAGGCCGCGATCCTCGGCGCGCATGGCGCCCGGCACGTGATCGCGCTGTCCTTCGGCGCCGAGCTCGCGGCCATGTCGGCCGAGGATTTCTGCCGGTCGGTGCTGGTCGAGGCGCTGGGCGTGAGGCACCTGGCCTGTGGGCCGGACTTCGCCTTCGGCCATCGCCGCGGCGGCGACGTGACCCTCCTCGGGCAGTTCGCCGAGGCGCATGGCATCGGCCTCTCCATCGTGCCGCATGTGAAGGATGCGCAGGGGGCGATCAGCTCCACCCGCATCCGCCGCCTGCTGCAGGACGGCTATCCCGAGCGCGCCGCCGCCATGCTCGGCCGCGACTTCGCCATCACCGGCCCGGTGACCCATGGCGACGCGCGGGGCCGCACCATCGGCTTCCCGACGGCGAACGTCCCGCTCGGCCGCCACCTGGAGCCGGCGCGCGGGGTCTATGCCGTGCGGGCGACCCTGCCGGACGGGCGGGTGGTGAAGGGCGTGGCCAATCTCGGCCGGCGGCCGACGCTCGGGGGCGACCCGATCTCGCGGCTGGAGGCGCATCTCTTCGATTTCGCCGAGGACCTCTACGGCCAGGAGCTGGGCGTGGCCCTGACCCATTTCATCCGCGAGGAGCGGAAGTTTCCCGACTTCCCGGCGCTGGTGGCGCAGATCAGGGCCGACGCCGAAGAGGCCCGGGCCATCCTCGGCTAGGGCAGCGGCCCAACGCCGGGAGGCGGCGCCTCCCGGTCCTGCTCGTCGAAGCCGAGGTTCCGCCCCCGTCATTGTCCACCAGCGGCTCCGGTGCGCGCGGTACCGGATCCGGCCAGGCGGTCGGTCTCCTCCGCGGTGAGGAGCGCGGAGCCGCGCCAGGGCAGCTCCGGGTCGTCGTCCCGGTCGGCCCGGACCAGCACGCCGAGGCGGCGCGGATCGCCGCGGCGCGCGGCCCATGGCGGCGGCGGCCTGCCGACGCGACAGTCGTGACAAATCCGCGCCCTCCGCAAGCTTGCCCGGCTTCGCGCCCGTATTCCATGCTCGGGAAAATTCCTGGGGAGGAACCTCGCCATGCGCGTTCTGCTGCCCTTGCTCCTGCTCGCCTGGTCGGGCGCCGCCGCCGCGCAGTCGCTCCCCAACTGTCCCGCCACGGTGGACGGCGCCTCCATGGGCCGCGCCGAGGTGAGCTGCACCTGCCCGGCCGAGGTGATCCAGCAGGGCGGCGCCGTCTGGGGCACCGACAGCTATACGAGCGACAGCGCCATCTGCGTCGCGGCGCGGCATGCGGGCGCGGTCACGGCCAAGGGCGGCGATGTGCGCGTGCGGATCACTGCCGGCCTGCCGGGCTATCGCGGCAGCGCGCGCAACGGCGTCGAGACGCGGGACTTCGGCGGCTATCCCGAGAGCATCACCTTCGTGCAGGGCCAGGCCGCCGCGGCGCAGGTCAGCCAGTGCCCGAACAACATGTCGGCCTATGCCGGCTCCTCGGAGGTGCTGAGCTGCTCATGCCCCTCGGGGGGCGCGGGCAGCGTCTGGGGCAGCGACACCTACACGGCCGACAGCGACGTCTGCCGCGCGGCGCAGCATGCGGGCGCGGTCTCGCGCTCCGGCGGCACGGTGCGGATCCAGATGCTGCCGGGCCAGCCGCGCTACCCCGGCGGCACGCGCAACGGGATCACCACCTCCAACTACGGCGACTATCGCGCGAGCTATCGCTTCGAGGGCGACCGCGTGGCCGGGGCCCAGGCTCCCGCCGCACTGGGTAGCGAGGCCTGCCCCGACAACATGAGCGCCTATGCCGGCTCCGACGAGGTGCTGCGCTGTGCCTGCCCGGCCGAGGCGGTGGGCCGCAATGCGAGCGTCTGGGGCTCGGACGCCTACACGGCCGACAGCGCCACCTGCCGCGCCGCGCTGCATGCGGGGATGGTGGGCCGCCAGGGCGGGCCGGTGGCGGTGCGGATGGGCCCGGGCCAGCCGCGCTATCCCGGCAGCACGCGCAACGGCGTCACGACCTCCAACTTCGGCGAGTACGCCGCCACCTTCCGCTTCGAGGGCGAGCGCGTGGCGGGCGCCGCCGCGGCGGCCGCCGGCGGCGAGGCCTGCCCGGACGACATGTCGGCCTATGCCGGCTCGGATGAGGTGGTGCGCTGCGCCTGCGCGCCGCCGGCCGTGGCGGTGAGCCGCGCGGTCTGGGGCACCGACGCCTATACGGCCGACAGCGGCACCTGCCGCGCGGCGCTGCATGCGGGCGCGGTGCGCGGCCAGGGCGGCGCGGTCGCGATCCGGATGATGCCGGGCCTGCCGCGCTATGTCGGCACCACGCGCAACGGCGTGCAGAGCCAGAACTACGGCGACTATCGCGCCACCTTCCGCTTCGAGGGGATGGAGGCCAGCGGCCCGCAGCTCTGCCCGGACAACATGAGCGCCTTCGCGGGCACCACGGAATCGCTGCGCTGCGTCTGCACGGGGGAGGCTGTGCTGCGCAGCGCCGCGGTCTGGGGCAGCAACGCCTATACCGCGGACAGCGCGACCTGCCGCGCCGCGCGCCATGCGGGCGTGGTGCCGCTGACCGGCGGTCTCGTGGAGCTGAAGATGCAGCCGGGCGACCCGCGCTATCCCGGCAGCACGCGCAACGGCGTCACGAGCTCCAACTACGGCGAGTATCCGGCGGGCTACCGGTTCCTGGGCGGGCAGAACCTCGCGGCCGCCGCGCCGATGCAGGCGCCGGTCGCGGCCGCGCTGCGGCAGCAGGGGCGCGTCTCGCTCTACATCACCTTCCGCACCAACTCGGCCGACCTCGACATCTCCGCCGCGCCGGTGCTGACCCAGGTGCGCGAGGCGATGCTGGCGGATCCCGCGATGCGGCTGCGCCTGGTGGGCCATACGGACAACCAGGGCGGGCCGAACATCAACGTGCCCCTGTCGCAGCGGCGGGCGGCCTCGGTACAGGCCTGGCTGGTGCAGAACGGCGTGCCGGCGGCGCGGCTGAGCGCGGACGGGCGCGGGCAGAACGAGCCCATCGCGGACAATGCCAGCGAGGCCGGCCGCTCGCTCAACCGCCGCGTGGAGGCGGTGCGGGTGGATTAGCCCCGGGAATGATGGGGTCCGGGGAAACGGGTTTCCCCGGCGGAGGGTCCGGGAGGCGGGGCCTCCCGGTTCCACCTCACCAGCTCGTGAGCCTCCGCAGCTGCGGCGTCTTCTTGTGCTGATGCTCCTCCATCCGGGGCAGCAGCCGGTCCAGCTCGTCGATGGCCTCCAGCAGATGGGGCCCCTTGTTCAGCATGATGCACTCCGCCCGCGCGCCCATGGCGGCGTCGGTCATCTCGCCGCGCAGGGGCGTGCCCTTTCGGATGGTGTGCTCCAGCACCTGGGTCGCCCAGATGACGGGGACGTGCGCGGCCTCGCCGAGCCACAGCATCTCCTCCTGCATCTCGGCGACGCGGCCGAAGCCGATCTCCACCGCGAGGTCGCCGCGTGCGATCATGATGGCGGTGGGCTGCTCGCCGGCCGCGGCGGCCAGGATCTCGGGCAGGGCGCGGACGGCGCGGGTGGTCTCGATCTTCAGGACGAGGGAGAGGTCGCGCCAGTCCTCCGGGCGTCGCGCGGCCAGCTCGCGCTGGAGCAGGCGGACGTCCTCGGCCGACTGCACGAAGGAGTACTCGATGCCGTCGGCGAGGCGGGCGACGGTGTCGAGGTCGGCCAGGTCCTTGGCGCTGAGTGGCGAGCAGCGGAGCACCGAATCCGGGAAGTTCAGGCCCTTTTCCGGTTTCAGCTTCGCGCCGTCCTCCGGGACGTGGGTGACGCGGCAGGCGAGGCCCCAAGGCTCGGCGCGCTCGACGAGGGCGGCGACCTTGCCGTCGTCCACGAAGAGGCGGTGGCCAGGCTCCACCATGCCGAGCACCTCGGCCAGCGTGCATTCGGCCCGGAAGTCCATGCCGCCGGGTGCGGCGTCGAGGCCGCCGGGCGGGACGATGGCGAGCGTGTCGTCCTGGTGGAGGCGCTTCTCGCCGGGCGGCAGGCGGACCTCGCCGGTGCGGATCTTGGGGCCCGCGAGGTCCATGAGGATGCGCAGGCGATGGCCGGTGGCGGCCTCGGCGGCGCGGGCGTGGGCCGCCATGCGCTCCCAGGCGGACGCGTCGTCATGGGCGCAGTTGATGCGGATGGCCTCGACGCCGCGCCGGGCGAGGGCGAGCATGAAGCCCGGCTCGTCCGCCGCCTCGGAGGGGCAGGTGACGAGAAGGTGCACGGGGCGGCGCGGCGAGGCGGCGCCCAGCACCTCCGCGGTGTTGCGGGCGAGGGCCTGCTCGCCGGCGAAGAATTCCCCCGGCGTCGGGCGGGGCGAGGCGGGGGCGCCGGCGATGGCCGCGAGTGAGGCGCGGACGGCCTGCAGCGTCGGCAGCACGCGGCCCTCCAGCCGGCCGAGGGAGGAGAGGCCCAGCACCATCAGCGCGCGCTGGAGCGGGCGAAGATCGCGGCGGCGCAGGGCCAGGTAGAGGGCCAGGTTGGCGGCGCCCCCGGCGAAGGCCTCGCGCGGGCCGGGCTCGCCCCAGGGCGTCGCGGCGACGGTGGCCTCGCGGGGCAGGGTCTCGAGCAGCGCGTCGATCTCGCGGAGCAGCGCCGCGGGGTCGGGCGCCGCCTCGAGGGTCTGGTTGGGGGCTTCCGCCATGGTCAGGCACTCCGCTCTGGGCCGATGCCGAGCGGAACGCCCGGCGTGCCGGGAGGATGTGGGGAGGGCGGCGAAGGTGCCCCTGTGCTGCATCAGGGGCGGCGGACGGTTTCTCCGTCCTGTCATCAAGCCTCGGCGAAGGTCTCCGCGAGGCTGGTGAACATCGGCAGCCCGTCCGTTCCGCCGACCAGCGGGTCCACGCAGTTCTCGGGATGCGGCATCAGCCCGAGGACGCGCAGGTTGGGCGAGAGGATGCCGGCGATGGCGTCGAGGCTGCCGTTCGGGTTGTCGCCCTCGTACCGGAGCGCGACCAGCCCTTCGCCTTCCAGCCGCTTCAGGGTCTCGGCGTCGCAGAAGTAGTTGCCGTCGCCATGGGCGAGGGTGGCCTGGAAGACCTGCCCGCGCTGGAAGTGATGCGTGAAGGCCGTGTCCGCCCGCTCGACGCGCATGCGGCAGTTCATCGCCAGGAAGCGCAGGGAGGCGTTGCGCAGCAGCGCGCCCGGCAGCAGCCCCGCCTCGGTCAGCATCTGGAAGCCGTTGCACACGCCGAGCACATGGCCGCCGCGCTCCGCATGCGCGCGCACCGCCGCCATGATCGGCGACTGCGCGGCCATCGCCCCGCAGCGCAGGTAGTCGCCATAGGAGAAGCCGCCGGGCAGCACCACGAGGTCGGTGCCGGCGGGCAGCTCGGTGTCGCGGTGCCAGAGCATGGTCGGCTTGCGGCCGGTCGTGCGCTGGAGGGCGATCGCCATGTCGCGCTCGCGGTTGGTCCCGGGGAAGACGACGATGGAGGCCTTCATGGATCTATGTCCTCACGGCTGCTGGGGCGGACGGGGAAGAGGTGGCGCCAGGCGGCGCCGGGCAGGCGGGCGTGCTCGATGCGGCGCCATTCGAAGTGGTCCCAGGCGAGCGGCTTTTCCACCAGGGCGGTGAGGGCGAGGCCGGCCATCATCAGCACGGGCGCCAGCAGCATGGAGCCGAAGAACAGCGTCAGCGCCGGCAGGCCGCGCATCCAGCGGCGCGGCAGCAGGAGCGCCAGCGCCACCGCGATCGGCAGCGCGACGATCGCCATCACGCCATAGACGGCCGAGAAGATGCCGGCGGGCAGGATGATCAGCACGACCAGGCCCCACAGCACCGCCATTGCCCATCACCCTCGCCAGACCCGGAGCCAGTGCAGGCCGCCGAGCAGCACCGTGGTGCCGATGGCGGCGATGGCGGCCGCGGTCACCCAGCGGTCGGCCTGCGCGCGCTGCCGGGCGATCCAGCCGAGGCGCGGCGCGGGCTTCGCGGCCGACATCCGCTGCTCGCGCCAGCGCAGCCCCATGAAGACCAGGACCGTCAGCACCAGCATGAGGAAGACGGAGGCCTTCACCATGGCGGGAAGATCCAGCCGAAGGGATTCCGCAGCCCTTCGACGAAGAGGCTGATCGGCCAGAACAGCCCGCCGAGGAAGGCTTTGGACAGGTAAAAGAAGACCTGCGTCACCGGGTGCTCAGGCTCCAGCTCGGGGCCGAATGCCAGCCAGGCGGCCGTCGTCAGCATGCGCCAGGCCGTGAAGACGGCCGTGACGGCGAGAAAGTAGCGGAGCGAGGTCTCGCGCGCGGTCACACGATCTCCACGGTGAAGCTCTCGATGACGGTGTTGGCGAGCAGCCGGCGCGCCATCTCCTCGCCCTGGGCCTTGGCCTTCGCGGCGTCGGCCTCGGCGGTCTCGACGATCATGACCTTGCCGGTGCGGACCTCGCCCACGCCCTGGAAGCCGAGGCCGCCGAGCGCGCGCTCGATGGCCTTGCCCTGGGGGTCGAGCACGCCGGCCTTGGGGAAGACGGTCACACGGAGTTTCATTTCGGAACGCTCGCCTCGCTCAAAGAATCCGGCCGCACCGCGGCCGGCGCCGCCAAACCGCCCTGCACGCCAAGTGCTCCTGCCGCGCGGCGAAGCCAAGCCCGCGGAGCAGGCGCCCGGCGTTCGAGGGCGAAAAAATCACTGCATCTGTTCGGGACCTTTGACGTCCCGAATCCCTGCCTCCGGCAGGATGCCAAGCCGCCGCGCCACCTCCTGGTAGCCCTCCTCGACCTTGCCGAGGTCGCGGCGGAAGCGGTCCTTGTCCATCTTCTCGCCGGTCTTGCTGTCCCAGAGGCGGCAATTGTCCGGGCTGATCTCGTCGGCCAGCACGATGCGCATCTCGTCGTTCTCGTAGAGCCGGCCGAACTCCAGCTTGAAGTCCACCAGCGTGATGCCGACGCCCAGCAGCAGCCCCGTCAGGAAGTCGTTCACCCGCAGCGCCAGCTGCACCATGTCGTCGAGGTCGTGCGTCGCGGCCCAGCCGAAGGCGGTGATGTGCTCCTCGCTCACCATCGGGTCCTGCAATGCGTCGTTCTTGTAGTAGTACTCGATGATCGAGCGCGGCAGCCGCGTGCCCTCGGCGATGCCGAGCCGCGTCGCCATCGAGCCAGCGGCCACGTTGCGCACCACGACCTCGAGCGGGATGATCTCCACCTCGCGCACGAGCTGCTCGCGCATGTTGAGCCGGCGGATGAAATGCGTGGGGATGCCGATCTCGCCCAGCCGCGTCATCAGGTATTCGCTGATGCGGTTGTTGAGCACACCCTTGCCGGTGATGATGCCCTTCTTCTGCGCGTTGAAGGCCGTCGCGTCATCCTTGAAGTATTGGACGATGGTGCCCGGCTCGGGTCCTTCGAACAGGATTTTGGCCTTGCCTTCGTAGATCTGGCGGCGGCGAGCCATGGTGGTGGTCCTTCACGTCGATATTCGGGCATATAGCAGGCTTGCCCATGCGTGCCACGCGGATCAGGGCAGCGTGAGCGCCGCGAAGGGCGTGCGGTCGGGCGGGCCCGGGGCGAAGCGCCACTCGCGGCGACCTTCGCGGCCAAGCGCCAGCAGCGAGGAGCAGACGGTGCCGAAGCCGCCCAGCGGCGGGACGTTCAGCGCCTCGCCCGCCGCGCCGGCGGAATCGGCGAGCAAGGCGGGCCAGGTGCCCCAGTCCGGCGGCCCGGATTCCGGCGATTCCGGTGGCAGCGCGGCGCGGAAGCGCGGCAGGTGCCGGGCCGTGCGCGGACTCGCTAGGTCGTTGGGCGGGCGGGCCGTGACCATGGAGACGCCCTCGGGCAGGGGCTCCGGCTGCGGCGCCCCCTCGCCGAGACCCGCGACGAACCAGGCCGTCTCCGCATCGGCGATGACGAGGTTGAAGGTGCGGTAGAGGCCCGCATCCAGCCGGGACATCGCCTCGGCGGCCTCGGCGGCCGTGGCGGATTCGAGGGCCAGCAGCGGCAGCTCGCCGCGGGAGCGCTTGCCGGGCGCGGGGCCCAGGCTGCCCGGCCGGTTCAGCACGGCCGCGACCACGCCGGCGCGGTTGAGCGCCATCCAGGTGCCGCCCGCGGTGGCGTCGCGGCCACCGAGGATGCCGGGCCAGAACTCCGCGGGCGGGTCCCAGCGCCGGTCGAGCCGCTCGTCGCGATTGGCGGCCAGCAGAAGGGGCCAGGCGGCACCGGGACGGCGCAGCAGGATCACGGTGCACATGCACCACCCATAGAGCAGAAAGCGCCCCGGCGATATCGCCGGGGCGCTGGAATGCCGAGCCGGATCAGCCGGCTAGGCCGTCGCGGCCTACCAGCGGCGGTAATGCCCGTAGGGGCGGTAGTAGGGCCGCCCATAGCCCCAGTAGGGCCGCGGCCCGTAGAAGCGCGGCGGCGCCACGATCACCGGCGGCGGCACGTAGATCGGCACCGGCGGCGGCACATAGACCCGCGGCGGGGGCACGTAGACGGGTGGGGGGGCATAGTAGACCGGCGGCGGCGCCTTCTCGATCCACTGGGCCTGGGCAGCGCCCGCGCCGATACCAAGGGCGGCGAGGCTGGCCATCATCACATTCCGGAACATCCGCATCGGATTGTCCTCCTCCATTCCCTCACATGTAGCACCGCGTTGGTGGCGGAAGCATGGCAAATTGTTGCGTCAGCCTCGGCCGCGGTGGTGCCCGCCGCCGCCCCGGCCGCCACCGCCGCCGCCGCGGGTCTGGACGTTCCAGCCGCCGCCTCCACCGCCGCCGCCCCGGCTCCAGCCGCCGCCGCCGCGGTTCCAGCCACCGCCGCCGCCGTGGTTCTGGACGTTCCAGCCGCCGCCGCGATAGCCGCCGCCACCACCCCATCCGTAGCGGGCGGGAGGCGCATAATAGCGCGGCGCGGCATAGCCATAGGCCGGGCGGCCGTAATAGCCGCCGCCATAGTATCCGCCGCCGTAGACCGGCGCGTAGCCTCCGGCATAGACGGGATCGGCATAGTAACCCGGCGCGCAGCCGACGAGCGAAACGAAAAGGCCGACGACAGCGAGCGCGCGAAATCTGCTCATGGCAGTTTCCTCCGCTCTGCGGCCTCTGTCCTGTCAGGTCGGGGGTGCCTGACCCAGGGGAGCCGCAGGATGATAATTTGGGAAAGCGCCGGCCGTTTCTGATCTGGACCGGATGCAACTCTCCAATGTCGCGATCCAACACCCGCGACATGGCCGAACCATGGCGGGAATGCGCCCGATTCAGGTTGTGTTCAGCTTTCTCAGAACCCGCCGGGCGGGATCCGCAGCTTCGGCGCCGACCCGCCGCCATGACCCCTCCGGGCGGCCTGCAGCATCGTGTCCAGCGTGGAGAGGAAGCGCGAGCGGTCGGCCGGGGTCATCGCCGCCGGCCCGCCCGTGCGGTCACCGGTCGAGCGCAGGTGCTCGGCCACAGCGCGTCCGGCCAGCGCGCCGCCGATGTTGTCGGGGGTCCAGGGACGGCCTTTGGAATTCAGCGCCGCCGCGCCCTTCTCGATGCAGCGTGCGGCCAGCGGGATGTCCTGCGTGACGCAGACGTCGCGGTCGGTGATGCGCTCGGCGATCCAGTCGTCCGCGACGTCGGCGCCCTCGGTCACGATCACGCGATGCAGCAGGGGATGCTCGGGGATGCGGAGGCCGCGCGCGCCGTTGGAGACGACATGCACCGCCACGCCCAGCCGCAGCGCGACCTTGTAGGCCTCGTCGCGCACGGGGCAGGCGTCGGCGTCGATATAGAGCTCGGTCAAGGGCATGGCCTCCTTGGCCGGGTCATAAACATGAAATGGCCGATCCGGACATGGGATCAGCCGCGCGAAAATCTTCGCCGGGCCGCATCCATGGCGGTCCGCCGTGCGTTCTGTGCCTGCTCGGCGCGAAGGGGGAAAGCATGAACGTGTATATGAGGGTGGATGACGGGCTCGAATTCGTGGGGCGCGCCAGCCTGACGGACGACCGGTGCGACGAATACGCCGTGGACATCGATCTTGCCGGGACCGGCCAGGCCCTGCGTCTCGTCTACGAGCTGAAGACCGTGCCCTGCATGACCCCGGAAGGGAGGGCCGGCATGGAACGCGCCGTGCTCCTCTCGATCGGCCAGACCCCGGACTTCCTGCCGGGCTGGGAGAGCGCGGACTGAATCACGGCACGAGCCTGGCCCCGCATGCCGGGCAGGTCTCCGCGATCACCGCCTCGCCCGCTGGCGAGGTCAGCACCAGCAGCCGGCTCGTCTGGCGCAGGCGCAGGTCGTCGAAGATGCCGATGCGGGCGGCCGGCGTTGCCAGCAGCCGGCGCAGTCCGGCACAGGGCTCCAGATCCGCCCCGAAGCTGCGGTTTACCCGCATCACGCAGCTGCCCCTCTCTTCCGGCGCTTGACCGGCACCCCCCGACATCCGCATATCTCCCCGCATGTGCGCGATCCGGACGTTACGAGCTCCTGGCCGAATTCCCGGCCCGGCCTTCCCCTGAAGGCCGGGATCAGGCCCGCACGTCCCTCTATTCCGCGCCCATTCTCCGAGAACCGGTCGCGCACGAGAACCCCGATGAACGACGCTCCCGTGGACGAGACCAAGACCGCCTCGCGCGACTACCGCAAGACGGTCTTCCTCCCCGCCACCGCTTTCCCCATGAAGGCCGACCTGCCGAAGCGCGAGCCCGCGCTGTTGAAGAAATGGGCCGATGCCGACAGCTGGGTCCGGCTGCGCGCGAAGTCGAAGGGCAAGCCGTCCTTCGTCCTGCATGACGGCCCGCCCTATGCGAACGGCCCGCTGCACATCGGCCACGCCCTCAACAAGATCCTGAAGGACGTCATCAACCGCGCGGCCCAGATGGCCGGCAAGGACGCCAACTACATCCCCGGCTGGGACTGCCACGGCCTGCCCATCGAATGGAAGGTCGAGGAGGAGTACCGCAACCCCAAGGGCAAGTACCAGGGCGGCCGGAAGAAGGACGACGTGCCGGTGCTGGAGTTCCGCGCCGAATGCCGCGCCTATGCCGCGCATTGGCTCGGCGTCCAGCGCGAGGAGTTCGAGCGGCTGGGCGTGGCCGGCGACTGGCCCGACCGCTACGCCACCATGGACTTTCCGTCCGAGGCCGTGATTGCCGGGGAAATCGGAAAATTCCTGATGAACGGCTCGCTCTACCGCGGGCTGCGGCCGGTGATGTGGAGCCCGGTGGAGAAGACTGCGCTCGCCGAGGCCGAGATCGAGTACCACGACCATGTGAGCCCGACGCTCTGGGCCCGCTTCCCGCTGGTCTCGGGCCCCTTCGCCGGCGCCTCCGTCGTCATCTGGACGACGACGCCCTGGACCATCCCGGGCAACCGCGCCGTCGCCTACGGCCCCGACATCGACTACGCGATCGTGCATGTGGCCGACGTCCGCGAGGGCAGCCATCTCAAGGTGGGCGAGACGGTGATCGTCGCGCTGCCGTTGCTGCCGAAATTCTCCGAGGATGCGGGCCTCGTCGCCCATGTCGTGAAGGAGATCGTGAAGGGCACGGCGCTGGAGGGCTCGATCGCCGCGCATCCGCTGCGGGGCCACGGCTACGATTTCGACGTGCCGGTGCTGCCGGGCGACTTCGTCACCACCGAGGCCGGCACGGGCTTCGTCCATATCGCGCCCGGCCACGGCGAGGACGACTTCAATCTCGGCCGCGCCTATGGCCTTGTGATCCCCGAGACGGTGAACGACGACGGCACCTTCACCCACCACGCGCCGGGCTTCGAGGGGCTGCATGTCTTCAAGGCCCATGACGCCGTCTATGCCGCCGTGGAGGCTGCCGGGAACCTCGTCGCCAAGTCGAAGCTGACGCACAGCTACCCGCATTCCTGGCGCTCGAAGAAGCCGGTGATCTTCCGCGCGACGCCGCAATGGTTCATCGCCATGGAGGACGGCAACCACATCCGCCGGAAGGCGCTGGACGCGATCGCCGCCACGCATTTCGTGCCCGATGTCGGCCGCAACCGCATCGGCAGCATGGTCGCGAGCCGGCCGGACTGGTGCATCTCCCGCCAGCGCGCCTGGGGCGTGCCCATCGCCGTCTTCGTGGACAGGAAGACCGGCGAGGTGCTGCGCGACCAGTCCGTGATGGACGGCATCGTCGAAGCCTTCCGGACCGAGGGCGCCGACGCCTGGTATCAGCCGGGCGCCGCGCAGCGCTTCCTCGGCAATCATCGGAACCCCGATGACTACGAGCAGGTGATGGACATCGTGGACGTGTGGTTCGAGAGCGGCAGCACGCACGCCTTCGTCCTGCCGCCGCGCGGCCTACCTTTCCCCGCGGACCTCTACCTCGAGGGCTCGGACCAGCATCGCGGCTGGTTCCAGTCCTCGCTGCTGGAATCGGTCGGCACTCGCGGCGTGGCGCCCTTCAAGGCCATCCTCACCCACGGCTTCGTCCTCGACGAGAGCGGCCGGAAGATGTCGAAGTCGCTCGGCAACGTGACCGCCCCGCAGGAGGTCATCGCCAAGTACGGCGCCGACATCCTGCGCCTCTGGGTGATGAACTCCGACACGGCGGAAGACCTGCGCATCGGCAAGAACATCCTGGAGCAGCAGGCCGAGCTGTACCGCCGCATGCGCAACACCTTGCGCTGGCTGCTCGGCAACCTCGCGGGCTTCGAGGATTCCGAGCGCGTGCCGGTGTCCGAGATGCCGGAGCTGGAGCGCTGGGTCCTGCACCGCCTGACGGAGCTCGACTCCCGCATCCGCAAGGCCGTCGCCGACTACGACTGGAGCGGCGTCCTGCCCGAGATCCACGCCTTCTGCGCGATGGACCTCAGCGCCTTCTACTTCGACATCCGCAAGGACAGCCTCTACTGCGACGCGGCTTCCTCGCCGCGCCGCCGTGCCGCGCGCACGGTGATCGACATGCTGCACCGCTGCCTCTGCGCCTGGCTCGCCCCCGTGCTGTGCTTCACGGCCGAGGAGGCCTGGCTGTCCCGCTTCGGCGAGGAGGCGGAGAGCATCCACTTCCAGGAGTTCCCGCATCTCCCCGCCGAGTGGCGCGACGAGGCGCTGGCGGCGAAGTGGAACGACATCCGCCGCACCCGCCGCCTCGTGACCGCGAGCCTCGAGGACCAGCGGCGCGACGGCACCATCGGCTCCTCGCTGCAGGCCGCGGTGGCGCTTACCGTGCCCGAGGGCGACGCCGCCGCGACGCTCTCCGCCGAGGACTGGGCGGAGATCCTGATCGTCTCGCAGGCCAGCATCGCAACCGGCCCCGAGGTCGGTCTCGACGTCTCGGCGGCCGCTGGCCAGAAATGCGAGCGCTGCTGGCGTGTGCTGCAGGAGGTGGGCAAATCCGCTGCCCATCCGACGCTCTGCCTGCGCTGCGAATCCATCGTGGAGAGCCTGCCCGCATGACGCCTTCCCTCCGGCGCGGCGTCCTCTTCGCGCTGCTGCTGCTGGTCCTCGACCAAGCCAGCAAGTGGTGGATCCTCGAGGTCGTGCGGCTGCCGGAGGTCCGGAACATCCCGCTGGTCCTGATCGGGCCGGTGGGGCTCGACCTCACCATGGTGTGGAACCGCGGCGTGACCTTCGGGCTCTTCTCGGGGGAGGGGAGCTGGAACCACCTGATCCTCTCCCTGCTGGCCCTGGTCGTGGCCGGCTTTCTCCTCCGCTGGCTGGCCCGGGCCGAGACCCGGCTCGTGACCTATGCGCTCGGCGCCGTGATCGGCGGCGCGGTCGCCAATGTGATCGACCGCGTCAGGTTCGGCGCGGTGGTGGACTTCGTCGACGTTCACGCCGGGGGCTGGCACTGGTATGTCTTCAACCTCGCCGACGCCGCCATCGTCTGCGGCGTCCTCGCCCTGGTGGCAGACGCCTTGATCCGGCCCGAAACCCAGCGCAAAGAGGCGCCATGATGATGCCCCCAGCCCCGTTCAAGGGTTTTCCCTTGAAGGCCGTTCCCCTGCTCGCCCTCGGCGTCCTCCTGGCGGGCTGCGGCGGCGACACCATGCGCAGCTTCGGCCTCACGCGCGACGCGCCGGACGAGTTTCAGGTGACGACCCGCGCGCCGCTCTCCATGCCGCCGAGCCTTGGCAACCTGCCGACGCCGCGCCCGGGCGCGTCCCGCCCGCAGGAGATGACGACCCAGCAGCAGGCCGAATCGGCGCTGGTGCCGGGGGCCGCCGTGGCAGGTCCGCGCTCGGCGGCGCCGAGCTCGGGAGAGCAGGCGCTGCTGGCCCAGGGCGGCCGGAACGTGCCGGACAACATCCGCAACCGCGTGGACGAGGAGAGCCTGCGGCTCGAGCGCACGGACCGCACGGTGGTGGACCGCGTGCTGTTCTGGCGCGAGCAGCCGGTGCCGGGCACGCCGGTGGACGCCTCGCGCGAGGCGCAGCGCCTGCGCGAGAACGCGGCGCTGGGGCGGCCGGTGTCGGAAGGGCAGACGCCGGTGATCCAGCCGCAGCGGCAGGGGTGGTTCACGGGCTGGCGGCTCTGGTAGCGCCGGGCTTCTGACGCTTCGTTAACCCCAGCCTGCGGTCTCGGCGCGATCGTTCGAGACTCTTCCGGCCGGCCGCTTGCCGGAACTGCCGTGGGGCGTATCGTGCCCCGGGCAATTCCAGGGAAGAAACGAATGGCGCCGAAGATCCTCATGATGGACAGCCCGCTGTCCGACATCGCCACCGCGCGCACGATCGCGCCCGCCGAGATGGAGCTGGTCGTCGCGCCCTTCGGCAGCGACGCCTTCAAGGCGGCCATGGGCGATGCGGATTTCCTGGTGGGCTTCGGCAACAAGGCGATCGATGCGGGCTTCTACGCCGCTGCGCCGAAACTCAAGCTGCTGCAGCTGCTGTCGGCCGGCTACGACACCGTGGACATCGAGGCGGCGCGCGGCGCCGGAGTTCCGGTCTGCAACAATGGCGGGGCCAATTCCACCGCGGTCTCCGAGCACGCCATGATGCTCATGATGGCGGTGTGCCGCCGCCTGGTCTGGCAGCATGAGAGCGTGGTGAGCGGCCGCTGGCGCGGCAACAATCCGGGCTCGACCAAGCTCTTCGAGCTGCGCGACAAGGTGCTGGGCATCGTGGGCTTCGGCTCCATCGGCAAGAAGGTGGCGCGGCTGGCCAATGCCTTCGGCATGCGCGTGCAGTACTACGACATCCGCCGCGTCTCCGAGGCCGAGGAGGATGCGCTGCATGTCCGTTTCGGGCTTCTGAACGAGATCCTGCGCAGCTCCGACATCGTCTCGCTGCACCTGCCGCTGACGCCGGCCTCCAAGCACATGATCGGCGAGGCCGAGCTGAAGCTCATGAAGCCCAGCGCCTATATCGTGAACACCTCGCGCGGCCCGGTCATCGACGAGAAGGCGCTTTTCGCCGCGCTGGAAGGCGGGGTGATCGCCGGCGCCGGCCTCGACGTCTTCGACCAGGAGCCGCCGCCGGCCGACAACCCCCTTTTCAAGCTGCAGAACGTGATCCTGACGCCGCATTATGCCGGCCCGACCTGGGACAACCAGACCGCGCGCTTCCGCAACGCCTTCGACAATTGCCAGCGCGTGGCGCGGGGCGAGAAGCCGCTCTGGGTGATTCCGGAGCTGCAGTAGCGCGGCGCGCGTCGCGCGGCCGGCGGGACCTCCGGCGGACCTGATGATGACAGAGGGTCCATCGCGATGATGACGCCTTCATCAGAATCCCCGGGAACGCTGGCGCCGGGCGGCGTCCCGTCGCATGTTGACGCCATGGACCCCGTCACCCGCCGCCGCGCCCTGAAAGGCGCCGCCGCAACCCTCGCCGCGCCGGCCATCCCCGCCGCCGCGCAGCCCGCCACCCTCGCGCCGCCCCGGCGGGTCGACCAGCCGCTCTTCGGCGCGGTCTCCTGGACGCTGGGGAACGGCCTCCGCGTCGTGCTGGCGGAGAACCGCCGCGCGCCCGTCGCCGCGCATTATCTCTACGCCTCGGCCGGTGCCGGCGAGGACCCGGCGGGCAAGTCGGGCGTGGCGCATTTCCTCGAGCACATGATGTTCAAGGGCAGCCCGAACATCCCCTCCGGCGCCTTCAGTCAGACCGTCGCGCGCGAGGGCGGGCAGGACAACGCCTTCACCAGCCGCGACGTCACGGCCTACTACCAGATTGTCGAGGCCTCCCGTCTGCCGCTCATGATGCGGATGGAATCCGACCGCCTGCGCGAGCCGCTGATCCCGCCGGACGAGCTCGAATCCGAGCGCGGCGTGGTCCTGGAGGAGCGCCGCTCCCGCACCGACGCCGTGCCGCGCGGCCGCTTCCGCGAGGCCTTCGACGCCGCCATGTGGGGCCCGCAGCACTGGCGCGGCCGCCCGCTGATCGGCTGGGAGGACGAGATCCGCGCCATCACCCGGCAGGACATCGTGGACTTCCACCGGCTGCACTACACGCCGTCGAACTGCGTGCTGATCGTGGCCGGCGACGTGCGCGAGGGCGATCTCCGCCGCTGGGCCGACGAATTCTACGCGCCGATCCCGGCGCGCGACGCGCCGCCGCGCAACCGCGCGCCGCTTCTCGCCGAGGCCCCCGAGGCCCGGCTGGAGCGCCGCGACCCCGCCGTGCGCGAGTCGAGCTTCCTCAAGACCTATGCCGCGCCCTCGGCCACCTGGGGCGAGACCGACCTCGCCGATCCGCTGGAGATCTTCGCCCATCTGCTGGGCGGCGGCACCGGCTCGCGGCTGCACAAGGCGCTGGTCGAGACCGGCCTCGCGGTGAGCGCCGGCGCCGGCTACGACGGCGACACGGTGGGCGTCGGCACCTTCGGCGTCTATGCGACGCCGCGGGCCGGCGTCGACAACGCGCGCATCGAGGCGGCGATATCGGCTGTGCTGACCGACCTCGTGCAGGAGGGCGCCTCCGAGGCCGAGGTCCGCCGCGCCGTACGGCAGGAGACGGCCGGCTCGCTGCTGGCCCTGGACGGGCTCGGCGCCGCGCCGCGCATGCTGGGGGGCGCGCTGGCGATCGGCCTGCCCATCGAGTTCGTGGAGCATTGGCCCAAGCGCATGGCCGAGGTCACACGCGACCAGGTGAACAAGGCCGCCCGCGCGGTGCTCGCCGAGCCGAAGATCGCCACCGCCGGCTGGCTGCTGCCGGGATGAAGAAGATCATCTCCCCACCGGGATCCGGCCGCAACGCGTCCGGCGCCGCCCACCCCACCTCCCGGCCCGGCGCGTCCGTGGCGCGGCGAACCCAAGCGCGCGGAGCGCGCGCCCGGCGTCTGAGGGCACAAAACAATGTCTAATACGCTGTTCGGCGTCGAGCTGCCGGTCCGCCGCGGCTTCTCCGTCCCCATCCAGATCGTCGAGCAGGGCGGCATCTCCGCCTGGCTGGTCGAGGACCATTCCGTCCCCGTCGTCTCGCTCGCCTGGGCCTGGCCGCAGGGCGCGGCCGCCGACCCGCGCGGCAAGGAAGGCCTCGCCAACATCTCGGCCGCCATGCTGACCGAGGGCGCAGGCGACCTCACCAACCTGGCCTTCGCCGACGCGCTGATGGATGCCGGCATCGGCCTCTCCTTCACCGGCGGGCGCGACAGCTTCGAGGGCAGCTTCCGCGCGCTCACCGACGCGCTGCCCGAGGCGGTGCGCCTCGCCAAGCTCGCGATGACGCAGCCGCGCCTCGACGTCGAGGCGCTGGCCCGCGTGCGCGCCCGGGCGCTGCTGGCCTCGCGCCAGTCGTTGGAGACGCCGGCCGGCCTGGCCCGCCGCGCCTTCTGGGAGGCGGGCTTCCCGACCTTCACGGCCGGGCGGCTCGCGACGCCGGAGAGCATCAACGCGATCGGCCAGGACGACATCCGCGCCTGCCTGGGCGCGCAGCTCACCCGCGGCAAGCTGCTGGTCGCGGCCTCGGGCGCGATCGACCCGGCGGGCCTGAAGGCCCTGCTCGCCGAGCTCTTCGGCGCGCTGCCCGACCATCCGCTGCCCGACACGCCGCCGCTGCCCGACCTCGCGGCCTATGGCGTGACGATGCGGCCCAAGGCCGCGCCGCAATCCACGCTGGTCTTCGGCCAGGACGGGCTGCTGCCGACCGATCCAGGTTGGGAAGCCTTCCAGGTTGCGTTGCGCATCCTGGCCGGCGGCGGCTTCACCAGCCGGCTGATGAAGTCGGTGCGCGAGGAGCGCGGGCTGACCTACGGCATCGGGGCGGGGCTCGACCTGCTCTTCGGCCGCGCCGTCATCATCGGCAACGTGCAGACCGCCAATGCCAGCGTGGGCGAGGTCTGGAGCCTGATCCGCAGCGCCTGGACGGAGATGGCGGCCAACGGCCCGACCGAGGCGGAGGTGACGGATGCGCTGGCCTTCCTCGGCGGCTCGCTGCCGCTGCAGTTCACCGACAGCCGCCGCACCGCCTCGCTGATGCTGAACCTGCGGCAGACGGGGCGCGCGCCGGAATGGCTGGCCGGCCGGCCGGCGCGGCTCGCGGCGATCGACCGGACGAAGGTGGCCGAGGTCGCCGCGCGGGTGCTGAAGCCCGACGGCCTCGTGCTGGCGGTGGCCGGGGAACCGGTCGGGCTGTGACGGGACGGCGGCGCCAACCCGGCTCCGCCACCTCCCGACACCGCGACGCAAAGCCGGGCGACGCAAAGCCGGATTTCGTCCAACGGCTTGGCGCTGTTAACCTGTTTCATCACTCCGGATGGATCAGGCATGAACGATTCGAGGTTGGAGAGCGCATGGGCGCGACTGGAGCGTCTGGCCGCCGCGCCGGGGGGCGGAGCGATCCGCGCGCTCTTCGCCGCCGACCCGGACCGCTTCGCGAAATTCTCCCAGCGCGGCGCCGGCCTTCTCCTCGACCGCTCCAAGACCTCGATCTCGCCGGAGGTGCAGGCCGCGTTGCTGGACCTTGCCGTCGCGGCCGATGTCGAGGGCAAGCGCGCGGTCATGGCCTCGGGCGGCATCGCCAACCCGACCGAGGGCCGCGCGGCGCTGCACATGGCGCTGCGCAGCCAGCTCCCGCACGCGGCCGAGGAATGCGCGGAGGCCAGGGCCACGCTGGCACGGATGCGCGAATTCACGGAAGCCGTGCACCACGGCGAGATCCGCGGCGCCACCAACCAGCGCTTCGACACCGTGCTGAACATCGGCATCGGCGGCTCAGACCTTGGCCCGGTGATGGTGGGGCGTGCGCTCTGGCGCGCCGGCGACCCGATGCGGCCGATCCATCTCGGCAATGTCGACGGCCATGGCTGGGAGACGGTGCTGCCGCTGCTCGACGCGCGGCGGACCCTGGTGCTGGTCGCCTCCAAGACCTTCACCACGCAGGAGACCATGGCCAACGCCCGGCTGGTGAAGCGCTGGATGGAGGCGAGCGTCGGCCCGGCCGGGGCCTCCGCGCATTTCGCGGCGCTCTCGACCAACATGAAGGACACGGCCGCCTTCGGCATCGCACCCGACCGCGTCTTCCCCTTCGAGGACTGGGTGGGCGGGCGCTTTTCCCTGTGGTCGGCGATCGGGCTGTCGCTGGCGCTCTCGCTGGGCTGGGAGCGCTTCCGGGCGCTGCTCGACGGCGCCGCGGCGATGGACAGCCACTTCCTCGAGGCGCCGCTGGCGGAGAACCTCCCTGTCCTGCTGGCGCTCACGGAGATCTGGCACGTGAACGGGCTGGGGCTGCGGCGGCGCGCGGTGCTGCCCTATGACGAGCGGCTGCGGCGGCTGCCGGCGCATCTCCAGCAGCTCGAGATGGAGAGCCTGGGCAAGCGTGTGACCGTGGAGGGCGTGCCGATCACGCGCTCCACCGGGCCAGTGGTCTTCGGCGAGCCGGGCACCTCGGCGCAGCACAGCTTCATGCAGCTCGTCCACCAAGGGCCGAAGCCGGTGCCGGTGGATTTCATCCTCATCGCGAAGCCCGACCACACCCATGCGGAGAACCACCGCATCCTGCTGGCCAACGGCCTCGCCCAGGCGGAGGCGCTGCTCGCCGGCCGCAACGCGGAGCAGGTGGCGGAGGACATGCGAAAGGCCGGCGCCGACGAGGCCACCATCGCACGGCTGGTGCCGCACAAAATCTTCCCGGGCGACCGGCCCTCGGTGACCATCCTGCTGCCGCGCCTCGATCCCTTCACGCTGGGCGCGCTGATCGCGCTCTACGAGCACAAGGTGTTCACGCTCGGCGCGGTCTGGGGGATCAACCCCTTCGATCAATGGGGCGTGGAGCTCGGCAAGGTGCTGGCCAATCCCCTGGTGCGCGAGCTGGAGGCCGGGGCGCGCGGCGCCGGCCACGACGGCTCGACGGCCGGGCTGCTGGCCGAGGTGCTGCGGCTGCAGGGACAGGCGTGACCGAGCGGGAGAAGATGCTGGCCGGCGAGTTCTACCGCAGCGCCGATCCCGAGCTGCAGGCGGAGCTCTCGGCCACCGCCGCCTGGCTCGCGCACTACAACGCCGCCTGCATCGACACCCCCGCCATGCGCCTCGCGCTGCTGCGCGAGCGGCTCGGCGAGGTGGGCGAGGGGGCGGTGATCCGCCCGCCCTTCCATTGCGATTTCGGCTGGAACATCCGCCTGGGCGCCGGCGCCTTCCTCAACTTCAACTGCGTGATCCTGGACGTGATGCCGGTCGCGATCGGCGATCGCACGCAGATCGGTCCCGGTGTGCAGATCCTGGCGGCCGATCATCCGCGCGATGCCGCCACGCGCGCCGCGGGGCTGGAGTTCGGGCGGCCGATCCGCATCGGCACGGATGTCTGGATCGGCGGCGGCGCGCTGATCCTGCCGGGCGTCACCATCGGCGACGGCGCGGTGATCGGCGCGGGCGCGGTGGTGACGCGCGACGTGCCGGCGGGCGCGACGGCCATGGGCAATCCGGCGCGGGTCAGGGGAACGCCAGCCGCGTGACGTAGGCGCGGATGTCCCGGGGCCAGGCTTCGATCTGCGCCTCGAAGCGCGCGCGATCGTCGGCGTAGAGCGCGCGCAGGGCCTCCTCGAAGCCGGGCCGGTCGCCGGCCAGCGCGGTCATCGCACGATAAGCCGTGTCCTGTGCGCCGCGACGGCCCTGCGCATCCTTCCGCCGTGCCTCCTCGACCAGCCGGCGCAGCACCACCGAAGCGCCGCCGGGCTGTGTGGCCAGCCATTCCCACTGCCGCGGCAGCAGCGTGACCTCGCGGCCGACGACGCCGAGCTTCGGGCGTCCCCGCTCGCGCGGGGGATCGCCGAGTCGCGCGGCCAGTTCGGCAGGCGTCCCGCGCAGGTCGAGGTCCATGACGCGGCCGGTGCGGTCGTCGAGCACAAGGACCGTGCCCTGCGGCTCGGCGGCCGCCTGCACGGCGAGGGCGACCTCGGCCAAGGGGCCGGCGGCCAGGAGGCGGGAGCCGGCGAAGGCGGCGCAGGTGACGGGATGGTCCATGTCGGGATGCTCGCTGTGATGCGCTCCATTTATACCAGGGCGAAAATCCCGTCAATTTCACCCGGGTAAAATACCTTCATGGTTTTCAACCTGCCGCGACCCTACAATCGCGTCGTGACCATCCGACTCCTTCCCACCACCACTGCGAACCGCATCGCCGCCGGCGAGGTGGTCGAGCGCCCGGCCGCGGTGGTGAAGGAGCTGGTCGAGAACGCGCTCGACGCCGGCGCGCGGAACATCCGCGTGGCGCTGGAGGAGGGCGGCATCGGCCGCGTCCTCGTGGAGGATGACGGCCACGGCATTCCCGAGGACGAGCTGGCGCTCGCGGTCGAGCGCCACGCCACCTCCAAGCTGCCGGAGGAGGCGATGCTCTTCGCCATCGGCACGCTGGGCTTCCGCGGCGAGGCGCTGCCCTCCATCGGCGCGGTGTCGCGGCTCTCGCTGACCTCGCGTATCAGGGGCGGCGAGGCGCATCGCGTGACGGTCGAGGGCGGGCGGAAATCCGCGGTGCAGCCGGCCTCGGGCGCGCCGGGCACGCGGGTGGAGGTGCTGGACCTCTTCTTCGCGACGCCCGCGCGCCGGAAGTTCCTGCGCACGCCGCGCGCCGAGGGCGACGCCGCGATCGACGCGCTGCGGCGGCTGGCGCTGGCCTGGCCGGAGGTGGGCTTCGAGGCGACGCTCGACGGCCGCACCGTGCTGAACCTCGCGCCGGCCGCGCGCGACGCCCGCATCCGCGACCTGCTGGGCGCCGACTTCGCCGCCGCCGCCCTGCCGGTGGTGGGGGAGTGGGACGGGCTCGCCATCGCGGGGCTGGCGGGCGGGCCAGCTTTCACCAAGGCGAATGCGCTGGAGCAGCACCTCGTGGTGAACCGACGCCCGGTGCGCGACCCGCTGCTGCGCACGGCGCTGCGTGTCGCTTATCGCGAGGTGATGGCGGCGGGCCGCCATCCCGCGGCCGCGCTCTTCCTGGAGCTGCCGCCCGGCGAGGTGGACGTGAACGTCCATCCCATGAAGACGGAGCTCCGCTTTCGCGAGGCCGAGCGGGTGCGTGGCGCGGTGATCTCGGCGCTGCGGCGCGCGCTGGGCTTCGGGGTCGGCCAGGGGACCGGAAATTCTCCCACCCGGAGCATGGGCTATGCCGGCCCCGCACGGCTCTCCTTTCCGGCGCCGGCGCCCCATCGGCCGCAGGGCTTCGCCGAGGCGCCGCTGCCGCTGGCCTTCTCCGCGCCGAAGCCGATGGAGGCGCCAGCCGCTCCGGTGCCGCCGGAGCATCCGCTCGGCCGGGCGCTGGCGCAGGTGCTGGAGACCTACATCCTCGCCGAGGCGCCGGACGGATCGCTCATCCTGGTGGATCAGCACGCGGCGCATGAGCGCCTGACGCATGAGCGGCTCTCCGAGGAGATGCATGCGGGCGGCATCCGCGCGCAGCCGCTGCTGCTGCCGGCCGTGGTGGAGATGCCGCAGGCCCACCGCCTCGCCGAGGCCGCGCCGGAACTGGCGAGGCTCGGCCTGGAGCTGGAGGGCTTCGGGCCCGGCGCCGTGCTGGTGCGCGCCATGCCCGCGGTGCTCGGCGCGCCCGATCCGGCGCCGCTGCTGCGCGACCTCGCAGAGGAGCTGGAGGAGAGCGGCGAGGGCGTGGCGCTGGCGCTGCGGCTCGACGCCGCCATCGCGCGGCTGGCCTGCCATGGCAGCATCCGCGCCGGGCGGCGGCTGACGCCGGCGGAGATGGACGCGCTGCTGCGGGCCATGGAGCGCACGCCGCGCGCCGCCACCTGCAGCCATGGGCGGCCGACCTTCCTGAAATTCGGTCAGGCCGAGTTCGCGCGGCTCTTCGGACGGAGCTGAGCCGACTCCCAGATCACCTCGCAGTCGGTAGCGGCGCGCAGTATCAGGGTCAGGCCGTCGAGCTCGGCGAGCGGCGATTCGCCGCGCAGCACGGCCAGCACGGGATCCAGGGGGGCGGGCAGGGCCAGCGGTGGCAGCGTGACCCGGGCCGAGGTCCCAGCGGCGAGCCGCAGCATCGGGCGCGCGGGCCCGCCGGCCAGGGCGACCAGCGCGCCCTCCCCGAGGATGCGCGCCTCGCGCCAATGGGCCTCGGGGATGAGTTCGCTACCGGCGTCCCAGACGCGGCAGGCGGGCGGCAGCGGCCCCTCGCCACGCGTTCCCGAGAGGCGCAGCGGCACGCCCTCGGCGCGCAGGGTGCCGCCCGGGCCGGCCTGACCCAGCACCACCCAGCCGGCCGTCGGGGCCATGATCCGCGCCTCGCCGAGGATCAGGGTGGAGGAGGGCGCCGCCGCCGGAAGGTGCACGGCCACCAGCCCCGTCATGGGCAGGTCCAGGCCGCGTGGCCGCCCGTCGAGCCAGAGCACGGTGACGCCGGGCCGGCGCTGATGCAGCAGCCTCATCGCGCGGCCTCGGCGGCGAGCAGCCAGGCGGTGCGGCGGATCATCGCCGTCTCGTCCCAGGATGCGGCCACCTCGCGTGCCACGGCGACGCGGCGCGTGGTGCCGTCGCGATCGGCGAGGCATTCGGCGAAGGCGGCGGCGATGTGGCCCGGGTCGCGCATCACCAGGCGGGCCATCTGCTGTGCCTCGGGCCAGGCCTCCAGCGCGGCTGATGTCGCGAGGATCGGAACGCCGGCACGCGCGGCCTCCAGCACGGCCAGCGGGGCGCCTTCATGCTCCGAGGCGAGGAGGAAGGCGTCGGCCAGGGCCAGCAGGCCGGGAATATCGGCGACATGGCCCAGCAGGTGGACGCCGGGCGCCCCGCGCAGCGCCTCCTCCAGCGGTCCGGTGCCGGCGAGCGCCACGACCGCGGGTGCGATCCGCGCGGCGATGCCAGGGGCCAGCGCGGCGCCCTTGCGGGAATCGAGGCGGCCCACGCCCAGCAGGAGCGGCACGCCCTCCGGCAGGCCGAGACCGCCGCGGGACGACGACGGCACGGAGACGGAAGCGGGCAGGCCATTGGGGATGGCGGCCACGCGGCCATGAGGCAGGCCGAACAGCGCCTCCAGCCGCCGCGCCGCCGAGGCCGAGACGGCGGCCCAGCCGGCCCGCAGCCCCGCGGCCACGGCGCGGTCCGTGACGCCGAGCTCCCAGTCGCGCCGGACCAGATGCGCCACGCCCAGCATGGGGATATCGGCCGCCTCCAGCGCCTGCATGGCGCCGAGGCCCTCCTGCGGCGAGCCGAGGCCGATCAGCGCAGCCTCGGGGCGGAAGCCGGCGAGGACCGGCGCCAGCGCCGCCGCCTGCCGCGCGCGCATCACGCCGGATTCGAGGCCGGGATCGAAGGCGACGGGGGTGGGGCGCAGCGGCAGCTCGCCGGACAGGCGCCCCATCAGCGAGGGATCGGCGGCGACCAGCACCTCCGCGCCCATCGCCGCGAAGCCATCAGCCACGCGAAGTGTCTGCGCCTCGGCGCCGCCGACTTCCGACGAGGGGATCACGAAGAGGATCCGCTCGGGCGCGGTCATCCGCGCAGGATCAGCAGCCGGGCCTTGCCGTGGCTGCGGTCGGCCAGGGTCTCGAAGCGCGTCTCGGGGATGGGGTCGCGCGCGCCGAGCTCGGTGCAGATCAGCGCGCCGGGGGCGAGCCAGCCGGCGGCGTCGAGCGCCTCCAGCGCGGGCGCCAGCAGGCCGGAGCCATAGGGCGGGTCGAGGAAGACGAGGCTCGCGGGCTGCAGCGGGCGGGGGGGCTTGGTCGCGTCGCCGGCGATCACTTGTGCTTCCGCGCCGCAATTGGCGATGTTGGCGCGCAGCGCGGTCAGGGCCGCGCGGTCCTTCTCCAGGAAGACGGCCCTGACAGCGCCGCGCGACAGCGCCTCCAGGCCGAGCGCGCCCGTGCCGGCGAAGGCGTCGAGGACGGTCGCTCCGTCGACGAATTCGCGCCCGGCCCAGGGGGCGTGCCAGAGCATGTCGAAGAGGGCCTGCCGCGCACGGTCGGAGGTGGGGCGGGTCCCTTCACCCGAAGGGGCGACGAGCTTCTTCCCCTTCCATTTTCCCGAGATGATTCTCATGGATTTTTACCGTCCTCAGACGCTGGGCGGCCGCTCCGCGGCCTTGGCTTCGCCGCGCGACTGGAGTGCCCGGCCTGCAAGTCGGTTGGGCGGCGCCGGCCGCAGTCGCGGCCGGGTTCTCCTTCGGCGTGCCTGGCTCTCATCAGCCGCGCTTCCGCGCGGGAGCCGCGAGGCCCAACTGCTCGCGCAGCACCTTCGGATTCACCTCGTCCACCGCGCCGCGCTCGAGCTGGCCGAGCTGGAAGGGCCCATAGGCCACGCGCAGCAGCCGCGAGACCTCCAGGCCGAGATGTGCCATCACGCGCCGGATCTCGCGGTTCTTGCCCTCCTGCAGCGCCATGGTCAGCCAGGCATTGTCGCCCTTGCGGCTGTCGAGCCCGGCCTCGATGGAGCCGTAGCGCACGCCCTGGATGGTGATGCCGTTCTTCAGCCCCGCCAGCACGGCGGGCTCCACATGGCCGAAGACGCGCACGCGGTAGCGCCGCACCCAGGCGTTGCTCGGCAGCTCCAGCCGCCGGGCCAGCGCGCCGTCATTGGTGAGGAGCAGCAGCCCCTCGCTGTTGAGGTCGAGCCGGCCGACGGAGATGAGCCGCGGCAGCCCCTCGGGCAGCTTCTCGAAGACGGTGGGGCGGCCCTCGGGGTCGCGATGCGTCGTGACCAGGCCGGCCGGCTTGTGGAAGCGGAAGAGCCGCGTGCGCTCGGGCTCGTTCACGGGCTGGTTGTCGACGGAGACGACGTCGTCGGGCTGCACGAAGGTGGCGGGCTGGGTGACGAGCTTGCCCGAGAGCTTCACGCGCCCCTCGGCGATGATCTTTTCGGCATCGCGCCGGCTGGCCACGCCGGCGCGGGCGAGCCATTTGGCGATGCGCTCGCCGCGCTCCGAAGCGTCCTCTTTCGCTTCGCTGCCCGGCCGATTCAGCTCTCCGGGCTTCGCCCTCCGACCATCGGACGGGGCGTTCATGCGCAGGCCTCCACGAAGGCGCGCAGGATCAGCGGGTCGGCCGGGTCCACCGCATATTCCGGGTGCCATTGCACGCCAAGGGCGAAGCGGTGCCCCGTCGCCTCGATGCCTTCGATCAGCCCGTCCGGCGCCGTGGCGTTCACCACCAGCCCGGCGCCGACCGTCTTCACCGCCTGATGGTGCGCCGAGTTCACCGCCATCCGCGCGCGGCCGGTGATGCGCGCGAGCAATGTGCCTGCTGCGATTGCAACCTCGTGGCCCGGCTCGGTGCGCGGATTGGGCTGCTCGTGCGGGATGTCGCTCGGCAGCTCGTCGGGGATGTGCTGGATCAGCGTGGCGCCCAGCGCCACCGCCAAGAGCTGCTGCCCACCGCAGATGCCGAGGACGGGCGCGTCGCGCTCCAGCGCCCGGCGCGTGACGGCGAGCTCGAAATCTGTGCGTCCCGGCTTCAGCGTGACCTTGGGATGCGGCGCCTCGTCGCCCCAGAGGGCGGGATCCACGTCGAAGGCCCCGCCAGTGACGAGCAGGCCATCGATCGTGTGGAGATAATCGGAGGCGAGCTCCGGCGCGTGGGGCAGGGCGACCGGCAGACCGCCCGCCGCGATGACAGCGGAAAAGTAGTTCTGGCGCAGCGCGTACCAGGGCAGCTTCGACCAGCCCCCGGCGGGCTCGGCGTCGAGGGTCAATCCGATGACGGGACGTTTCATGCGGGCTGTGAAGCAGCGTGGCGCCTGCGCGTCCAGATGAAGTTTGCGCGAAGCTCCCCTGTTCGCCAGAAGGGCGCGCATGAGCCCCATGGAAATCGCGCTGGAGGAGGCGCGCACCGCCGCCCGTCGCGCGGAGGTGCCGGTCGGCGCCGTCGTCACCGACGGCGAGGGCCGCGTGCTGGCACGCGAGGGCAACCGGGTGGAGGAATGGCGCGACCCCTCGGCCCATGCCGAGATGCTGGCGCTGCGCGCCGCGGCCCGGGTGAGCCAGGAAAAGCACCTGGCCGGGGCCACGCTCTGGGTCACGCTGGAGCCCTGCGCCATGTGCGCCCAGGCGGCCAGCCTCTTCCGCGTGGAGCGCGTGGTCTTCGGCGCCTACGACCCTAAGGGCGGCGGCACTGAGCACGGGGCCCGGGTGTTCCGACATCCGCAGTGCAACCACGTGCCCGAGGTGGTGGGCGGCGTGCGCGAGAGCGAGGCGGGCGCGCTGCTGCGGGAGTTCTTCGCCGGCCGGCGCTGATCGGCCCCGCCCGTACTCCGCGCCATTCCACAAGGTGCGCGGTCATCGGCCAAGTGAATATCCGGCATGCGATGGGGGAATTTGCCGATCTTCGTGGGAGGCCCATGTTGCATCTACACGAGACGGCCTATCCCGACCGCCCCGCTTCCCGACGGGACCCATCGTCATGATCCACGACCTTCTTTTCGCCGCCGCTTTCATCGGCCTTTCCACGCACGCCTTCGGGCTCGTCCACCGGACGCCGGCTCCCTTCCGGATCCAGTTCGGCGGCCAGGGCTGAGCCGCAGGCGGTTTCACCCGATCCTGCCGTCTTCCCGCCCTGGACGGCATCGGCTGCCGGAATTCTCGCATATCAACAGCAAATCTCCAGAATTCCGGAAGACGATCTCCAAGTCCTGGCCCGCGCGAAACGGCACAAAAGGGCGGCCGGCGCATGAAGCACCGACACGCCACACACACGCACCAGAAAGGATATCACCATGACTCGCACCACTCTTCTCGCCGCGGCCGCTCTTGTCGGCTTGTTCTCTGCCAACGCCTTCGCCGCCGGCCCGCAGCTGGTCGACGAGGCCAACAGCCCCACCATCGTCTATGACGCGCCTTCGGCGAACATCGTGGGTTCGGCCAACGCGACCGTCAGCGGGGCACCCGGCCAGACCCAGTACGAGACGCAGCGCGTCTTCCGCACGCAGTCTCCCTCCATCGCGAGGAACCCGTCGCAGATCGTGGTCGACAGCAGCAACTGACGCTGCCTGGACCTCGATGGCCGGGAAGGGCCGGCGGTGAATCCGCCGGCTTTTTCCATTCCAATTCACCCTGTTGGCCTTCTGCCTTGGCAAGCCCCGTCGCCATCAGTCCCGCGTATGACGGACATGTGACAGGGCGCATGGCTCAAAACCGCCATCTGCAGTAGGTGTATATGCAACGAAGCGGCCTATCCCGACCGCCTCGACTCATCAAAGGGAATCATTCGCCATGATCCGCACCACCCTCCTGGCCGCCGCCGTGGCCGGCCTGTTTTCTGCGTCCGCCTTCGCCGCCGGCCCGGTCCTGGTCGACGAGGCGTACAGCCCGCACATCGTCTATGACGCGCCCTCGGCCAACATCGTCGGCAGTGCCAATGCCCGCGTGAGCGGCACGCCCAGCACCACGAGCTACGAGACGCTGCGCGTCTTCCGTACCCAGGCGCCGCCTGCCAGCTACGACTTCGGCGTGAACCAGCCCTGGCAGCTCGAGGTCGACAGCAGCAACTGATCCCCTCGGGACCAGTGACACGGTTGGCCGGCGGAGCGATCCGCCGGCCGTTTGCGCTCCGAAACGGATTCCACGTCGACGTCGGCCATCACCTGAGTGAATGACGGATATGCCATCGTGGAACTGGCAGGAAACCTGGCGCAGATTATTGTTGTATATGCACGAGACGGCCTATCCCGACCGCCCCGGTTAACTTGGGAACAATCGTCATGAACCGCTCTCTTCTCCTTGCCGGCCTCTTCGCCGCCCTGGTCTCCACCACCAGCGCCTTCGCCCAGTCGAGCCCCCTCGACCAGACTCCGAGCCCGACCGTCGTCTATGGCGACCTGGTCACCGTCGGCAGCGCGCCGATGGACGACAGCCTGAACAACCACTGGCAGCTCGGGACCGGCAGCCAGGGCTGACCATTCAATCCCGGCCAGGCAGCTTTCCGCTGCCTGGCCGGAACCGGCGTGTCGCTCACTGCGCCGAATGGGCCTCCGACAACTGAGGACGGCGAGCGCCTTTCGGATCCGGATGCGACGCGGGAAGCCGCAATCTCCGCCTGGGCCGACGCATTGCGGCTAGTCCGCCTGGGTCGTCGTAAAAACGGGCATGCGGGGAGAATCGCCTGCCGGGCTATTGTCTTTGGGAGGGTTATCCCTGTTGTTCATATCTTCTCTGTAGTTTTCCCAATCCAGGACATCCTCGTAGCCGAAATCCTTCAATAATATGCAAGTCTGACCGAGAATATGGTCTATTATAATTCTAAAATCCGAATATGTTTTATATATGCTTGATTGTTTATCAAATTTCTCTCGTTTCTTGTCGAGAATTTGAAGCGATTTGAATGTAGACACTCCAAGTATATAGAGATTCGATATCTTCGGCGGCATCCGACTCATTGTATATTTTGATGAAGTTCTTAAATTTTCTAAAAGAGTCGGATTTTCTTGTATTTTTTCCAGGCGATCTTTGTCTTTTTCCATGGCGTTGAGATAGGTTTTGAATCCGGATGGTATTCCTTCGAAGAAAGAATTTATTTCAGAAATTTCAAGTCTTCGTGAATCGACAACCTCCTGATCGGTCTCAACTCTCATCCTGAGCGCATCCCGACCTCCGTCGTCTCCCCTGTAATCGCGCAATTTACGGGAGGAAGCGATAAGAAGGAGCTCGTCCTCTTTCAGTTGGGTCCGGACCTTTTCCAAACGGTCCGCCCTTTCCTTATCCAGCAGCCTGGAGCTGAGGCCAAAGGTATTCAGCCTTGTCGCCTGGCTGAGCCACCGGATCTTTTCGGCTTCGTTCATGTCGTGTCACCAAAGGAATGCTGGTCGGGCCGAAGCAGGGCGAGGCCGCGGATGCCCGCCGCCAGCTGTGGGGCCCCGGCCCTTTGTGGACACGCCAAGCCTTATCGGGTGCCGCTTCCGCGCGACCATGCGTTCGCGCCATGCCACCATCCGCGGCGTGCGGCAGGCGGCCCGCTGGCGGCGGCGCGGCCGGGCGGGCGAGACGGGAAGGGGAACCGCGCTTCAGTGAATCGCGGTCTCCGGCGTCCCTCCCGCCCGCCAGAGGCCGCGGTACATTCCTTCCGTCCCGAAGGGCAGGGCGGCGTTTCCAGCCGCATCGACCGCGATCAGCCCGCCCTTGCCACCCGCCGCGGGCACGCGCCTGAGGGCGACTTCCTCCGCCGCCTCCGCCAGCTTCCTTCCGCCGAGCCGGACCAGCGCCGAGATCTCGTGCGCAGCGGCGCACCGCAGGAAGGCCTCGCCCGTGCCGGTGCAGGAGACGGCCACCGCCCCATCCGCCCAGGTCCCGGCGCCGAGGATGGGCGAATCGCCCACGCGGCCGGCGCGCTTGTTCGTCATCCCGCCCGTCGAGGTCGCCGCCGCCAACGCGCCGGACATGTCGCGCGCCACGGCGCCCACCGTCCCCATGCGCGCCGGCAGGTCGTGGTCCAGCGCCACGGTATCAGCGGCCCTCGCGGCCTCGAGCTGCGCGCGGCGATGCGCCGTCTGGAAATACGCCGGCGATTCCATCGCGAGCCCCTGCGATTCCGCGAAGGCGTCGGCCGCCGCGCCGGCCAGCAGCACATGCGGCGTTGCATGCATCACCTCACGCGCGGCGAGGATCGGGTTGCGGATTCGCGTCACGCCCGTCACCGCGCCGGCGAGCGAGTCGCCGCGCATCAGCGCCGCATCCATCTCGATCGTGCCCGCGGCCGTGAAAGTGCTGCCGCGGCCGGCGCTTGAACAGAGGAAAATCCTCCAGGCTCGTCACGGCTGCGATCACCGCGTCCTCGGCATGGCCGCCGGCGGCGAGGATGGCGCCGCCTGCCTCCAGCGCCGCGCGCAGGCCGGCGCGGTACTTCGCCGCCTTTTCCGCGGTCAGCTCCGTCAGGGAGACGGTGCCGGCGCCGCCGTGAATCGCCAGGGTCCAGGTGCTCATGCCATCAAGCCAAGGCGCGGCATGCCCTCGCGTCAACCGCCGAGCCGCAGCCCAAGCTCGCGCACGGTCTCGATCTCCTGCGCGTTCACGACCTGCGAATCGTCGGCGTAGCCCTCGGGATCGAGGTAGCGCACCGGCATGTCGAAGCGCGCCAGCACGGCGAGATGCTGCGGGTCGTGCACCGCCAGCTTGAAGGCATCGTGGATGGCCAGGACGATCTCCGGCGGCGTGCCGCGCGGGGCGGCGATGCCGTAGCTGCTCTCGCCGGTGTAGTCGTAGCCGATCTCGCGGAAGGTCGGGACCTCCGGGAAGCGCGCCGCCCGCGTCGAGTTCCAGATGGCGAGCGGCCGCACGCGCCCCTCCAGGGCCATGTCCGCCCAGGCGGAGGTCTCGGCGGAGAAGTCGATCTGACGGCCGAGCAAGGCCTGCAGGTTGGGCGCCGCGCCCCGGAAGGCCACCGCGGTCCATTCGATGCCCGCCTGCCGCGCCACGCGCCGCGGCACGATGTCCGTCGTGTTGGCGCCGGGCGTGCCGAAGAAGATCTTTCCGGGATGGGCGCGGGCGTGGTCGATCAGCTCCTGCATGGTCCGCCAGGGCGCGTCGGGCCGCACGACCACGCCGCCCATGTAGCCGACCATGCGGATGACCCAGGAGAAATCGGTCAGGGGATCGAAGGGCGGGACCATGCCCTGCGCCCGCATGAGCGCCGGCATGCGGAAGGTGGCGAGCGGCATCTGGCTCAGCGTGTAGCCGTCGGGCCTGGAGTCGCGCAGCGCCTGCGGGCCGAGCGTGCCGGAGGCGCCGGGCCGGTTCTCCACCACCACCGGCTGGCCGAGATGCCGCGAGGCGATCTCGCAGACCATGCGCATCTGGATGTCGGTGGCGCCGCCCGGCGTCCAGGGGACGAAGACGCGCAGCGGCTTTTCCGGGAAGCGGCCCTGGGCGAGCGCGAGCGACGGCGCGGCCAGGACCGCGCCCAGCACGGCGCGGCGGGTGGGATCGGACATGGCTTCCTCCGTTGCGGGGAAGTCTGGTGACTTCGCGGGCGCTTCCGCAACCCGCCGCTTCGCAGCTGCGAGAGCACAACCTGAAGATGTCTTCACATGTTCGTGGCATCCGGCGGTTGCGCAGGTGTATCGTCCCGGCGGCGACGCGGCCCAAAGATGGCGGCGCGCCCATGGAGGAGACAGATCATGGATATCCCCCGCCGCACCCTTCTGGGTGCGGGCGCCGCGCTTGCGTCCGCGCCCTTCCTGCCCCGGCCGGCCGAGGCCGCCGCGCCCTTCCGCAATGAGCTCCCGCCTGCCTGGCACCGCTTCCGCATCGGCGAGTTCGAGGCCACCGTGGTCTCGGACGGCCGTCTGCCACTCGGCGAGCCCGGCCCGGCCTTCCCCGCCTCGCCGCCGCAGGAGATCGCGGCGCTGATGCAGGCGAACTTCCTGCCGCTGAACGCCGCCAACCTCGAGCAGAACGCGCTCGTCGTGAACACGGGCCGGCACCTCGTGCTCTTCGACACGGGCATGGGCGACAGCATGGGCCCGGCCAGCCAGATGTTCGGCCCCACCACCGGCCGGCTGCTGCGCAACATGCGCGCGGCCGGGATCGAGCCCTCGCAGATCGACATGGTGATCCTGACCCACGCCCATTGCGACCATTGCTGGGCGCTGGTGGACGCCCAGGGCAACCGCAACTTCCCCAATGCGCAGGTGGCCGTCACCGAGACGGACCTGCGCTTCTGGACCGATCCCGCCAACAAGCGCGGCCCTGAGTTCATGACCGCCTTCATCGACGGCGCCACGAAGAACCTCAACGCCTATCGCGACCGCCTGGTGATGGTGCGCGACGGGGCGGAGGTGATCCCGGGCATCCAGGCGATCGCGGCGCCGGGCCACACGCTCGGCCACACGATCTATGCGGTGACCTCAGGCAACCGGGTGGTGGTGAACACCGGCGACCTCGCGCATCACTCGGTGCTGCTGCTGCGCCGGCCGCTCTGGGAATTCGCCTACGACACGGATCCGAAGATGTCGGCGCAGACGCGGGCGCGGGCGCTGGAGCGCTTCGCGACGGATCGCACGCAGATCCTCTCCTACCACTTCGCCTGGCCGGGGCTCGGCCATGTGGCGAAGGAGCAGGAAGGCTATGCCTGGATGCCGACCGCGATGGATGTGACGGCGCTGGGGTAGGGAACCCGGAGGGAGGCTTCTTCTCTCAGCCCGGCGGCAGGCAGAGCAGGTCCTGGTGCTCCACGCGCACCGCGAGCAGGCCGTCATCGGCCTGCGCGCCCCGCGCCTCCGCCCATTCCCGGATCTGCGCCGCGCCGCGCCTCTCGTGGCGCAGCGCGGCCTCGGCATGGCCGAGCGCCAGCTCATAGGCCATGTCGCGCGCCTGGCGCGACACGATCCAGGGGCTCGGCGCGCGATGCACCTGATAGCCGTGCGCCGCGAAGACCCTGTTGATCACGGCGGGCGCCTCCGGCCCCAGGGCGATGCCGGAAAAGCCCTTGTCGCGCCGCTGGTCGCGAAGGAATCCGCGCGCCACCAGCGCATCACCCGGCAGGGGCGGCGAGAAACGGTCGCGACCCGAGACGTTCAGCGCCGCATAGAAGGGCAGCTTCCGCCGCGCCAGCGCCGCCGCCAGCCGGATCAGCCAGCGCTCGGAGACGAGGTCGCAGAGCGCGGAACAGGTGACCACGTCCACGGCATCCAGCGGGAGGCCGGAAGGGGCCTCGGCGAGGTTGGTCAGGATGCCCTCGATGCGCCAGGCGCCGTGCGGCGAGTGCACCAGCAGGGCCTTCTTCTGCGGCCAGGTGGCCTTCCAGCCCATGTCCTCGGCCGCGTCCATCATCGTGTCGAAGGCGCGCGACATGAGCTCGGCATCGGCATCCGCCAGCACCCAGCTGTGCGGCCGCGCGACGAAATGGCCGAGCCAGCGCGTCAGGCTGCCGGTGCCCGCGCCAAGGTCGAGGAAGCGCGGGCGCGCCTTCTCGTCGACGTGCTGCATCAGCAGCTCGACGAGGTCCGGGTCGCGGGCGGCGGCGTCGAAGGGCTCGCGCAGGTCGAGCCAGTCGCCGTCGAATTGCTCAACCATGGCCGGCGGCCTCCAGCTCGGCGACGAAGCGCGTCGCGCGGTCCTCCCAGCGGGGCAGGGATTGCCCGGCCGCCCAGCTCGCCTCGGCCATCTGCGCGCGCAAGGCCGTGTCGAAGAGCGGCCGGCGCATGCCGCGCGAGAGGCTGTTGGCGTCGCCCGGCGCAGCCAGGATGGCCGCGCCCGGGCCCACCAGGTCGGCGATGGCGCCGCCGGTGCAGAGCGCCAGCGGCAGCCCGCGCGCCTGCGCCTCGGCGGCCGCCATGCCGAAGCCCTCGAAATGCGTCGCCAGCGCGAAGAGGTCGGCCGCGGCGTATTCCTGCTCCAGCGCCCCGTTGGTGATGGCGCCCAGGAATTCCACGCGCGAGGTCAGGCCCAGTTCCTCGGCCAGCGCCGCGAGGCCGTCGGCATGCACGGGATCGGCCGGCGGGCCGGCGATGCGCAAGGTCCAGTCCAGGTCCGTCAGGCGACCCAGCGCGCGCAGCAGCACGTCGTGCCCCTTGCGCGGGATGAGCGAGCCCACCGAGAGGATGCGCGCGCCCGGCCCGCCCGAGCCGATGGCGCGCGCGGCGGGATCGGTGCCGGGCTCGACGACGCCGATCCGCGAGGGATCGGCGCCGAGCGGCGGCAGGCCCTTGGCCGTATAGGGCGAGGTCACCACCAGCCGCCCGCAGGCGGCGAAGAGTGCGCGCTCGCGCTCGGCCAGTGCTTCCTGGTAGGGCCCCGGCTCCAGCGAGGTCGGGTGGTGGATGAGGGCCACGGCGCTGCGCGCGGCCAGCTCGTGCACGATTCCCGCGAAGGCGGGCAAGGCGAGCCCGTCGATGACGGGGATCTCGTCGCCAGCGAGGCCGAGGAAGCCGGCGCGGGCCGAGACCTCGGCCGCCTCGTCCGGCATGGGGAAGCGGCCGTCGAGCTCCACCACGCGGACCTCGTGGCCGAGGGCGCGCAGGCCCTCCACCAGCCGGCGGTCGTAGAGATACCCCCCCGAGACGGTGTCGAAGGGGGCGGGGACGAAGAGCGCGATTCTCATTCGAGCGGGCCCTCGAAAGCGGCCCAGGCCACGTGGCTCTCGCGCAGCAGCACCTTGATGCCGGTCACGCCATGGCCGCCGGGGCCCATGCGCCCGTCGCGGCAGGCGGCGGCCAGCAGCCCGTGGATATGCAGGCAGAGGAATTCGGTGGTCGTGTTCTTGGCGGCGAATTCCGGGACCTCGTCGAGGTTCCGGTAGTCCAGAGCCGAGAGGATTTTCCGCAACTCGTCCTTCGCCAGGCCGATGTCGATCAGCAGGTGCAGGTCGTCGATGTTCGGCGCGCGGAATTCCGCCTCCACGACGAAGGTCGCGCCGTGGAGCCGCTGGGCCGGGCCGAACTCGGCGCCGCGGAAGGAATGCGCGACCATGATGTGGTCGACGACCGTCAGGCTGAACATGTCGGAAAATCCTTGGTCTTGGGCATCCGATTCAGACCTACACGCCTGCGGCGCTTCGGTCATCGGATGCCGAGGCTAGTCGTAGAGGATGATGGGGCAGAGCGGCTGCGGCGCGCCAGCCGGCGGGTCCAGCAGCGCGGACATGGAAGATGGCAGCTCCGCGAATGGCACGGCGGGACCGACCAGTGCGTCGAGCCTGGTATCGTCGAGGAGCGAGAGGGCGAGGGCCATGCGGTCGGCATAGGCGCGGCGGCCGCGCATGGCGGGCGAGACGCTGCCGACCTGGGTGGAGATCAGCTGCAGCCGCTTCTGGTGGAAGGCGGCGCCGAGGGGCAGGGAAGGCTCGGCATCGCCGAACCAGCTGGCCTCGAGGATGCGGGCCTCGAAGCCGGCGCGGTCGAGGGCCAGGCGCAGCCCGGCCTCGCTGGCGCTGGCATGGACGATCAGCTCCTGGCCGCCGGGCGCGGCATCCGGCGCGAAGAACTCCGCGCCGAAGGAGGCGGCGAGCTTCGCGCGGGCGGGATCGCGGTCGACAGCGCAGACCTGCACGCCGGGGATGCGTGCGAGCAGGAAGGCACAGAGCAGACCGACGACACCCGCGCCGATCACCATGTCCCGCTCGCCGAGGCGCGGCGCCGCGTCCCACATCACGTTGACAGCCGTCTCCATGTTGGCGGCGAGCACGGCGCGCTTGTCCGGGATCGCCTCGGGGATGTGCGTGCACATCGCGATCGGCGCCACGAAGCGCGTCTGGTGGGGATGCAGCACGAAGACGCGGCGGCCGATCCACTCTGCCGGTCCCTGCTCGACGACGCCCACTGCCGCATAGCCGTACTTCACGGGGAAGGAGAGCTCGCCCTCCTGCATCGGGCAGCGCATGGCGCCGTGCTGGGATTCCGGCACACGGCCGCGGTGCACCAGCCGCTCGGTGCCGCGCGAGATGCCGGAGGCGATGGTGCGGATCTGCACCTCGTCCTCGCGCGGGATGCGCACACGCTCCTCGCGCAGCTCGCAGGCGCCGGGGGCGACGTGCCAGAGGGCCGTCGCCATGCTCTCGCGCCGGTTCGTCATGCGGCGCGGCGGTCCAGCGCGATGTCGAAGAGCATGTCGGGCTCGATCGGGTGGCAGGTCCAGGAGAAGCGCATCCCCTCGGAGATGCGGGCCACTTCCGGCAGGTCGAAGGCCGGACGGCCGGAGCCGAGAATCATGGGCGCGACCGTGACGTGCAGCCGGTCCAGGCAGCCGGCGACGAGGAAGCGCGAGACCGTCTGCCCGCCCCCCTCCACGAAGATTTTTCGCAGTCCCCGTGCGGCAAGGGCACGCAGCAGAGCGGGGAGGTCCAGGCAGCCGGTGGGGTCGCGGCCGATGCGCAGGATGTCCGCCGTGCCGTGCCGCGTCGCGCCGTCGCAGGAGGTGACGAGCAGGGTAGGCGGACCTTGGCGGAAGAGGCCGTACTCCGCGTCCAACCGCCGGTCCGGGTCGATCACCACGCGCACGGGCGAGGGGCCCGGCACATTCCGTGTCGTCAGCCGCGGATCGTCGGCGCGCACGGTGCCGGCACCGACCACCACCGCGTCGCAGAGGGCCCGCAGCCGGTGCGTGTGCCGGATGTCGCCGGGCCCGCCGATCCATTGGCTATGGCCGAGCCTGGTCGCGATCCGCCCGTCCAGCGTCTGCGCCAGCCGGCCCACGACGAGGCAGCCGTCGGGCGCGGTCGGCGGGGCGAAGAGGGGTGAGAACAGCGCGGCCAGCGCGCCCGCGCCTTCCGGGCGCCCCGCGAGGAGCGCCTGCCATTCCGGATCCTGCGCGCCATCCATTCGGCCGGGTTATGCCGGAAGCGAGCGGCGATGTCAGGCCCGGGCTTCTCCCATGCGGCGTTGCGGGACGGCGGGTCCGGCCGGTAAGGGCGGGTGATCCGGTTCCCGGAGTGAGGCGATGGCACGACAGCGGCGACGGCGACGACAGCACGCGGAGGCGATGCCGCATGAGCTGCCGCTGGTGTTCGGAGAGCACCGGATCGCGGGGGGCTGGCTCGGCATCGGGATCGCGGGGGCGGCTTTCGTCGTCATCGGGACGGCGATGGCCGCCGCGGGATCGCCGGAGGTGATGCTCGCGGTGGGGCCGATCCTGGCGGTGGTCGCGGCGCTGTGCGCGATGACGCGGGTGGTGCGGTTCGATCCGGCGGCCAGGGAGGTCCTGGTGACGCGGCGGCTGCTCGGGTTCAGCCATACGCGGTGCCTGTCGTTCGATCGGTTCCGGACCGTGGCGGTGACCGTGCACATCTTCATTCCGAAGGTCGCTCCCGCGGGCGGGACCATCGCGAGGAAGCAGAAATTCATGCACTTCGAGATCACCCTGCGGGGATGCTGGAACCGGCTGCGCCTGCCGGACGGCGCTCCGGCCGAGGGGGAGGCGACGAAGCGGCGCGACGCCGCGGAGGAACGGGCGCGCCGGCTTGCGGAGCGGCTGGGGCTGGTGGCCGAGCGGCGGGGCTACCGGATCGAGGAGGCGGGCGAGGCCGGGTTGATCACCGTGCCGCGCCGGCGGGTGGTGGAGCCGCTCGGCTGACGTGACCGGCGAGGCGGCAAAGCCTGCCCGCCGGCCTCAGGCCCGCGTCGCCATGGCGAGCGCCGGCGCCTGGTGCGGCGGGCGCCGCTGGCCACCGCGCCCGTAGCCCGGCGCGGCTGAAAGCGGCCTGGCGGCGCCGGCGATGGTCTCGATCACGCGCGACTGCAGCGCGATCGCCGTCTCCAACAGCTCGCGGTTCTCCCGGCCGAGATGGGCCAGCGCGAGCGCCATCTTCTCGGCCGCCACGCGGGTCTCGCCCTCGGCGCGCGAGCGGGTGCTCGTGGCCGCGGCGGTGGCGGCGGCGAAGGCGTCCGTCGCCTGCATCTTGCGTGTGGCCATGGCCGCGGCGCGCGTCATGTCGAGGGCGGCGAGCGCCTCGTTCTCGGCGCGCAAGGCCTCGGCCAGCCGCTCCCCGGCTGATATCACGGCGTCCATCATGGGCGGGTTTCCTGATTCTGTTGGGAAATTTCCTGCATCCGGATCATGTGCCGCAGCACCATGTCCTGGATTCCGATGCCGCGACCGGCGCGGGCGGCGCCGGTCGCGAAACCCTCGACGAGCATGGGGCGCCACTGCGATTCCGCCGCGCCGCCGCCGAAGGTGCCCTGGCCCACGCTCTCGAAGGCGGGCTGGAGCAGCTGCGCGAAGACCTGCGCCTCGAAGCGCTGGGCGACCTCGCGCATGCGCTCGGGCGTTGGGGCGGTGGCGGCGCGTGGGGTGGGGGCCAGCATCAGCGCACCTCCGGCTCGGCCTGCCCCGCGCGGCGGAGCCGCGGAAAGGACAGGCGCTGCAGGCCTCGGTCGCGTGTCATCAGCGCACCTCCAGCTCGGCCTGCCCTGCGCGGCGGAGCCGCGGAAAGGACAGGCGCTGCAGGCCTCGGTCGCGTGTCATCAGCGCACCTCCAATTCGGCCTGCAGCGCTCCTGCGGCCTTGATGCTCTGCAGGATGGTGATGAGGTCGCGTGGCCCGACGCCGAGGCTGTTCAGCCCGCGCACCAGCTCGGCCAGCGTGATGCTGCTGCGCAGCACGCCCATGCGGCGCTCGCTCTGGTCGTCCACCTCGATCTGGGTGCGCGGCACCACCACGGTCTCGCCGCCGGCCAGCGGGTTGGGCTGGCTCACCTGCGGCGTCTCGGTGATGCGGATGGTGAGGTTGCCCTGCGCGATCGCCACCGTGGAGACGCGCACGTTGGACCCCATGACGATGGTGCCCGAGGCCTCCTCGATGACCACGCGGGCCACCTGGTCGGGCTCCACGCGCAGCTGCTCGATGCCGGTGATGAAACCCATGGGATCGCGGCCGCCCAGCGTGAGCAGCACCGTGCGCGGATCGGTCGCGCGGGCCACGCTGCCATTCGCCCGGTTGATGGCGGCGGCGATGCGCTGGGCCGTGGTGAAGTCCGGGTTGCGCAGCGAGAGCCGGATATGGTCGCGCCCTGCCATCGTATAGGGAATGGCGCGCTCGACGATGCCGCCGGCCGAGATCCGCGCCGAGGTCGGCACCCCTCGCGCCACCGAGGAGGCGGCCCCGCGCGCGGCGATCGCCCCGGTCGCGACCGCGCCCTGGGCCACCGCATAGACCGCGCCGTCGGCGCCCAGCAGCGGCGTCACCAGCAGCGTGCCGCCGGTGAGGTTCTGGGCGTCGCCGAGCGAGGACACCGCCACGTCGATCCGGCTGCCGGGCTGCGCGAAGGCGGGGAGGTTGGCCGTCACCATCACGGCGGCGACGTTGCGCGTGTCCAGCCGCGTCTCGTTGTCGCGCGTGTTGACGCCGAGCCGCTCCAGCATGCCGACGAGCGACTGCCGGGTGAAGATCGCGGTGCGCAGCCGGTCGCCGGTGCCGGGCAGGCCGACGACCAGCCCGTATCCTACGAGCTGGTTGTCCCTGATACCCTCGACATCGGCGATGTCCTTGATGCGGACCGGCTGGGACGCGGCCGTATTGGCCCCCAGCAGAACGAGGGCCGCCGCGAGCGTCTTCACCAGCCGGAAAGGATTTTTTCGCACTCTCGCCGACACTCCGCGATGACTGGCCGCTCGCGACGGCCTCGGGATGGACAGGGCAACCGCCGTGCCAGCCCTGGGGCCCTCCGGATGGGCAGATCGTGCCGGGAGAGGGGGCGGGCTTGCCGCCGCGGGGGGCAGCGGGCGGCAGAAAGCGCCGTCCCGAGGAGGGTTTTGGGATGCTGACGCCGATCCGGAGCTACACGGCCGTCGGGCGGGCCAAGGGGCGAGACGAAGCCGCGCGGCGCGCCGGCACCGGCTTCGCGCTGCCGGAGGCGGAGCGCGCGTCGGAATCGGCCGCCGCCGGTTCCGTCACCGGCAGCCTTGGCCTGATCGGGCTGCAGCAGGGATTCTCCGACGCCGAGCGCGACGCCGCTGCGCAGCGCCGCGGCCAGGCCGTGCTGGAGGAGCTGGCGGGGCTGCAGCTCGCCCTGCTGTCGGGCCGGATCGATGCCGGCCGGTTGTCGCGGCTGGCCCAGCTCGCGGAGGGGGAGGCCGGTGCCGATCCGGCGCTGCGGGACATCCTGCGCGCCATCTCGCTGCGCGCCCGGATCGAGCTCGCTCGGCTTCCCGCGGCGCCGCGTTGAGGCAGAAAGGACGCCCCGAACCGAGACTGCCTGCTCTTGCGGCAAACGCGCCCGAATGCTTGTGGACAAATGCATGAAATCGCTTCCGGACCATGCACTTGGGGTGAAAAGGCCTCTTGGCGGCCGGAAGACACTTGAATATGGTCCGGCCGCCCCGGGATCGCGGTCGGCGCCGGGCCGAGCGCACCACGTGGGGAGGGTAAAGGCTCATGGTCGTCACTCTTCCGCCCGATTACCGTCCTTCGGAAGACGAAGAGTTCATGAATGCCTTACAGCAGGAATACTTCCGTCAGAAGCTTTTGAGATGGCGCGGTGAATTGCTCCGCGAGGCCGGCGTCACCCTCAACTCCCTCTCCGCCGGCGGCATCTCCGAGCCGGACCTCACCGACCGGGCCAGCGTCGAGACCGACCGCGCCCTGGAGCTACGTACCCGGGACCGGGCCCGCAAGCTCATCAGCAAGATCGACCAGGCGCTGGACCGGATCGCCAACGGCACCTACGGCTTCTGCGAGGAGACCTTCGAGCCGATCGGCCTGCGCCGGCTGGAGGCCCGCCCGATCGCCACCCTCTCCATCGAGGCGCAGGAGCGCCACGAGAAGATGGAGAAGGTCCACCGCGACGACTGATGCCTACGGCGTCGCTGCCCAGTCCGGCAGCGGATCCCTGAGGCCCTTCAGCGCCTCGGACAGTTCCGGCATCGCGGGCGCCAGCAGCCCCGCATCGTTCTCCGACACACGGCCCACGCGGGCCTCGACCGGCCAGAAGGCGAGGAGCGAATCCTCCGCCGGCCGCATCAGGTCCAGCAGCTCCTCCTCTCCCGCAGGAGCGTCGCCGAGCCAGCGCGCCCAGGCCTCGCGCCGCAGGATCACCGGCATGCGCGGATGCATCAGCGCCTGGCGCCCGGCCGAGGCGGTGGTGATCACCGAATAGGTCCGCAGCCAGCTCCCGTCGGGCTGCTTCCAGCCTTCCCAGATCCCGGCCACCGCCATCGGCGCGCCGTCGCGCAGCGCGACCGCGAAGGGCTGCTTCGCCTTGCCCTCGGCATGCCACTCATAGAAGCCGTCCATGGGCACGAGGCAGCGGCGTTTCACGAAGGCGTCGCGGAAGCTGGGCTTCTCCAGGATGGTCTCGGAGCGCGCGTTGATCAGCCGCGCCGCGCCGGTGGCGTCCTTCGCCCAATGCGGCACGAGTCCCCAGCGCAGGATGTCCAGGTGCCGCGCGCCGGTCTGCGGATGGCGCCGGACCACCAGCCCCTCCTGCGTCGGCGCGACGTTCCAGGAAGCGGCGAAATTGGGCGTGGGCGCGCCGGTCTCGAAATAGCTCGCGAGCCCGGCCGGGTCGCGCTGGAGGATGTAGCGGCCGCACATGGCTCCATCAAAGCACGGATGGTGTCAGCGCGCGCCCTTCAGCCAGCCGTCGGCGGTCGCCTCCAGCCGGCGGGCCGAGGCATGAGCCATATCGACCTCGCGCGCCGTGCCGGCCAGGGCGCCGCGATAGCCCTGCATGCTGGTCTCGAGGCCGGAGACGGCGCCACCGAGGGCGACGAGGTTGGTGCGCAGCGCGCCGAAGGCATCCTTCTGCTCGGCCAGCGCGGCCTCCAGGCTGCGCAGCGCGGCGCGCAGCCGGTCTTCCGGCTTCTGAGGGAAGGCGAGGATCTGGGCCATGGGTCAGACTCCGGCGTTCAGACGAGGGCGTTCATCTCTTGCCAAAGGGCTAACACGTCTCATTTTTTAAGACAAGATTCATTAATTGATAAACTTCAACCGACGCTTGCGTGGGCACCCGACGCGCTGCAACCGACCGGCTGCCATGGCCCTACAGGCAATTCTTTCAGGGCCGCCTTTGCGCTATGCAGCAAGGATGGGTGTCAGCCTGGAAATTATCTTCGTCCTTCTTCTCACGCTGCTGAACGGCGTCTTCGCCATGAGCGAGCTGGCGGTGGTCTCGTCCCGGAAGGGGCGGCTGCTCGCCATGGAGCGGGCCGGGAACCTGGGGGCCTCGGCCGCCCTGGAGCTGCAGGAGAACCCTCAGCGCTTCCTGCCCACCGTCCAGGTCGGCATCACGCTGGTCGGCATCCTCGCCGGCGTTTTCGGCGGCGCGGCGATCGCGGGACCCTTCGGGGATTTCCTGTCCCAGTTCACCGTCCTGGCCCGATTCGGCCACGAGATCGCCTTCGCGCTGGTCGTGCTCGCCATCACCTATGTGAACCTGATCCTGGGCGAGCTGGTGCCCAAGCAGCTGGCGCTGCGCAATCCGGAGAAGGTCGCCTCCATGCTGGCGCGGCCGCTGACGGCGCTGGCGCGGTTCACCTCGCCCTTCATCTGGTTCATGTCGAAATCCTCCGCGCTGATCCTGTCCCTCTTCGGCGCCCATGTGCCGACCGACCAGAGCGTGACGGAGGAGGAGGTGAAGGCCGTCGTCGCCGAGGGCGTGCATGCCGGCGCCCTGGACCACAGCGAGCGGCAGATGATCGAGCGGGTGCTGCGCCTCGCCGACCGGCCGGTCCGCGCGCTCATGACGCCGCGGCCCGAGGTCGCCTGGCTCGACCGCAACGCCGAGCCGCAGGACATCGCCGCCGCGCTCCGCGCCGAATCGGTCACGCGCTTCGTCGTCTCGGACGGGCGGGTGGACAATGTGCTCGGCGTGGTCGCCGCCAAGGACCTGCTGGACCAGATGCTGGAGGGCGCGCCGCTCGATCTCTCGCGCGTGCTGCGCCAGCCCGTCGCCATGCCGGACGGGCTTTCGGCGCTGGCCGCGCTGGAGCGGCTGCGGGCGGATCCGCTGGGGCTCGCGCTGGTGCTGGACGAATACGGCAGCTTCGAGGGCGTGGTGACGGCCTCCGACCTGCTGGAGGCGATCGTGGGCGAGCTCGGCCCCGCGCCGCAGTCGGAGAAGCCCTCGGCGGTCGAGCGCTTCGACGGCTCCATGCTGCTGGACGGCATGATGGCGCTGGACGAGCTGCGCGACCGGCTCGCGGGCTTCGAGGCGCCGCCGCAATCCAGCGCCTACCACACGGTGGCGGGGCTGATGCTGGCGCTGCTGGAGCGGGTGCCGCGCGAGGGCGACCGGATCGTGCATTCCGGCTGGCGCTTCGAGATCGTCGACATGGACGGGCGCCGGGTGGACAAGATTCTGGCGAGCCGCGAGGAGCCGGCGGTGGCCGGCGCGGCGCCGTGAAGGACGTGACCGGAAGCCGACCCGCCACCCGGACCTAGTGGGGTCACCATATCCGTGCGGCCATTGCCGAAGCGGATGCAGGCAACTTCGCCAACGAGGCCGAGGTGAAGGCCGCCTTCGCCCGCCGGGGCGTGGAGCCCGCCGCCTGACGCGGCCATGCTGGATACGCGCGGCTGGCGGGTCACCCCCGCCGGTGGCAGAGGATCGCCGCCAGCATCAGCCCGCCGATGACGGAGATGTGCTCGACCGCGAAGAACATCTCCATCATCGCCCGCTCGCCCTCGAGCGCCCAGAAGTTGTGCGCGATGGGGATGGTCAGCGCGGTGAAGATCCCGAGCGCCCCGGCGCCGAGCCAGGCGTGCCGGCCGGAGATCACCAGCGCCGAGCCGGTGATCTGGGTGACGATCGTCGCGACCGCGAAACCCGCCGGCGGGTTCAGGCCGAACATCGCCATCTCCTCGGTCGCGAAGCCGAAATCGGCGAGCTTGGCGATTCCGCTCATCCAGAAGGGCAGCGTCAGCAGCACGCGCGCGACCACGCGGAAGGCGGCGGATTCGAGCAGCGAGGCGATCAGCCCCGGGGTCGCGGCAGGGAGGGAGGTGGTGGCGCTCACGGCGAGGTCTCCGGCAGGAAAGAGAAGGCCGCGCGATAAAGGCGGTGCCGCCCGACCACAACCGGAGGTTTTGTCGCGTTCGTCGCGCTCAGCGCGGCGCCGACTTCGCGATGGGGGCGATGAACTGCACCTCGGTGTCCCAGGGGAAGAGGATCCAGGTGTCCTGGCTCACCTCGGTCACGAAGGCGTCGACCAGCGGCTTGCCGGCGGGCTTGGCGTAGATGGTCGCGAAATGCGCGCCGGGCAGCACCTGGCGCACCAGCCGCGCGGTGGTCCCGGTGTCGACGAGGTCGTCCACCAGCAGCCAGCCGGTGCCGTCGCCGGCCGCGGAGGGCGGCTTCACCATCACCGGCTCGCCCCGGTTCTCCTCGTCATAGGTGACGACGCTGACCGTCTCGATGACGCGGCATTCCAACTCGCGCGCGATGATCGCCGCCGGGATCAGCCCGCCGCGGGTGATCGCGACCACCCCCTGCCAGGGCCCGCGCTCCAGCAGCCGCCAAGCGAGCGCCTTGCTGTCGCGGTGCAGCTGGTCCCAGGTGACGGTGAAGTAGTGCGGCCCAGTCTGCGGCCCGGTCTTCTGAACGGTCGCCATCAGAACATCCGGCCGCCTTCGGGGACGGAGAAGTCGGGCCGGAGCAGGACCACCGCGCCGTTCTCGTCCGGCACGCCGAGCACCAGGACCTCGCTCAGGAAGGGGCCGATCTGGCGCGGGGGAAAATTCGTCACGGCCATCACCTGGCGACCGATCAGCTTGTCCGGCGCGTAGTGCACGGTGAGCTGGGCCGAGCTCTTCCGCACGCCCAGCGGCGCGCCGAAATCCACCCAGAGCTGGATGGCGGGCTTGCGGGCCTCGGGGAAGGGCTTCGCGTCGACGATGGTGCCGACTCGGATCTCCGCCCGCTCGAAATCCTCGTAGGTGATGGTGCCGGACATGCCAGGGGCTTAGCGGAAGCCGGCGGGCCGCGCCAACCCCCGGGAATCCCCCGTAGATGGACGGGCCGGCTTTCTCGGCTATTCTCTCGGCTCGCCAGCGCTATAGCGGGAGTCCGTAGCATGAATGTCGTATCGCCCCTGGCGAGCCGCCCAGCCTTCCTCCACACCCATCGCTACCGCGATTTCCACTCGCCCGGCCGCAGCGCCTCGGTCTCGATGCGCGGCATGGCCGCGACCTCCATGCCGGCCGCGACGCTGACGGCGCTCGACGTGATGCGCTCCGGCGGCAACGCGATGGACGCGGCCATCGCCGCCGTCGCGGTGCTGAGCGTGATCGAGCCGCAGAGCACGGGCATCGGCGGCGACTGCTTTTGTCTGTACGTCCCGGCGGGAACGGGAAAAGTGTATGCGATGAACGGCTCCGGCCGGGCCGCCGCGGCCTCCACGCCCGAGAAACTGCGCAGCCTGGGCGTGAACCAGCTCGTGGACACCAGCCCGCATGTGGTGACCATCCCCGGCGCGATCTCGGCCTGGGAGGCGCTGAACGCCGCGCATGGCCGCAAGGGGCTCGACGCGCTGCTGCAGCCCGCCATCAAGCTCGCCGAGGAAGGCTTCCCGGTGTCGCCGCGCGTGGCGCTCGACTGGGCCGACGCGCGCGGCAAGCTTGCGGCCAACGAGGCGGCCGCGCGCCACTACCTGAAGGGCGGCCAGGCGCCGCAGGTCGGCGACATCATGCGCTTCCCGGCGCTGGCGGCGACGCTCCGCAAGATCGCGGCGCAGGGCGCGCGCGGCTTCTACGAGGGCGAGGTCGCGGCCGACATGGTGAAGCACCTCCGCGCGCTCGGCGGCGTGCACACCGAGGAGGATTTCGCCAAGGCGCTGCGGAGCGCCGAGTTCGTCGAGCCGATCAAGCGCGCCTGGAAGGATATGGAGATCTACGAGTGCCCGCCGAACGGCTCGGGCATCATCACCCTCATGATCCTCGGCATGCTCGAGACCTTCACGCCCCCGGGCGAGGCGATCTCGGCCGAGCGCTTCCACCGCCACATCGAGGCCGCGCGGCTGGCCTATCGCGACCGCGACGCCTTCATCGCCGACCCCGCCTTCGAGGACGTGCCGACGGAGACGCTGCTGTCGGACGCGTACCTGCACGGCATGGCGAAGCTCATCAAGGACGACCACGCCATGGTCGTGCCGCCGCCGCCGGACACGCTGATCCCCAAGCACAAGGACACCATCTACCTCTGCGTGGTGGACGAGGACGGCAACGCCTGCTCCTTCATCAACTCGCTGTTCAAGAGCTACGGCTCGGGCATCCTGGCCGAGGGCTCGGGCGTGATGCTGCACAACCGCGGCTTCGGCTTCCGCCTGCAGGAGGGCCACCCCAACTGCATCGCGCCGGGCAAGCGGCCCATGCACACCATCATCCCGGGCATGGCGATGAAGGACGGCAAGGCGGTCATGCCCTTCGGCGTGATGGGCGGCCACTATCAGCCGATGGGCCAGTCCACGCTGCTGACCAACATGTTCGACTACGGCATGGATCCGCAGCAGGCGCTCGACCAGCCGCGCGTCTTCCCCGAGGACGGGAAGGTGCAGGTGGAGACGGGCGTGCCGAATTCGGTGGTGGTGGGGCTCGAGGCGCTTGGCCACACCTGCACGACCATTGCCAAGCCGCATGGCGGCGGGCAGGCGATCTACATCGACCACGCGCGCGGCGTGCTCATGGGCGGCAGCGATCCCCGCAAGGACGGCTGCGCGCTGGGCTACTGAGCCCAACCGGGCGTATTCCTGGAACGCCCCGCATGGTGACGTGCGGGGCGTCCTGCTGTCCGCGCCGTCACAGTTCCTCACGGGCGATACCGGCCCGGTGATCTTCCGGTAACCGGCACCCGTCAGTCTGCTCGCATCGAAGCGGCACTCCGCCCTTCCCGATGGAGGCGAGCATGAAGCTGATGCGGGCGATGGCCCTGGGGGCGTTGCTTCTCGGTCGCGGCGCCCAGGCGCAGCCGGCCTGGGCCGGTGGCTTTCCATCCTCGGAGCTGCTCCTGGGCCTGCGGGATCTCGACCAGGATGGCGGCGTGAGTTGGGAAGAGGCGTGGCTCTTCGCGCTCGCCGACTTCCATGCCGTCGACGAGGACGGCAGCGGCAACCTGACGCCGGAGGAGTTCGGATCGCTTCTCGCGGCCGACGTCGCCGAGGCGCTCGGCCTGCTCGAACAGGCCTCCGGCATCCTCCTTGTCGGCGGCCTTCCGCCGGGACGGTTCCGCAGCTTCGACGCCAACCGGGACGGCCGCGTGACGCTGGACGAGCTCTACGCCTTCGTCGCGGCCGAATTCCTGGTCATGGATGTGAAGGGAGACTGAGTCCCCCTCCCTGGTGCGCGTCTTGCGCGGGCTCCGGAAGCGGCGATGATCCTCGGAACGCTGGAGATTCCGAGACATGACCGAGCCCTGTGACCTGACCGCGCTGGAGGCCCGCCGCCTCATCGGCGCGAAGAAGCTGTCCTCCACCGAGCTGCTGGAATCCTGCCTCGGCCGCATCGGCAAGGTGAACCACGCCGTCAATGCCATGACCGCGATGGACGAGGGCGCCGCCCGCGCCACGGCCAAGGCCGCCGACGAGAAGACCATGAAGGGCGGCCCGCTGCCGCTGCTGCACGGGCTGCCGCTGGGCATCAAGGACCTCGAGGAGACCAAGGGCCTGCGCACCACCTGGGGCAGCCCGATCTTCGCCAACCACGTCCCCGACAAGGACGAGCACATGGTGGCCAACCTGCGCGCGCAGGGCGGCGTCGTGGTGGGCAAGACCAACGTGCCGGAATTCGGCCTGGGCGCGAACAGCCGCAACCTCGTCTGGGGCGCGACCGGCAACGCCTTCAACCCCGAGTTCAACGCGGCCGGCTCCTCGGGCGGCTCGGCCGTGGCGCTGGCGACGAACATGGTCCCGCTGGCCTCGGGCAGCGACACCGGCGGCTCGCTGCGCAACCCCGCGGCCTTCAACGGCGTGATCGGCTTCCGGCCGTCGTCCGGCCTAGTGCCGAGCTCGCGGCGGCCGCATGGCTGGTCGCCGCTGCCCATGCTCGGGCCGATGGCGCGCAACGTGCCCGACCTTGCGCTGATGATGTCGGCCATGGCCAGCGACGATGCGGTGGATCCGCTCGCCTATACCTGGCAGGGCCGGAAGATGCGCGAGGTGCCGGACTACTATCATCCCGTCGCGCCGGCGGATCTCGCCTCGCTGAAGCTCGCCTACACCGAGGATTTCGGGCAGGCGCCGACCGAATCCATCGTGCGCCGGGCGTTCCAGAAGGTGGTGGCGGCCCTCGCGCCGATGTTCGCCAGCGCGGTGGAAGCCCATCCCGACGTGTCCGGCGGCGACGAGGCCTTCGAGGTGCTGCGCTCCACCGGCATCCTCAGCGGCAACGCCGAGCGCGTGCGCACCCGGCCGGATGACTGCGGCCCGAACATGCACGCCAATGTGCAGGAGGCGCTGGGCTACTCGCTGCAGGACCAGGCCAATGCGCTGGTCCGCCAGACGCAGATCTACCGCGGCTTCCAGTCCTTCTTCGCCGAGCACTCGATCCTGGTCAGCCCGGCCATCTGCACGAGCCCGCGGCCCTGGCTGGAGCTCTATCCGGCGGTCATCGACAACAAGCCGGTCCGCACCTACTTCCACTGGCTGAGCCTGGCCTATTACGTGACGCTCACGGGCCATCCCGCGATGAGCTTCCCGGTCGGCAGGGACGAGAAGGGCTTTCCTTTCGGCCTGCAGATCGTGGGCCCGCGCGGCGGCGACGTGCTGGTGCTGCAGGTGGCCGCGGCGATCGAGGCCGCCTTCGCGGGCGACGCGGAGTTCGGCCGCCCGCTGCCGGACCTGGTGGCGCTGGAGAAGGCGCCGCCCATGTCCTCCCGTCCCGGCTTCAAGACCTGGGATCAGGTCCCCTACCAGCAGGTCTGATCACCAGCCGCGGTGGTGGTGGTGGTGCCCGCCACCACCCCAGCCACCGCCGTAGCCCGGGCGGCCCCAGCCATAGGCCGGACGGCCATAGCCGTAGCCGTAGAACCGCGGCGGGGGCGGGGGCACGTAGCTGTAGGCGGGGCGGCCCCAGCCATAGGCCGGCCGTGGCGCGTAGCCATAGCCGTAACCGTAGCCATGGGCGTCGGCCGGGGCGGCGAGGCCCGCGAGGCCGGCGCCGATCAGGCCGGTGAGCGCGAGAACGGAGAGAAGCTTGCGCATGATCCTGGCTCCTTCGGGAGCAGCGATGCGGGGCTTTCAGCTTCCGCACCGGGAGGGGGTTTCTTGATCCTCTGAGCAGCAATCTGCTCGCCGCTCGTGGCAACCCTTGGGTCTCTTCAAGGCGCGTGCCGGCGGAATTGTGCCGGGCGCGGCGATGCTGCGGCGGAAGCGAGGCACGCAACCGCAGCATGAAAGCCGGCGCGCACGGCAAAAGGCCCGGACGCTCGCGCGCCCGGGCCTGTTCGCCCTTCGATCGGAAGACCTACCAGCGCCGGCCGTAGCCGTAGGACGGGCGGGAGTAGGCGTAGCGCGGGCCGCCATAGCCGTAGCCCCGGCCGTGGTAGCGCGGGCCGCTGTTCGAGGCGGCGATCGCGAGGCCCGTCGCGGCGATCACGCCGGCGCCGAGCAGCCCGGTCGCGACCGGATCGACGTTGCCGTAGGGGTCGGTGCAGGCCGTGAAGCCCAGCAGGCCGGAGAGGGCGAGGACAGGGAGAAGCTTGCGCATCGGACTGGCTCCTTCGGGAGCTTTCGGTCCGGCGTTTCCGGCGCCGGGCCTGGGAGGGGGTTTCTTGCATCCTCTGAGGACACAATCTGACCCCGGCCGATGGCGCGAAGAGGGTGCCTTGAAGGCGCGTGCTGGCGGGATTGCGGCGCCCGCGGCGGCGCGATGGCCGAATTGCGGCCGGTTAGCTCCGCCCGCCGGAGAAGGCGTTGAAGGTCTGCAGCGTGTAGGTGTCCTTCACGCCGGGGACGCTCTGCACCTTCTCCACCACGAAGAGGCCGATGTCCTGGTCCGGCTCGAGGTAGAATTTCCCGAGCAGGTCGTACTGGCCGGAGGTGGAGTGCATCTCGGAGAGCTCCGGGATCGTGTCCGCCATCTCGCGCGCGACGCGATAGGCCTGACCCATCTCGCATTTCACCATGACGAATATGGCTCGCAAGGAATGCCGCCTTTCCGAACGCCCGCGCTGACCCCTTCTAGGCGCTGCGTCGCTGCCCCGGCAAGCGGGTGCGAGGAAGACCCTACGTGGTTTCCCGGAGTGGAAAGCCGGAATACGATCCTTAACCTAAGCTGAACGAGTGGACTCGGGGCTGAGGAAGTGCTGGACGCACGCATGATCTGGGCGAGGCGGTGGGACCGACTCTGGAGCCTCTGGCTCCTGACCATCTTCGTCATGCTGCCCATGGCGGCCTGGTTCCAGCACATCCACGCCACGGCGGCCGCGGGACGCTGGGTGCTGCTGATCCTGGGGGGCCTGATCTTCCCGCTCGGCGTGCTCCACGGCATCGCCATCTGGCTGGGCTTCGCGCCCTAGAATCTTCCTCTTCCCCATCCGGGTTCAGTCCAGGGCCTGAAAGCCTTGGCAGGGGGGACGGCCGGATCCACATTATGACATATTTGTTTCAGCGAGGGCCGCCTCCATGGGCTCCGAGATCCTCCTGCTGCTTCTCGGCAGCGTCGCTCTTCTCCTCTGGGGCGTGCGGATGGTGCGCACCGGCATGCTGCGCGCCCATGGCACGTTGCTGCGCCGTGCGCTTGGCTCGGCCGCGCGACGGCGCCTGAACGCCTTCCTGGGAGGGATCGCCGGCGCCTTCGCGCTGCAATCCTCGACGGCGGTGGCGGTCATCATCGGCGCCTTCGCGGGGCAGGGGCTGGTCTCCACGTCGGCGGCGCTCGCGGTGATGCTGGGCGCCGACCTCGGCACCAGCTTCGCGGCCCAGCTGCTGGCGCTCGACGTGAAGTGGCTCTGGTCGGTGCTGCTGGCGGCGGGCGTGCCGCTCTTCCTCACGGCCCAGACGGACCGGCGCAAGGGCACGGCGCGGCTCGCGATCGGCCTCGGCCTGATCCTGCTGGCCCTGACGCAAATGGACCATGCCATCGCCCTGCTGCGGGATTCGCCGGTCATGGCGATGATCCTGCACACGCTGGCCTCCGAGAAGCTGCTGGCCTTCCTGCTCGGCGCCGTCGTGACCTGGATGCTGCATTCGAGCCTGGCCTTCGTGCTGTTGACGCTGACGCTCGCGGGCTCAGGCTTGGTGGGGCCGGAGCTGGCGGTGGCGCTGGTGCTCGGCGCCAATGCGGGCGGGGCCGCGGCGCCGGTGCTCTCGCTCGCCCATTCCGGCGCGGCGGCCAGGCGGGTGGCCTGGGGCCACCTCCTCATCCGCGGCGGCGCGGCGGTGCTCCTGATCCCCTTCGCCTTCCCGCTGGGCGAGGCGCTGCATGCCGTCTTCCCCAACCCCGCGACGCTCGTCGCCATGGCGCATACCGGCTTCAACCTCTGCGGTTCGATCGTCGGCATGCCGCTGATCGACGTGATCGGCCGCCTGTTGGAGCGCTGGATTCCCGATGCGGCGCTCAGCGCCGATGCCGGCGCGCCGCGCCACCTCGACCCTTCCGTGCTCGACAGCCCGGCCGAGGCGCTGGGCTGCGCGACGCGCGAGGCGATCGTGCTGGGCGAGCGGGTGAGCGCCATGCTCGGCGAATCCTGGAACGCCATCGAGACCGGCGACCCGCTGCGAATCAAGGCCGTCGAGCAGGCGGACGATGCGGTGGACCGGCTGCACGAGGCGATCAAGCTCTACATCGTGCAGGCCTCGCGCGCCGAGATGGACGAGGAGGAGAGCGCCCGCGCGGTCGAGATCCTGGGCTTCATCATGAACCTCGAGCATGTCGGCGACATCCTCGACAAGAGCCTGATGGAGCTGGCGGAGAAGCGCGGGAAGCTCGGGCTGTCCTTCTCGCCCGAGGGGCTGGCGGAGCTGCGCGCCTTCCACGCGCGGATCATGGAGACGATGCGCCTCTCGCTGAACGTCTTCACCACGCGCGACATGGGCCTCGCGCGCCGCCTCTTCGCCGACAAGTCGGGCCTGCGCGCGGCCGAGCGCGACGCGGCGCAACTGCATTTTTCCCGCCTGCGCGAGGGCGTCGCCGAATCGCTGGAGACCTCGGCGATTCATCTCGACATGATCCGCGACCTCAAGCGCATCCACGGGCATCTGACCTCGGTCGCCTATCCCATCCTGGAGGCGGCGGGCGAACTGGCCGAGAGCCGGCTGCGCGAGCGGAACACGGGGCTGACGCCGGCAAGGGCGTGAGTCGCCGCACCTTGCCCAGGATTGGGGCAAAGCGGCGCCGCGCCCGGAAGCGGGGCACCGCAAATCTCTGCGGCCTCGCGGCATGACGGGCTATCCTACGGACATGGAAGCGATCGAAGACCGCGGCGGCCCCGCGCAGCCCCTGCTCGCCGTGAAGGGTCTGCAGAAGCATTTCCCCCTGAAGGGCGGGCTGCTTGGACGGACGCAGGCGGTGGTCCGCGCCGTGGACGGCGTGGAGTTCGACGTCCTCAAGGGCGAGACGCTGGGCATCGTGGGCGAGAGCGGCTGCGGCAAGTCCACTACGGCGCGGCTGCTCATGCGCCTCATGGACCCCGATGCCGGCACCATGATCTTCGACGGCGAGCAGGTCGGCGAGAACGTGCAGACCGGCGGTCTCACGCTGCGGGACTACCGGCGCCAGGTGCAGATGGTCTTCCAGGACAGCTACGCCTCGCTGAACCCGCGGCTGACGATCGAGGAGACCATCGCCTTCGCGCCCCGCATCCACGGCCTCTCCGGCGACGAGGCGGTGACGCGGGCGCGCGAGCTGCTGGCCGCCGTCGGCCTCGCGCCGGCGAATTTCGCGCGGCGCTACCCGCACGAGCTCTCGGGCGGGCAGCGGCAGCGCATCAACATCGCCCGCGCCCTGGCGCTGCGGCCGAAGCTGGTCATTCTCGACGAGCCGGTCTCGGCGCTGGACAAGTCGGTCGAGGCGCAGGTGCTGAACCTGCTGGTGGACCTCAAGGCCGAGTTCGGGCTGACCTACGTCTTCATCAGCCACGACCTGAACGTGGTGCAGTACATCAGCGACCGCGTGCTGGTGATGTATCTCGGCGAGGTCGTCGAGATGGGGCCGGTGGAGGCCATCTACGAGCGCGCGGGCCATCCCTACACGCGCGCGCTGCTGGACAGCCGGCCCTCGATGGACCCGGCCTTCCGCCGCACCAAGCCGCCGCTGACGGGCGATCCGCCGAACCCGGTGAACCCGCCTTCCGGCTGCCGCTTCCGCACGCGCTGCCCCTATGCCGAGGCGGTCTGCGCGGAACGGAAACCGGTCATGGCCGATCTCGGCGAGGGGCACATCGTCTCCTGCCACATGGCCTCGGCCGACAGCGGGCACAGCAAGGCCGGACGGCTTTACGAGGTGCCTCCGCCGCAGGCGGAGATGGTCGCGTGAGCGCGGTGCTGAAGCCTGTCGTCACGCCGCTGGTGAAGCTGCGCGACCTGAACGTCACCTTCGTCACGCGCGACCGCACGGTGCATGCGGTGAACGGCGTGGACCTCGACGTCATGCCCGGCGAGGTGCTGTGCATTCTGGGCGAGAGCGGCTCGGGCAAGTCGGTGACGCTGCGCGCGCTGATGAAGCTGCTGCCGAAATTCGCACGCATCTCCGGCACCATCGAGGTCGCCGGCAAGGACGTCACGAAGATGAGCGAGCGGCAGCTCGCCAACTTCCGCGGCACCGACGTCGCCATGATCTTCCAGGAGCCGATGACGGCGCTGGACCCTGTCTTCACCGTCGGCCGGCAGATCGCCGAGACGGTGCAGCGGCACGAGGGCGTCTCGCGCGCCGCCGCCACGGCCCGCGCGCTGGAGCTGCTGGAGCTGGTGCAGATTCCCTCGGCGAAGCGGCGCCTCGATGCCTATCCGCATGAGCTCTCGGGCGGGCTGCGGCAGCGCGCGATGATCGCGGTGGCGCTGGCCTGCCGCCCCAAGCTGCTGCTGGCCGACGAGCCGACGACGGCGCTCGACGCCACCGTGCAGATCCAGGTGCTGCTGCTGCTGCGCGAGCTGCAGGAGCGGCTCGACATGGGCGTGATCTTCGTCACGCACGACCTCGGCGTGGCGGGCGAGATCGCCGACCGCGTGGCCGTGATGTATGCCGGCCGCGTGGTGGAGGAGGGGCCCGTCGCGGGCCTCATGGCCGGGCCGCTGCACCCCTATGCGCAGGGGCTGCTGGGCGCGACGGTGCATGCCGGCATGCGCGGCCAGCGGCTGACCACGATCCCCGGGGCACCGCCGACGCTGGATGTCGCGCCGACCACCTGCGCATTCTCGCCGCGCTGCCAGTACGTGCAGGACGAGTGCCTGGCCCGCGTGCCGGCGCTGCGATCGCCCGAGCCGGGGCGGCAGGCGCGCTGCGTGCTGGTGCCGGATATATAGCTTAGAGCTTGACGCGTTCGCCTTCGTTCACGTACCGCGCTTAGCCTTTTGAGTTGTCGTGGAATTCAGGCCTCCGGCGCCTCCGGTTTTCGCGCTCTAGTGCCTGTCCCGTTGCATGACAAATTTGATGTAAGACAATATCAAATCAAATGAAGTGGGTGAACAGAAATGCGTATTCCTATAGGAAAAATTCAGATCGGGGAGTTAGATGCCAAAGATGAAATCTTGAAAGACGAAAGAGCGGATAGGGATATATTCTTAAATTCCTTTATTGTTCCAAATTCAGTGGCGCTCGAAGATTTTATTAATGGGTCTCGATTTATTATTTATGGGGAAAAAGGCTCAGGTAAAACAGCATTTCTGCGATATTTGAGATCGTTATTGGATTCCGAAAAAAAATAAGAGTGCATTTATTTTATTTAAGACTAATTTTGACGAAGATGCACGCTTAAAATTACTGCAAAAGCAAAATATTATAACAATTTTGGATCAAGATAAAATAGAAATAGCTTATAATTTCTCAGATATATGGCGTTTCATAATAATGAAAAGCTTTCTTTCGATCATTTCAAATAATGATGTGGCGTCAGGTTGGAGTGTCGTTGAATCACTAAAGGATTTGTACGACGTAAGGCACGCGGCGCCCCGCTTTTCCTTTAGGGATTGGTCCATTAAGAAAATTGTAGCGTCAATCAAGGCAAAGATTCCTGCTGGACCCGCTGAATTTCAGGCAGATATGCAATTTGAGTTTGAAAAGGGCAAAGATAGTACCAAAGATGATCTTAATAAAATTCTAGATAAAACTGAGGATTGGCTATCGAGTGTCGTATTCAAAAAAAATTATAAATTCTGTGTATTTTTTGATGAACTGGAGCTAGTAAATGAAAAGGAGGACCAACGAACACGGGATGCAGCTTTAATCCGCGACTTAATAAGCGTTGTTTACAAATATAACCATCTTTTTTGGGAAAGGAAAATCCCAATAACTTTATATGCTTCACTCCGGACTGAAGTATTGGCAGATTTGCAGAAAGAGGTTGGAGAATTAAATAAAATAATTTCATCTTCTGGGAATCAAATACTCTGGGGAGTCGGTGTTTTCGAAGACGTCCATCCTTTGTTGATGATGGTTGAGAGGCGTATCGAACTTTCTGAAATATTTGAGCGAGGAAACAAAAGCAGTGACATAATAAGTGAATATTTTCCAGAAACAATTTTCGGCAAAGAATTTTCAGATTATTTATTGGATATATCGATGTTTAGGCCAAGGAATGTTATAGCTCTACTTTCTCGCGCAGCCCAAAAGGGGGCCAGTAGGGATATTTTCTCAGAAAATTTATTTCAGGCGAGTAACTCCGAATTTTCTCGAGATGTTTGGCAGGAGGTTCGAGATGATTTGGCCGTTGCGTATAATCCAAGGTCGATAAACGTTATTAAGCAAGCATTAACCGGATGGACACACGATTTTAGCTGGCAAAGTTTCCGAGACAGATTGAGAAGCATCAATCTGAGAACTAATGATCCATTAATTCAGCATATTTGCGATAATAATATATCAGATCTTGTTGCGCGACTATACAGGTCAGGTGCAATCGGGCAAAATTTTAAAGATAAAAGAAGCGGACGCTGGACTAACAGATGGGCATTTCGGAATTTTCCGGATCCCATTTTTGATCATAATTTTCAAATTCACGACTCTTTGTATAAGGAATTCGCTCTGCAGTTTGGTCGAAGAAAGGCGAGATCTTAATTTTGATTGGCCGCGGAGGTTGCGATCATACGGGTTGTCGGGAACGGCGCGACCTTCAGAAGCGGAAGGCCACCGCGATCGACCCGTATTGCGACCCGCCGCCCTGGGTCGTGAACTCCTGGGTCCTTGCCGTATAAGTCGCCGTCAGCCTTGCCCGGCGGAACATCACCGCGAAGCCCACGCTGAGATCGCCCACCAGCGGCTCGCGATCCACGCGCGGCCCGTCGCGCCAGGTGTTGCCGTCGAGGAAGATGTTGCGCGCCACAGCGCGCCCCTCGATGCCGGCGAAGGCGTACCAGCCGAAATTGTCGTCCGGCTGGAAGAAGGCCGAGCCCGACTGCGCCGGGCGCGTGCGCGGCGGCCCGAAATCCGCGTTCAGGTTGCTGCCGATGCGCACCATCATGCCGCCGCTGGCATAGGTGTAGACATTGCCCAGAGCCGCGGTGACGCTCGGCACGAAGCCGTATTCCAGCCCCTCGATCCCCGTCTCGTAGTTCCAGCGCCATTGCCGGCCGACGATCAGGTTGATGCCGAACTCGTCCTTGAGCTGGTGGTCCCAGCCCTCGGCGCGGTCGAAGTTGCGCAGCCGGTGCACGCCGTTCTGGAACTGCTCGCCCAGCGCCCCGGGGCCGACGATGCCCATCTGCAGCTCGACGCTGCCGTAGGAGGTGGGCGTGTAGGAGGCGAGCGAGACCGAGCCGAAGAGCCAGCCGGCATAGGGCCGGTCCAACGGGTCCGGGTTGCGGCGGGAGGTGTCCTCGGGCGTGAAGATGTTCTGGCCGAAGGAGACGCCCCAGCGCTGCGTCCCACCCTCGGGGAAGACCAGGCTCATCCGGCCCGTGATGGCCGAGAGCCAGGGCGGCGGGTTGTAGGAGGGTGAGCGCCAGTCGAACTGGAAGCCGCTCGTGTAGTTCTTGTCCGTGCCTGCGAAGAGGTCGTTGTCCAGCAGGAAGGAGAAGGTGCCGCGCGGGTCGGGGATCTGCGTCTCGGGCACGGGCTCGCCCAGGTGGGGGCCCGGGGTGGTCTGGGCGCCGGCCGGAGTGCCGGCCAGGGCGAGGATGGCGCCGAGGATGGCTGGAAGACGCAGATAAGGCCGGATCATGCGGGGGCGGTCTCGAAGACGGGGTGGTCAGGCATGAAAAGCAGTTCCTTGTTTGACATCTAAGCGGCCAGCGCGGCCGAGGTTGCGCTCCGGCCGCGACCATTCGCCCCGGCGAGGCGGCGGATTTGCGGCCGCCATGCGGCGCGGGGCGGGCCCATCGGAAAAATCCGACCCCGCCTGTCGGAACCCGGCGGCCTCGGACGTCTTCAGGAAGAGGCCGATGAGGGCCTCGATGGATCGGAGGAGAGCGCGATGCGCGTGATGGTTCTGGTGAAGGCGACGGCCGAGAGCGAGTCGGGCGCGATGCCCTCGACCGAGCTGATGCGGGCCATGGGGCAGTTCAACGAGGCGCTGGCCGAGGCCGGCATCCTGCTGGCGGGTGAGGGGCTGCATCCGTCCTCAAGGGGCAAGCGCGTGGCCTTCGACGGGCCGGGCCGCACCGTCCTCGACGGCCCCTTCGCCGCGACGGGCGAGCTCGTTGCCGGCTTCTGGATCTGGCAGGTGAAGGACATGGATGAGGCCGTCGCCTGGGTGAGGCGCTGCCCCAATCCGATGTCCGGGCCGAGCGAGATCGAGATCCGCCGGATCTTCGAGGCCGAGGATTTCGGCGCGGCGCTGACGCCGGAGATCGTCGAGATGGAGCAGCGGACCCGGGACAAGGCGGCGGGCCGCTGACGCAGCTATCCCTCGACTTCCTGGCGAGGGTCCTCTCAGGGCGGTTGTGCAACGCCCGCAATCGTTGGGATCAGACACTGGGAAATGAAATCGAGATCTTCTTCCATCAGGATCCGACGGGGCGGCCATTCGATTCCGCCAGTCCACTTGGGATCAATTTATTGAGGTGGAAAACACAACGGCCAATGCATTCGCTCCAAATCATTTCAGCCAATGGCCAGCGAACACGCGCTGTGGCATCCCCACGGTGGAGAGAATCACGGAGCAGTCTACCCAGGCCCTCTGAGGACAGACGGCGCTTATCGTCTCCACCCTCGGCGGCATCGCCATCCCCTCGCGCAGAACTATATCACTAACTTTTTGCAGCGACGCCTGAGTGTGTCGGTTGAAAGCATGGGTGAGTCCCCCCGCCTCGGTGGCGACACTCTTCGGCCTGGGCGGGCTGGTGCTGGGCCTCATGGCCGCGGGGGCGCTGGCCGGGCCGATCGACGTGGGCCTGCTGACGCTGCGCCAGCGGCGCACGGACCCGGCGGAGCTCGGCCGCGTGCTCTCGGTCTCGATGAGCCTGAACCTGGCCGGCTTCCCGATCGGCACGGCCCTGGCGGGCGCGATGCTCACCTGGTCGGTAACGCTGGCCTTCGTGGTCGCGGGGCTGGCCTCGGCGCTGGGCGCGGTGACGGCGCTGGTCCTGATCCCCAGGACCGACGACCGCGATCAGTACACGTCGCGGCGGTAGAGTCCTTCCTCGGCCATGCGCTCCAGCGCCTCATGGCCCAGCGCCTCGACCAGCGCCGCATGCACGCCGGCGGACATGCCCTCCAGGCTGCCGCAGACATAGATGGCGGCGCCCTCGGCCGCCCATTCGCGCAGGGTGTCGGCCGCCTCGCGCAGCCGGTCCTGCACGTAGAGGCGCGTCCCCTGGTCGCGCGAGAAGGCGAGGTCCAGCCGCGCCAGCACGCCCTCGGCCAGCCAGCCCTCGATCTCCTCGCGGTACAGAAAGTCCTTGATACGGGTGCGCTCGCCGAAGACCAGCCAGTTGCGGCGCCGCCCCGCCGCGGCCCGCGCCTTGAGATGCGCGCGCAGCCCCGCGATGCCCGTGCCGTTGCCGATGAGGATCATCGGCCGGTCGTCGTCCGGCGGGTGGAAGCTGCGGTTGCTGCGGACACGCAGCGCGATGGGGCTGCCCATCGGTGCGTGCTCCGTCAGCCAGCCCGAGCCGATGCCGAGTCGCCCGTCCGGATGCCGCGCCTGCCGCACCACCAGCTCCAGCCGGCCTTCGCTGGCCAGCGAGGCGATGGAGTATTCGCGATGGGGCAGGGGTTTTTGCCGCTCCCGCGCCTGCTCCGGCGTGAGGCCGGCGAGTTCCGCCGGGTCGTCGGGCAGCATCCGGTCGCGCAGGGCCTCCAGGAAATAGGGCGGGAAGCGGTCGAGCGCCGCGCGGGCGTTGCGCGGGCCGATCTCGGCGATGTCGCCGGCCTGCCATTCGATTCCGTCCTTTGGGCCGCCCTCCATCGGCTCCAACGCGAGGTGGAAGGCCGGCCCGCCGGGGCTGCCGGGATTCAGCAGCCGCCGCTCGATCAGCCGCCATTCGGCGAAGCGCGCCGGCGCCCAGTCCGGCGTCTCGCTGGTCCCCGCGATCTTGCCGAGATGGTACTGCCAGTGGCGCAGCGCGCCGCCGTCGGCGTCGTCCACCTCGACGCGGTCGAAGAGCGGCGTGGCGCCATGGGTCTGCAGCCAGGCGTCGAGCTGCCGGCCGAAGGCGCAGTAGAGCGCATAGGAGCTGTCGCCGAGCGCGAGCAGCCCGTAGTCGAGGCCCGTCAGCACGGCCTTACGCCCCATCACGCGGCGGACGAAGCGGGCGGCGTGGTCGGGAGCGTCGCCCTCGCCGGTGGTGCTGACGACGAAGACGGCGCGGCCGGCCACGGCCAGGGTGTCGGCATCCAGCGTCTCCAGCGGCGCGAGACGGGCGGGAACGCCGCCCTCCTGCAGGGATTCCGCGCTGCGCCGCGCGATCTCCTCGGCGAAACCGGTCTGGCTGGCATAGGCGACGAGCACGGGCTCCTGCGACGTCGCGAGCATGGCGAGTCCGGGGGCGCGCCGCCGGCGACGACGCCAGGCGATGAAGCCGCAGAAGGCAGCATAGGCCAGCAGCACCGCCGCTGCGGTCAGGTAGCGTTCAAGTTCCGGGGACAAGGCTCAGTCCAGCATGGCGGCGAAGGCGGGGGACATGTGCTCGGCGAGGCGCGCCTCCTCGCGCGTGACGAAGAGCGCGGCGATGCCGTGGCACGCGGCGAATTCCAGCCCCTCGCGCAGGCCGAGCACGGACAGCGCGGTGGCCCAGGCATCCGCGCGCATGCAGATCGGATGCAGCACGGTCACGGAGGCCAGGTTGTTCGCGACGGGCCATCCCGTGCGCGGGTCCAGCGTATGGCCGTAGCGGCGGCCGTCCTGCTCGAAGAAGCGGCGGTAGTCGCCCGAGGTCGCGACGGAGAGCCCGTGCAGGGCCACCACGAAATCCTCCTCGGCGGAGGCCGCGCCGGGCACGGATTCCAGCGCCACCCACCAGGGCGAGCCGTCCGGCTTCATCCCCTGGCCGCGCAGCTCGCCGCCGATCTCGACCAGGAAGGAGGCGAGCCCCAGCAAGGCGAGATGCTCGGCCACGAGATCCACCGCATAGCCCTTGGCGATGCCGGAGAAGTCCAGCCCCAGGCCACCGGGCTGGTACAGGCTGCCCTGCTCGAACTGCAGCTTCCGCCAGCCGACGCGCGCCAGCGCCTGCGCGACATCATAGGCCTCCGGCATCGCCTGGGCGGCGGGGTGCGGCCCGAAGCCCCAGAGGTCCACCAACGGCGCCATGGTCGGATCGAAGGCGCCGTCGCTCGCCTCCGCGATCTCCAGCGCGCAGGCCAGCACTTCCGCGAATTCCGCCGGCGGCCGGCGCCGCGATCCCGCGATCGCGGTGTTGAAGCGGCACAGGTTCGAGGTGGGCAGCCAGCCGCTCATCTGCTCGACGACCGTCTCCAGCACCGCCTCGATGCCGGGACGCAGCGCGGAACCCTCCGCGCCGCCCGCGTAGCGGACCGACCAGGTGGTTCCCATCGTCGATCCGCCCAGGCTCCGCACCTCACCCGGGCGGGGCGGTAGCAGCGGCGCCGTCAGCTCCGGAACGAGGACCCTGTTCAGGGAAGGACCTCGAGCGTCGCGGCGTAGCTGGCGTTGCGCTGCACGCCGGGCATGCCGGAGTTGTCGTCGCGCACCGAGGCGCCGATCCAGTGCATGCCGGGCCCGCCCCAGCGGATCTCGAACACGCCGTCGGCGCCGGTCTTCACCTTCTGGTCGTTCACCGCGTCGCGGTAGCGGTTGCCGCCGGGCACCACCTCGACGTCGACGCCGCCGACCGGGCGGCCGTCGAGCAGCAGGCGGAAGCGCGCGGGCTCGCCGGCCACGAGGTCGTTGGGGTGCGTGACGGGAACCATCTCCAGCCCCTCGTTCAGCGGCTGCAGCACGCGGTCATTGGGCGCGCCGCGGGTGACGAAGAACTCCACGCGGCGCTGGCTCAGCGTGACGCGCAGGTTCTCCGCGTTCCGCGGGACCTCTGTCGCGAAGGCCTCGCGCGTGCCGCGCCAGCGCTTCTGCTGCCCGCCCTCGCGCCAGCTCGCGAAGAGGCCGCCGCCGGCCACGGAGGCGCGGTAGGTGCCGGCCTGGCGGAGTGGGAAGTCGAAGGTGCTGCGGTAGCGCCCGCGCGACTGGTTCTCCGCCGTCACCTGACTACCGTCGGGCGCCATGATGGTCAGCCCGTCGAGCTGCATGGGGAAGTGCTCGAAATAGAAGAGGTCGTTGGAGACGGCGGCGTCCACCGTCACCCAGGGGTCGTTGCCCGAGAGCACGGTGGCCGAGGGCATCATCCAGGAACGATGCGCCTGTGCCGCGCCAACCGGGAGCGCGACCATCGCGGCCAGGAGGAGCCGCCGGAGAGGGAAGCTTTTCAACATCTTCTGACCTTTCAGGGTTGGGTGGAGAGGGAAAAGGCGCCGAGCTCGGTCGAGCCCTGGGCGGAACCGGATTGCGCGGCCGCGGGTGGCCACTGGAAGGGGACGCGCAGCAGCTCGCGGCCGCCCACCTCGCGCGCGGCCTCGACCACGAGGTTGTACTGGCCGGCCGGCAGGTTCGAGAGCGGGCCGCTGGCCGCATCGAAGCGCAGCGTGTGGCGGCCGGGCGCGCGGGTCGCGCCGGTCACGCCGTCGATCGGGAAGCGCAGCTCGCGGCCCGAGCGGCGCCACCATTGGCGCATGTCCTTCAGCCACTTCTCGCCCTCGTTGTCGCGCATGCGGATCGCGTACCAGACGGCGAGGTTGGCGGCCGTGGACTGGTCCGCGCGCTCCACCCAGAGCGCGACATAGGGGCGGTGGTACTCGGCCACGTTGAGCTGCGGGATCTCGATGGTGACATTCAGCTCGGCGGCGCCCGCGGCGGCTGGCAGGACGGCGGCGCTGGCGGCGAGCGTGGGAAGAAGACGCATGGAACCTCTCAATGGATGAACAGGATGGCGAGGATCACCGGCACCACGAGCCCGAGCCCCACCATGGGCCAGGTCGTCGGCCGGCCGCCGGCGTGCATGTGCAGCAGGAAGAGCCCGGTGCCGCAGAAGACGAAGCAGGCGACGGCGAAGACATCGAGGAACCAGCTCCAGGCCGCACCCGTGTTGCGGCCCTTGTGCAGGTCGTTGAGGTAGGAGACCCAGCCGCGGGTGGTGACCTCGTGACGGGCCTCGCCGGTCGTGCGGTCGATGTTGATCCAGGCGTCGCCGCCGGGCCGGGGCAGGGGCAGGTAGATCTCGTCGGCCGACCATTCGGCCTCGCGGTCGCCGGCAGTGACGCCGAACTCGCGGCTGATCCAGTCGCGGAGGGGCGCGGGCAGGGCACGCTTCACCTCGCCCTGCGTGGGCGGCAGGGCCTCCAGCAGGGCGGCCGGCAGCGTCGCGGTGCGGGCCGTGGTGCGCGGCGAGGCCTCGATCTGCCCGGCATGGTTCAGCGTGATTCCGGTCACCGCGAAGAGCAGCATGCCGATCAGGCAGATGGCCGAGCTGATCCAGTGCCACTGGTGCAGCTGCTTCAGCCAGAAGGATCGGTTGCCGGCCGCGAGCGGTGGCCTGGCCGTGCCGGACTTGCTCGGGGTCATGACGCCTCGTTGAGAATGGTTCGCAAATAGCCGGTCTGTCGGCCGCGTGCAAATCTCGTAACGTAACCGTCGCCCGCCCGGTGACGCGCGGGGGAACCCGGTCTAGCTTCGCGGCCGTTTCCGAAGGGGGAAGTGTCGCATGGCGAAGTCGCCGAAGCAGGGTAAGTCCATCACCGAGCGCAGCGGCGGCAAGCTGCTCGCGGACGCCCTGGTGGCGCAGGGTGCCACGCATGTCTTCGCCGTGCCCGGCGAGAGCTATCTCGACCTGCTCGACGGGCTCTACTCCGTCCGCAACCGGATCGAGCTCATCACCTGCCGCTTCGAGGCCGGCGCCGTCCACATGGCCGAGGCCCATGGCAAGCTGACCGGCAAGCCCGGCGTGGCCATCGTGACGCGCGGCCCGGGCGCCTGCCACGCGGCCATCGGCGTGCATGTCGCCATGCAGGACAGCACGCCGCTGATCCTGCTCGTCGGCCAGATCCCCATCGTCGAGACCGATCGCGAGACCTTCCAGGAGGTCGACTACCGCCGGATGTTCTCGCCGCTCGCGAAGTGGGTGACGCAGATCGACGACGCGGACCGCATCCCCGAGATCATGGCGCATGCCTTCGACGTCGCGGTCAGCGGCCGCCCCGGACCGGTCGTCGTCGCCATCTCCGAGGAGATGCAGAAGGACCTGGTGGCCGTGCCCGACATCGGGCCGTCGGAGGTCATGCCGGCCTATCCCGCGCCGGATGCGATCCCGAAGATGATGGCGCTGCTCGCCAAGGCCGAGTGCCCCCTCGCCATCCTCGGCGGCAGCCGCTGGACGCCGGAGGGCCGCGCCGCCATCCGCGACTTCCTCGTCGCCAACGACATCCCGACCTGCGTCTCCTTCCGCCGGCAGGGGCTGTTCGACGGCACCTCGAAGCACTTCGTGGGCGATCTCGGCGTGGGCGCCGACGCGAAGCTGGTGGCCGCCGCCAAGGAGGCCGACCTCATCCTCGCCTTCGGCACCCGCATGGGCGAGCCGGTGAGCCAGGGCTACACGCTGCTCGACATGGCCGGCGCCACGCCGATCGTGCAGGTCTATCCGGACCAGGCCGAGATCGGCCGCGTCTATCGCGTGGCGCTGGGCATCACCTCCGATGTCAACGCCTTCGCCCTCGCGCTCGAGGGCGAGAAGGTGAAGAAGCCGCGCTGGGGCGCTTGGCGCAAGCAGGTCCGCGCGGCGCGCGAGGAGCAGGCGGAGGCGCCGGACTACGAGGGCCGGATCAACCTTGCCCGCGCGCTCCAGGCGCTCGAGAAGGAGCTGCCGAAGGACACGATCTTCACCACCGACGCCGGCAACTTCGCCACCTGGCCCACGCGCTTCATGCATGTGAAGGAGGGCCAGGATTTCCTCGGCCCGACCAACGGCGCCATGGGCTACGGCGTGCCCTCCGCGATCGGCGCGGCCATCACCTTCCCGGACCGGCAGGTGATCTGCTTCGTCGGCGACGGCGGCTTCATGATGACGGGCCAGGAGATCGCCACCGCCTTCCACCACGGCGTGGCGCCGATCATCCTGGTCTTCAACAATTCGATGTACGGCACGATCCGCATGTACCAGGAGCGCGTCTATCCCGAGCGCGTCAGCGGCACGATGCTGACCAACCCGGACTTCTCCCGCTTCATCGAGGCCTTCGGCGGCCATGGCGAGCTCGTCGAGACCACGGGGGAGCTGGTGCCGGCCTACAAGCGCGCGGTGGCGAGCGGCAAGCCCGCGATCATCGAGATCCGCACGAATCCCGAGCAGGTCACCAACCGCGCGACCATCTCGGATCTCCGCGCGCAGGGGAAGGGGCCGAAGAAGTAGGCCTTCCTTCGTCTCAGACGGATTTCGGGATCCGGCGCAGCTCGAAGCCGGCGCGGCGCAGGAGGCGCTGCGCCGAGGTCGAGATGGCACCGGCCCAGTGCGGTCGCGGCGGCGCGGCGAGATGGGCGGCCAGGCGTTCGGGCGCATTCATGGCCACGAGATCGCTCAGCGCGCCCGCATGGACCATGATCCCATGCACGAGATGAAGCGCGCCATCGGGCGGGATGCAGCGAAGCGCCAGGCTCCCGGCGCTCCGGTCGACCTGCCAGACATGGGAGAAGGAGCGGAGCAGCCACTGGGCGAATTCCAGCGGGTTCACTTCCGCATGCGCGATCTGGCACCAGGCGTTGAATTCGAGGAAGACCATGGGATCGTCCCGCCGCAGAAGATCGAGCGCGGCGCGCAGGATCGGGAACTCGTGGCCCTCCACGTCGATCTTTAGGAAATCGACGCGCGGCAGCGCATGCTCCCCGGCCAGGGACGCCAGCGTGCGCTGCGGCACCTCCGCCCCGTCCCGGGAGATGTGGCCAGAGGCGGAATTCTCGGTGAAGCGGGCCGTGCCATCGACCTCGCCCGCCGCGGCGTGGACGGGCGTGACATGGCCGAGCCCGCTGCGCGCGATGTTGTCCTGCAGCAGGCGGAAGACGGTGGGGCCTGCCTCGATGGAGAGGACCCGGCCTTCAGGAGCGCGGGCGGCGATGATCAGGCTGGTGAGGCCGATATTGGCCCCGACATCGAGGCAGATATCGTCGGGACGGAGCACGGCGGCACAGAATGCGTCGAAACCGCTGCCGTAGCCGTCCGCATCGCGAGGAAGTAGGGATCGTCCACGGCCAGCCCGGCGATCAGATGGCTGATGCCGCCGATCTGAACGGCCTTGGTCGGATGCGCCATGGAATCTTCCCGCCGATCGGAGCGGCCCGGAATTGATCGGCGGCCGCTGCCGAATCAGGAGGTCTGATTTCTCACGCAAGGTGTTTGACCGGCGAAGTCTCGCGGCCAAGGCTGGTGCATTCCTGGATATGCGTAGCCGGGCAGGGCGGGGTATCCTCGCCCCGTGCGGATCCATCTCCACCTCCTGATCGCTCTCCTCGCCCTCGCGGCCTGCCGCGAGGAGAAGGACGCCTCCGCCCCGGCGCCCGCCCCCGCCCCACGCCAGCAGGCGGCGCGCGACGCGGCCACGGCCGCGCTGCGGGAGAGGCTGCGCGGGCAGGAGACGCAGCTGCGGGGCGTGCAGGTCTTCTCCCAGGCGCTGTCCGACACGGTCGCCGTCTGCGGCCGGTCGAGCGCCGGGGCGGGCGATCCCTACATCCCCTATGTCGCGGTTATCACCTTCCAGGGGGAGGCGGCGCGCGTGACGGGCTTCACGCTCGGCGCCACCGGGCCCGAGGCCACCCGCGTCTTCCTGGAGATGGTGGACCGGTGCTTCGATGGCGGCGGCCCGCTGACCAATCGGCCCATGGCGCGCAGCTATCCGCCCCTGCCGATCACGGGCGCGGGCGATCCCGCCACCCCCACGCCGCCGGCGGCCAGCCCGCCGGCGGCCCCCGGGTCTACCACCGGATCTACCCCTGGGCCTGCGCCGGCCGCCCCGCTGGCCTCGGCGCCCGTGCAGCCCGGAAGCCTCCCCGCCACCCGGCAGACGGTCGTCACCTGGGCCCGCACCGGCGCCAATCTCCGCAGCGGCCCGGTCGGCGGCGAAGTGATCGGCGTCGTCCCGCCCTCGAGCACGCTGGACGTCATCGCCGAGGCGCCGGGCGGCTGGTACCAGGTGGGCCGCGGCGGCACCGCCATCGGATGGCTGCATGCCACGGTGCTGGAGCCGCCCGCGCGCTGACTCCGGATGCGGAGATCGGGCCGCGCCTGATTGACTCCCCCGGCCCCCGCTGCGAAGCCTCTGGGCGCCAATCGAGGAGCCGTCATGTCCAGCCTGCAATCCACCATCGAGTCCCTCTGGGAGAAGCGCGACACCCTCTCCGCCACGACCCAGGGCGAGCCGCGCGAGGCCGTCGAGGCGGCGCTGGAGATGCTGGACAGCGGCAAGGCCCGCGTCGCCGAGCCGAAGGACGGCGAGTGGCACGTCAACCAATGGCTGAAGCAGGCCGTGCTGCTCTCCTTCCGGCTCAGCGATTCCGCGCCGATGGACACCTCCGCCGGCGCCTATGACAAGGTTCCCCTGAAGTGGGAGGGCTGGGGCCCGAACCGCTGGAAGGAAGCCGGCTTCCGCGCCGTGCCGGGCGCGATCGCCCGCCGCTCCGCCTATATCGCGCCGAACGTGGTGCTGATGCCGAGCTTCGTGAACCTCGGCGCCTATGTCGGCGGCAGCACGATGGTCGACACCTGGGCGACCGTGGGTTCCTGCGCGCAGATCGGCAAGAACGTGCATCTGTCCGGCGGCGTGGGCATCGGCGGCGTGCTGGAGCCGCTGCAGGCGAACCCCGTGATCATCGAGGACGACTGCTTCATCGGCGCGCGCTCCGAGGTGGTCGAGGGCGTGATCGTGGAGAAGGGCTCGGTGCTCTCCATGGGCGTCTTCCTCTCGGCGACGACCAAGATCATCGACCGCAACACCGGCGAGATCTTCATCGGCCGCGTGCCGTCCTATTCGGTGGTGGTCCCTGGCAATCTTCCGGGCAAGCCGCTGCCGGACGGCACGCCCGGCCCGAGCCTCTACTGCGCCGTGATCGTGAAGCGCGTGGACGCGCAGACCCGCGCCAAGACCTCGATCAACGACCTGCTGCGCGACTGAGCGTGCGCGGAAATCTCCCCGAGGAGCCGACCGACCCGATCCCGCTGGCGCAGGCGCTGATTCGCTGCCGCAGCGTGACACCGGCGGATGGCGGCGCGCTCGCGACGATGGAGGCGGCGCTCGTGCCGCTGGGGTTCACCTGCACGCGGCTGAAGTACGGAGAGGTGGACAACCTCTTCGCCCGCCGCGGCACGGAAGGTCCGCATCTCTGCTACGCCGGCCACACCGACGTGGTGCCGCCCGGCGACGAGGCTGCCTGGGCCGACAATCCCTTCGCGGCGGTCATCAAGGGCGGCGTGCTCTATGGCCGCGGCGCCTGCGACATGAAGGGCGGCATCGCGGCCTTCGTCGCGGGGCTGTCCGACTTCCTCGTGGCCAATCCCGACCATCCCGGCTCCATCTCGCTGCTCATCACGGGCGACGAGGAGGGGCCGAGCGTGGACGGCACGCGCCGCGTCCTCGAATGGATGGCCGAGAACGGCCACACGCCCGACATGTGCGTCGTCGGCGAGCCCACCTCCAAGGCGCAGCTCGGCGACACCATCAAGGTCGGCCGGCGCGGCAGCATGAACGCCTGGATCACGGTGAAGGGCCGGCAGGGCCACAGCGCCTATCCGCAGCTCGCCGACAACCCCGTGCACCGGCTGATCCGCGTGCTGAACGCGCTGACCTCCGAGCCGCTGGATTCCGGCTCGAAGTTCTTCGAGGCCTCGACGCTGCAGGTCACCGGCATCCAGGTGGACAACACCGCGACCAACGTGATCCCGGCCGAAGCGAGGGCCTTCCTCAACATCCGCTTCAACGACCACCATCATTCCAGCGCCCTGACCGAGCGCATCCGCACCATGCTCGCCGAGCACGCGCCGGAGCACGAGCTGCGCGTCGCCGTCTCCGGCGAGAGTTTCCTCACCGAGCCCGGCCCCTTCGTGGAGGCGCTGCAGCGCGCCATCCGTCGCGGCACGGGGCTGGAGGCGAAGCTCGACACCGGCGGCGGCACCTCGGATGCGCGCTTCATCACGCATTACTGCCCGGTGGCCGAGCTCGGCGCGGTCGGCGCCACGCTGCATCAGCGCGACGAATCCGCGCCGGTGGCGGAGCTGCGGGCGCTGGCGGGACTCTATCGCCTCGTGATTGAGGAGTGCCTGCGCTGAACCCGCCCAGCGTCGCCAACGGCATCGCCGCCGCCTTGCTCTTCGCGCGGGGCCGCGCTGTGGGGCTGGCGCTCATCGCGCCGGGCATGGAGGGCGCGCGGCATTCCTTCCTCGCGGCTGCCATCTGCCTGCCGGTGCTGCTGGCGCTCCGCATCCTCGGCTGGGCGACGCAGGGCGCGCCGCCCAACGGCGTGGTCGTGTCGCTGGTGGCCGAGCTGGTCGGCTACACGCTGGGCTGGGTGGGTTTCGCGCTGGCCTCGCGCCTGCTGGCGCAGCAGGCGGGCCGCGGCGGCGACTGGCCGCGCTTCATCGCGGCCTGGAACTGGTCGAACCTCGTGCAATACGCGCTGCTGGTCGTGCTGCTGCTGCCCAGCCTGTTCGGCCTGCCGGGCTGGATCGGCAATGCGCTGGGCCTGGCCGCGGTGGGCTATGCGATCTGGCTGGAGTGGTTCGTGACTAGGGTGGCGCTGAACATCCCCGGGCTGACGGCGGCGATGTTCGTGATCCTGGACCTGGCGCTGGGGCTGTTCATCGGCGGGGTGACGGCGCGGATCTCGGGCGGCTGAGATCGAGGGACGCTGCCCTCACATTCTTGCATCTCCGGTCGGTTTTGGAGTCCAGGACCAGAAGCCCCCCGCTACGCCCGCCAATCGAGCGCCTGCGGAAACTCAACGCTGAGGAAGCACAGGCCCTGCGGCGGCGCGGTCTGGCCGGCGAGGCGGCGGTCCCTGCCGTCCAGTACCTCGCGTGGCCATGTGACCGGCCGCCGCCCCAGCCCCACCTCGTAGAGCGTGCCCACGAGGTTCCGCACCTGATGGTGCAGAAAGCTCCGCGCGCTGGCGAGGATGTGGATCTCCTCGCCGGTGCGGATGACCTCCAGCCGCTCCAGCGTGCGCAGCGGCGAATCCGCCTGGCAGGAGGCCGCGCGATAGGCCGAGAAGTCGTGCCGTCCCAGCAGCCCCTGCGCTGCCGCATGCATCGCCTCGTGGTCGAGCGGCAGCGGGATGTGCCAGACGCGCCCTTCCTCCAGCGCCGGCTTCGCGCGCCGGGCGAGGATCCGGTAGCGGTAGTGCCGCTGCACCGCGGAGAAGCGCGGCGACCAGCCCTCCGGCGCTGACGCCGCCGCGCGGATGGCGATGCGGTGCGGCCGGACGTGGAAGTCGAGCGCCGCGCGCATGCGCTCCGGCGGAAGGTCGGCCGAGAGCCCGATCTGCACGACCTGGCCTTCCGCATGCACGCCGGAATCCGTGCGGCCGGAGGCGGTGGCGAGCGGCACCTCGCCGCCGTTCAGCTTGGCGGCGGCTTCCTCGATGACCTGCTGGACGGATGGCCCCGAAGCCTGCCGCTGCCAGCCGAAGAATTCGGCGCCGTCGTATTCGACGAGGAAGGCGTAGCTCGGCATCAGCCGAGCATCATGCCGGCGGGCAGGGAATAGCCGCGCAGGAAGGCATCGGCGTCCATCGCGCCGCGGCCCGGGCGCTGCAGACGGGTGAGGCGCAGCGCGCCCTCGCCGCAGGCAATGGTCAGGGCTTGCCCCGCCAGCACCTCGCCCGGAGCGCCGGAGCCCGCAATAGGCTCGGCCGCAAGCACGCGCAGCACCTCTCCGCGATGCGGGAAATAGGCGCCCGGCCAGGGGTTCATCGCCCTGACACGCGCATCCAGCGCCGTGGCCGGCTGCGTCCAGTCGAGCAGCCCGTCCGCCTTGGTGAGCTTGGGTGCATAACTCGCGCCCTCCTCGGGCTGCGGGACGGCGGGCGGGTCCTCGTCCAGCGCGCGCAGGATCAGCTCCGCGCCCATCGCCGAAAGCGCGTCGTGCAGCTCCGGAGTGGTGCTGCGCGGGCCGAGCGGCACCACGCCCTTCAGCAGCATCGGGCCCGTGTCGAGTCCTTCCTCCATCCGCATGATGGTGACGCCGCTCTCGGCATCGCCGTGCAGGATGGCCGCATGGATCGGCGCCGCCCCGCGCCAGCGCGGCAGCAGCGAGGCGTGGATGTTCAGGCACCCCCGCCGCGGCGCGTCCAGCATGGGCTTCGGCAGGATCAGCCCATAGGCCGCGACAACAGCGACATCGAGGTCCAGCGCCGCGAAGGCCTCGTGCTCCGCGGTGTCGCGCCGCACCCGCGCGGGGGTGCGCACCGGCAGTCCGAGCGCCAGGGCCGCGCGGTGCACGGGGCAGGGGGTCTCCTGCTGGCCGCGACCAGCGGGCTTGGGCGGCTGGGTGTAGACGGCGCGGATATCGTGCCCGGCCGCGTGCAGCGCGTGCAGGGCAGGGACCGAGAAGTCCGGGCTGCCCATGAAGGCGATGCGCAGTCTGGCGCCGCGATTCACGCTTCGCTCCTCGCCGCGCCGCGGCTGCGGGGCTCCGCGGCCGCGGCGGGCCTACTCATCCCGCGCCTTGGCCTTGAGCTCCTTGGCCAGCTTCCGCAGCAGCATGTTCCGCTTCAGCGCCGAGAGGTGATCGACGAAGAGCACCCCGTTCAGGTGGTCGATCTCGTGCTGCAGGCAGACGCCGAGCAGCCCCTCCGCCTCCATCTCGCGCTTCGACCCGTCCAGCTCCTGCCAGCGGATCTTCACCCGCGCCGGCCGCTCCACGTCGGCGTACTGGCCGGGCAGCGAGAGGCAGCCCTCCTCGCGGACCGCCAGCTCCTTGGTCGCCGCCGTGATCTCCGGGTTCACCAGGATCATCGGCGCCGGCGGCTCCTCCTTGCCGGCCACGTCCACCACGATCAGCCGGAGGTCCGAGCCGACCTGCGGCGCCGCCAGCCCGATTCCCGGCGCGGCATACATCGTCGCCAGCATGCGGGGCGCCAGCTCGCGGACCGCATCCTCGTCGCCGGGCACGATCAGCCGCGCCTTCCGGCGCAGATGCGGGTCCGGGACCAGCAGGATGGGAAGTTTCTCGTCGTTCATGATGCCTGCGGAGGTAGCGCCGCGACCCCAGGCTTGCAACGGCGCGGCCGGTGGGCCAACTGTTGCAGGTCCGCATGCCGCCTATTCCAGGGGCGCGGGCCGCACTCGCTCCTGGCAGGAGGCTCAATGTCCCGTTCCTCGGTGTTCGGTTCACCGCTGTTTCTCGGCTTCGACCATCTCGAGCAGATGCTCGACCGTGTGCAGAAGAACGCCGACGGCTATCCGCCCTACAACATCGAGCAGACCGGCGAGGCGCGGCTGCGTATCACCCTGGCCGTGGCCGGCTTCTCCATGGACGACCTGGCGATCACGCAGGAGGACAACCAGCTCGTCATCCGCGGCCGCCAGCGCGACGACACGGAGGGGCGCGTCTTCATCCACCGCGGCATCGCGGCCCGGCAGTTCCAGCGCGCCTTCGTGCTGGCCGAGGGCATCGACGTGGAGGGCGCTTTCCTCGACAACGGGCTGCTGCACATCGACCTCCAGCGGCCCATGCCCGAGGTGAAGGTGCGCTCCATCCCGATCGGCCGGCAGGGCGCGGTCGGAGCGCGGCCCGTCGTGCGCCAGCGCGTGCGCGACGAGGAGGTTTAGCTTGCCCAGGCCGGTGAGGTCGGTGTGAAGCCCTCGAGTCTCTGGACGCTCGGCCTCTGCCTCGTGGTCCTCGGCATCGGGGCGCATTGGTTCGGCTGGGACGCCCTGCTCTGGTTCCCCCGGACGGTCCTGGACTGGCTGAGCTGGGGGCCGGCCGCCATCCTCGACGCGATCGAGGATTCGCCCAGCACGATCGGGCTGGTCGCCCTCGGGATCGTGCTGATGGTCGCGGCCAAGATGTGGATGCGGCAGAAGGGCAGGGGCTGAGGCCGCCGCCGCCAGGATTCTGCAAAAGCTTCGGCCGAAATCTTTCGGGGCATGGCGCATGGCGTGACATTCCGGTTAGTCTTTTCGCAGTTGCGAAAAGGATCTCCCATGCTCCGCAAGCTCGCGACCGCCCTCGCGGTCTTCGCCCTTCCCATCGCGACGCAGGCCCAAACGGCGCAAAGCCAGACGCTGACCATCGGCGCCGCCGCGCCGGTCACCACCATCGACCCGCATTTCCACAACATGGGCCCCAACAACGCCCTGGCCATGCATCTCTTCGACAAGCTGGTGGAGCGCGACGGGCAGTCCCGCATGCATCCGGCGCTGGCCACGAGCTGGCGCGCGATCTCGGACACCGAGTGGGAGTTCAAGCTGCGCCAGGGCGTCACCTGGCATGACGGAAGGCCCTTCACGGCCGAGGACGTCCTCTTCTCCTTCGCCCGCATTCCCGACGTGCCCAACAGCCCCGGCGGCTTCGGGGGCTTCCTCCGCCTCATCGAGCGCGTGGAGGTGCCGGACCCGGGGACGCTGCGCATCCACACCCGCCAGCCCAACCCTCAGATGCCACTCGACCTCGCCTCGGTGATCATCGTCTCCCGCCATGCCGGCGAGGGCATGGGCACCGAGGACTACAATTCCGGCCGCGCCGCCATCGGCACGGGGCCCTATCGCCTCGTCGCCTATCGCTCCGGCGACCGGGTCGAGCTGGTGCGCAACGACGCCTGGTGGGCCGGCCCGCAGCCCTGGGCGCGGGTGAACTACCGCATGATCCTGAACGACGCCGCCCGGACCGCGGCGCTGCTGGCCGGCGACGTGGACCTCATCGAGCAGATCCCCTCCAGCGACATCCCTCGCCTGCGCCGCGATCCGCGCCTGCAGGTGACGGAGGCGCCGAGCCTGCGCACCGTCTTCATGTCGCCCACCTATTCGCGCGAGGGTCCGACGCCGCTGGTCACCGACAATGCCGGCGTGCCGCTCCCGCAGAACCCCTTCCGCGACATCCGCGTGCGCCGCGCCCTGTCCATGGCAATCAACCGGGACGCGCTGGTCGAGCGCGTGATGGAGGGCGGCGCCGTCGCGACCGCGCAATGGCTGCCGCCGGGCTCCTTCGGCTACAACCCCGACGTCCGGCCGCAGCGCTTCGATCCCGACGGCGCGAAGCGCCTGCTGGCTGAGGCCGGCTTCCCCGACGGCTTCCGCATGACGGTCCACACGCCCAACGACCGCTGGCCCAACGACGCCCGGATCACCCAGGCCGTGGCGCAGATGTGGACGCGCATCGGCCTGCGCGTGCAGGTGGAGGCGCTGCCCTTCTCGGCCTTCGTGCCGCGCCGGGCGCGGCAGGAATTCGCCATGCAGCTGGGCGCCTGGGGCAGCTCGACCGGCGAGGCCTCGAACTTCATGCTCAACATCATCTCGACCTATGACCGGCAGAAGCTGACCGGCTCCAACAATGCCGGCCGCTACTCCAACCCGGACATGGACGCGCTGACGGCGCGGGCCTCGGTGGTCATGGACGACAGCACGCGCGAGGCGATGTGGCGCGAGGCCGTGGCGATGGTCGCCGACGACTTGCCGACCATCCAGCTCTTCCAGCTCAACAACGCCTGGGCGCTGCGTCGCGGCCTCGCGCACGAGCCGCGCATGGACGAGCGGACCGTCGCGATGGGGGTGCGGCCCGCGCCGTAGTTCTGCTAGCCTCCCCGGCAACAAGGCCGGGGATGGACATGATCAAGAGACGCGCTCTCGCGCTGGCGGCGCTCGTGCCGCCGGTCGCCGCGAAGGCCCAGGGGCAGCCTGCCGGGCAGGACCGCACCCTGACCATCGGCGCTGGCGCGCCGGTCACCACCATCGATCCGCATTTCCACAATGTCGGCCCGAACAACGCGCTGGTCATGCACATCTTCGACCGGCTGGTGGAGCGCGACGGCCATGCGCGTCCCCATCCGAGCCTGGCCACCAGCTGGCGCCCGGTCTCGGACACCGAGTGGGAGTTCAAGCTGCGCGGGGGCGTCACCTGGCATGACGGCCGGCCCTTCACCGCCGACGACGTGGTCTTCACCTTCTCCCGCGTGCCCAACGTGCCGAACAGCCCGGGCGGCTTCGGCGGCTTTCTCCGCGCCATCTCCCGCGTCGAGGTGAAGGACCCGCTCACGCTGCGCATCCACACCCGCCAGCCGCATCCGCTGCTGCCGCTCGACCTCGCTTCGGTCGCGATCATCTCCCGCCATGCCGGCGAAGGCATGGCCACCGAGGACTACAACACCGGCCGTGCCGCGATCGGAACGGGCCCCTACCGCCTCGTCTCCTACCGCTCCGGCGACCGCGTGGAGCTGCAGCGCAACGACGCCTTCTGGGGCGAGCGCGAGCCCTGGGCGCGGGTGAACTACCGCATGATCCTGAACGACGCCGGCCGCACCGCGGCGCTGCTGGCCGGCGACGTGGACCTGATCGAGCAGATCCCGACCAGCGATCTCGCGCGCCTGCGCCGCGAGCCGCGGCTGCTGGTCACCGAGATCGCCAGCCTGCGCACGGTCTACATGGCGCCCGACTATTCGCGCGACGGCGGGACGCCTCTTATCACCGACAATGCCGGAACGCCGCTGCCGGTGAATCCCTTCAAGGATGCGCGCGTGCGGCGCGCGCTTTCCATGGCGATCAACCGCGATGCGTTGGTGGAGCGGGTGATGGAGGGCGCCTCGGTCGCCACCGCGCAATGGCTGCCCGAGGGCGCCTTCGGCTACAACCCGGATGTCCGGCCGCAGGGCTTCGATCCCGAGGGCGCCCGCCGCCTGCTGGCCGAGGCCGGCTATCCCGAGGGCTTCCGCCTCACCGTCCACACGCCCAACGACCGCTGGCCCAACGACGCCCGCCTCACCCAGGCCGTGGCGCAGATGTGGACGCGGGTCGGCGTGCGCGTGCAGGTCGAGGCGCTGCCCTGGACCGCCTTCGTCCCGCGCCGGGCCCGGGTGGAATACGCCATGCAGATGGGCGCCTGGGGCAGCTCGACCGGCGAGGCCTCGAACTACCTGGTCAACACCATCTCGACGCATGACCGGCAGCGCCTGACCGGCGCGAACAACAACGCCCGCTTCTCCAGCGCCGAGTTCGACGAGCTGACCGCGCGCGCCTCCGCCACCATGGACGACACGGCGCGCGAGGAGCTGTGGCAGCGGATCACGGCGCGCTATGCCGAGGAGATGCCGCTGATCCAGCTCGTGCAGCTCACCAATACCTGGGCCCTGCGGCGCGGGCTGCGGCACGAGCCGCGGATGGACGAGCGGACGGTGGCCATGGGCGTGCGGCCGGAGCGTTAGGCCGCTGCGGCAGGGCGGGAGCGAGACTGCCTCCGATCGCATGAAGATTGTTGTGAAAACCGCGACTTCTCCAGAGCGCAACTGGCGCCGCCCCGCGCGCCTCGGTAGTCTCCGCGCATGACGAAGCCGACTGCCTTCCTCTCCCGCATGCTGGCCTTCCTCGCCTTGGTCGGGGTCGTCGTCGCGCTGCTCTACCCCTCGCTGCACCACGCCTTCGAGGCCAATCCGGTCCTCAACGGCTTCATCCTCTTCGTGCTGGCGATCGGCGTCCTCTGGAACATCCGCCAGGTGCTGGTGCTGCGCCCCGAGGTCGACTGGCTGGAGGCCTTCCGCAACCCGCGCCAGGGCGATCCGGCACGCCCCACGCCCAAGCTGCTCGGGCCCATGGCGAGCATGCTGGCGGCGCGGCGCACCGACCGCTTCACCCTCTCCACCGCGGCCATGCGCTCGCTGCTGGACGGCATCTCCTCGCGGCTCGACGAGACGCGCGAGCTTTCGCGCTACATGACGGGGCTGCTGATCTTCCTCGGCCTGCTCGGCACCTTCTGGGGCCTGCTGCTGACCATCGGCGCGGTGGCCGAGGTGATCGGCGGCATGTCGGTCGGCTCGGGCGACGTGAACGCGCTGTTCAACCAGCTCAAGGCCGGGCTGGCGGAGCCGCTGCGCGGCATGGGCGTGGCCTTCTCGTCCTCGATGCTGGGCCTCGCCGGCGCGCTGGTGCTGGGCTTCCTGGACCTCACGGCGGGCCAGGCCCAGAACCGCTTCTACACCGAGCTGGAGGACTGGCTGGCCGGGCAGACGCGGCTCTCCTCCGGCGCGCTCGGCGGCGAATCCGAGGGCGGCTCCATGCCGGTCTTCGTCCACGCCCTGCTGGAGCAGACGGCGGAGAACCTCGAGCAGCTCCAGGCCATCATGGCCCGCGGCGAGGAGGCGCGGGGCACCACCGCCACCGCCGTCGGCCAGCTCGCCGAGCAGCTCTCCCTCCTCGGCGACCAGATGCGGGCGACCCAGCAGATGATCGCCCGCATGGCCGAGCAGCAGGCGCAGCTCACGCCGGTGCTGACGCAGCTCGCCGCCTATCAGGGCCAGAGCGCCATCGATGACGCGGCCCGCGGCCACCTGCGCAACACCGAGCTGCTGCTGGCGCGCCTGCTGGAGGAGGTGGCCTCGGGCCGCGCGCAGTCCACCCAGGAGCTGCGCAGCGAGATCCGCGTGCTGACGCGCACCATCATGGCCATCTCGGGCGGGCCGCAGCAGATCCCGGGCGGCAACCCCGGTGGCTAGGCGCCGCGCGCGTCCCGCGGGGTTCGATCCCTGGCCGGGCTATGTGGACGCGCTGTCCACGCTGCTCATGGTCATCATCTTCGTGCTGCTGGTCTTCGTGCTGGCGCAGGGATTCCTGTCCACCGCCCTCTCCAACCGGGACCGCGCACTCGATCGGCTGAACGCCCAGGTGGCGGAGCTGTCCGAGCTGCTCTCGCTGGAGCGCGGGCAGACCGCCGAGCTCCGCACGCTGCTCACGCGCGCGGCGGACGACCTGCGCGGCGCCACCGGCTCGCGCGACAGCCTGACCGAGCAGCTGCGCGTGCTCCAGGCCGAGCGCGACGCCCTGGCCGGCGACGCCGCCAGCCTGCGCGGCGAGCGCGACCGGCTGACGGCCCGCATCGCCGATCTGGAGGCCGCGCGCGGTGCCGCCGTGCAGCAGCTCACCCGCGCCGAGGCGCAGCTCGCCGAGGCCCTGGGCCGCGCCGAATCTGCGACCGGCGACGCGGCGCGCACGGTGCAGCGGCTGAATGAGCAGGCCCGCACCGCGGGCACGGAGCGCGCGGCGAACGCGCAGCTCCTGGCCGAGGCCAATCGCAACCTCGCCGCGACCCAGGCCGCCCGTGCGGCGGGCGAGCGCGGCCTTGCCGAGGCGAACCAGGCGCTCACGGCCGAGCGGGCCACGCGAGTGGGTGTCGAGCAGCGGCTGGCCGAGGCCAACCGCAACCTGGCCGCGACCCAGGCGGCCCGCACGGCGAGCGAGCGCAGCCTTGCCGAGGCGAACCAGGCGCTCGCGGCCGAGCGCGCCACGCGAGCGGGCGTGGAGCAGCGGCTGGCCGAGGTGCAGCGCGCCCTTGCCGCCGAGCAGGCCGCCCGCGCCACGGCGGAGCGCAGCCTGGCCGAGGCGCAGCGCACGCTCACCGCCGAGCAGGCGGCGCGCGCCGAGGCGAACCGCAACCTTGCCACCGAGCGCACCGCGCGCGGCGGGGCCGAGCAGCGGCTGGCCGAGGCGTCGCGCAACCTGACCGAGGCCACGCGCAACCTCACCGCCGAGCGCACGGCCCGCACCGCGGCCGAGCAGCGTCTCGCGACCGAGCAGACGGCCCGCGGCAATGTTGAGCGGCAGATGCGCGAGACGACCGGCGCCCTGGAGACGGCGCGGCAGGAGCTGGCCACGCTGCGCCGGCAGGCCACCGAGGCCGCCGCCCATGTCGCCGATCTGGAGCGCCGCATCGCCGCGCTCCAGGCCCAGGCGGAAGAGCTGAACCGCACCGTCACGACCGACCGCGCGACCATCGAGGCGCGGCTCGCGGACCTCGCGCGGATGCAGCAGGACATCGCCCGCCTCAACGCGCTGCGCGAGCAGGCCGAGCGCGCCGCCCAGGCCGCCGCCCAGGCACAGGCTGCCGCCCAGGCGCAGGCCGCCGCCGAGACCCAGCGCCGCCAGGGCGCCGAGGGCCAGGCGGCCGAGAACCAGCGCCTCTCCGAGGCCGCGCGCGCCCAGGTCGCGCTGCTGACGCAGCAGCTCGCGGAGCTGCGCGGCCAGCTCAACCGCCTCGCCAATGCGCTCGACGCGTCGGAGGCCAAGGACCGCGAGAACGAGGCGCAGGTGGTGAACCTGCGCTCGCAGCTGAACGCCGCGCTGGCGAGCCGCGTCGAGGAGCTGCAGCGCTACCGCAGCGAGTTCTTCGGCCGCCTGCGCGAGGTGCTGGGCGACCGGCCCGAGCTGCGCATCGTGGGCGACCGCTTCATCTTCCAGTCCGAGGTGCTCTTTCCGCCGGCCTCGGCCGAGCTCTCGCCGGCCGGGCAGCAGCAGATCCGCCAGCTCTCGCGCGTGCTGCTGGACATCGCCTCGCGCATCCCGCCCGAGATCCCCTGGCTGCTGCGCGTGGATGGGCATGCCGACCGCAACCCCATCCGCAGCAGCCGCTATGCGACCAACTGGGAGCTCTCCGCCGCGCGCGCGATCGCCGTCGCGAACCTGCTGATGGAGGCGGGGCTGCCGGCCAACCGCGTCGCTGCCGCCGCCTTCGGCGAGCACCAGCCGATCGACCCGGCCGACACGCCCGAGGCCTATGCCCGCAACCGACGCATCGAGCTCAGGCTGACCGACCGATGAGCACGCCCTTCCACATCCCCGACCACGCGCTGCTGCGCGCCAAGCTCACCCGTATCCGCCGGAAGGAGACCGACAGCGCCACCTTCCGCCGTATCCTGGCGGAGATCGGCGCTATCCTGACCAGCGAGGCCCTGCGTGACCTCGACGAGGCGGAGGCGGGCATCGAGACGCCCGTCGGCCCCATGCGCGCGCCCGTCCTGGCCACGCCGGAGCCCTGCCTCGTGGCGATCCTGCGCGCGGGCCTCGGGCTGCTGGAGGGCGCGCGGATGGTGCTGCCGGAGGCGCCGGTCGGCCATCTCGGCCTCGTCAGGGACGAGCACACGCTGCAGCCGACGGAATACGTGGTGCGGCTGCCGCGCGACCTCGCCCATCGTGGCGCGCTGGTGCTGGACCCCATGCTCGCGACCGGCGGATCGGCCATCCAGGCGATCCATCGGGTGAAGCAGAGCGGCGCGACCTCGGTGCGCTTCGCCTGCGTCGTGGCCGCGCCCGAGGGCGTTGCCGCCTTCCGCGCCGCGCATCCGGACGTGCCCATCACCGCCGCCGCGCTGGACGAGAAGCTCAACGAGAAGGGCTATATCGTGCCGGGCCTGGGTGACGCCGGCGACCGCTGCTTCGGGACGGAATGATTCCCGTCCTGCGCACGCAGCGGCTGGTCCTGCGCGCCTTCGCCGAGGCCGACCTCGACGCTTTCGCGGCGCTGCAGGCCGATCCGGTGTTCATGCGCCATCTCGGTGTCGGCGAGGGGGCGGGAAAGCCGCGCACGCGCATCGAGACCTGGACGGGCATGGCCGCGCAGCTCGGCCAATGGGCGCTGCGCGGCTGCGGCTTCTGGGCGATCGAGCACGAGGGCCGCTTCATCGGCCGCGCCGGCATCCTGAACCCGGAGGGCTGGCCCATGCCGGAACTGGCCTATGGCATCGCGCCGGCCGAATGGGGCAGGGGCCTCGCCTTCGAGGCGGCGTCGGCCGTGCTGGGTTGGGCGCGGGACAGCATGCCGGAGCCGGTGGCGAGCTTCATCCACCCCGCGAACGAGGCTTCGCGCCGGCTGGCACGGCGGCTTGGGGCGACCCAGGACGGCATGATCCACCTGCTGGGCGTGGAGGCCGAGTTCTGGCGCTACCCGCCCGCCTGACCCTCCCATCCTTGCAACCTCCGATTGCATTGCCGGTCGTCCTGGATCAACTTTCGTGCCCCAGCATGCGAAGGCCGCCGCCGTGACACCCGCCGATGTCATCCAGCTCCTGCAGTCGCCCGAAAAGCTCATGCGGAGGGTCAATCTGGTCATCGCCGGCGGGGCCACGCGGTCGCCGACCCTGCCGAACGCGCCGGCGCCGCCGGCCAATGGCCAGGCGGTCATCGCCACCTTCAACGTTGAGATGAAGGGCTACATGAGCAATGGCGCCTTCGTCGCCCGGACGGCGAAGGGCTTCACCACCGGTCTCAGCGGGCTGCTGGGCCGTCAGAAGGACCGGCCGATCGCGCAGGTCGCCCGGCTGCCCGGGCCGGCCGTCGCGGTTCCGGCGGCGGATGAGTTCAATGCCTTCTACGTGCCGATGGTGCAGACCTCCGATGTCGCCGCCAACACGAGCCACTACAGCCTCCCCACGGCCGGCGGCCCGGACGTCATGATCACCTCGCAGCTCTCCGGCTGCTCCTTCGGCGTCGGCTCCAATCCCGGCGGCGCGGTGCTCGTGAGCCATGTGCAGCCCAACCTCGCTTTGCCCGTGGCCAACCGCGCGGCGGATCTCGCGAACAACCTCGGAGCCGGCTTCGCCAATCTGACCAGCACCGCCGCCAAGCTGAACCAGTACGACGTCTACGCGGCCATCGTCGGCGTCCGCACCAACGCCACCTGGCGCTTCTACCTGCAGGCCTATGACACCTCGCAGCGCGTCGTGACCAAGGCCATGGTGATCTGAGAACCCATCCGGAAAGGCCGGCGGCTGAGGGCCGGGCCCGGAAAAGACCGCCGGGACCGACCCGCCAGCCTTTCCGGATGGGTTCCGGGCCCATGGCGATGCGGCGGATCGGGCCGTAAGCTTCGCCCATGCCCCTCGCGCTCTCCATCCTGGACCAGTCCACCATCGTCTCGGGCCGCGATGCCGCCCAGGCCATCCAGGAAACGATGGAGGTCGCGCGGCTGGCCGACCGCCTCGGCTACGCCCGCTACTGGCTCGCCGAGCACCACAACAGCGCGAGTCATGCAGGCTCGGCGCCCGAGATCGTGATATCCGCCATCGGCGCCACCACGCGCCGCATCCGCGTGGGCAGTGCGGGGATCATGCTGCCGCACTACTCCGCGCTGAAGGTCGCGGAGCAGTTCCGGGCGCTGGAGGCGGTGGCGCCCGGCCGCATCGACCTCGGCCTCGGCCGCGCGCCCGGCAGCGACGGCCGCACCGCCTATGCGCTGAACCCCAACGCCGCCACATCAGCCGACAATTTTCCGACGGCCGTGCGCGACCTGCTCGGCTGGCTCGGCGACGGGCTGCCGGAGCAGCACCCTTTCCGCGAGGTCCGCGCGAGTCCGGAGGTGCCGACCGTCCCCGAGGTCTGGATTCTCGGCAGCAGCGACTACGGCGCGCAGGTCGCGGCCTTCTTTGGGCTGCCCTACTGCTTCGCGCATTTCATCACCGACGGGCAGGGCTGCGCCGAGGCGCTGAACACCTATCGGGAAACCTTCCGTGAGATGCGCGGGCAGAAGGCGCATTCCGCCATCGGCATCTACGCGCTCGCCGCCGACACCGAGGCCGAGGCGGAACGCCTCTTCGCCTCCCGCGCGCTGTGGCGCCTGCATCGCGACCGCGGCATCTACCCGCCGCTGCCCAGCGCCGAGGAGGCCGCTGCCTACCCCTACACCGAGGCCGATCAGGTGAAGATCGCGCGCATGCGCTCGCGCGCCATGATCGGCACGCCGGAGCAGGTGCGGGCGCGCATCTCCGCGCTGGCGGAGGAGCTCGGCGTGCAGGAGGTCGCGATTCTCACCCCCTGCCACGATCCGGCGGCGCGGCGGCGCAGCGTGACGCTCATCGCCGAGGCCTTCGGGCTCACCGGAGCGCTTGCCCCATGCGCCTGACTCGCCGGATCGCCGCGGCCGCGCTGCTGCTGACCGTGGGGCTGGGCCCGGCGGGGGCGCAGGCGGTGCCGGTCGTCATCTCCTCGCGCGACGGCTCGACGCGGCCGCTCGACGGCAAGCCGACCGAGCGCTCGGCGGTGACGTTCGGTGACGTGCTTCGCTCCGTCTATCCGGATCTCGACGCCGCCGGCCGTGCCGCCCGCTTCGCCGGCGCGCGCGCCGTGCCCGACGCGGTCGCGGGCGAGGACAGCCCGGCGGGACCGGCCGAGATCGACCTCGCGGGCGGCGAGACCGCCAGCTTCTCCGTGATCTCCGAGGGCGAGCGTGACCATGTGGCCATGCTGGTCGCCGGCGTGCTCGTGATGGCCGAGGTCGCGCCGGAATTCCGCCCGACCGACGCGCTGCTGGTGCAGACCGATCCGGGCGGCGCGCCCTCGATCGCTCAGATGCTGCTGCTGGGCGAGGCGCGTCCCGCCGCCGTGGTGCTCAACAGCCACCACAACAGCCAGGAGAGCTTTTCCCAGTACCTCATCGCGACCCCGATCGAGGGGCGGCTGCAGCAGGTGTTCCAGAGCCCGGTCCTCTACTCCGTCCAGAGCTGGGAGCGCGGCTGCGAGCCGCGCCGGCTGGAGCAGCGGATGCTGCCGATCACGCTGCGGGAGGCGCGGCGCGACGGCTATGCCGAGCTCTCGATGACCGTGCGCGAGGCACGGATCTGCACCCAGCGCGGCCGTCCGCGGACGCTGAACTCGCTGGTGCATTACGCCAGGCTGCGCTGGGACCCTGCGCAGTCGCGCTACCTCGGTGGGCTCGATGCGCTGGAACGCCGGAACCAGCGAATGATGGGCGCGCCTTAGGCGACTGGCGCTGCCCGTCGTGCGGCCATGAGCTGCCAGGCCGCCGGGACGGCCAGCCCGATCACCACCACGGCCAGCCGCGCCTCGTCGCTGAGGAAGTAGCCGAAGGCGCCGATCAGCCCGACGACGCCCAGTGCCACGCGCACCGCCGGGCCCATCGGCGCCACCAGGTAGCCCGCATAGGCCGAGGTCACCGCCGCCAGCGCCGCGACCTGGATCGCGGTCACCGTCACGATCTCGACCAGCGAGCCGCGCAGCATGATCCCGGGGGCGTAGATGAAGGCGAAGCCCACGGTGAAGCCCGCGATGCCGAAGCGCGTGGCATGGACCGAGGTGATGGTCGGGCCGGCCCCCGCGATGGCCGCCGCCGCGAAGGCGGCTGCGGCGACGGGCGGCGTCGCGTCGGCGATCACCGCGAAGTAGAAGAGGAAGAGATGCGCCGGCAGCAGCAGGTCGGCTGCCGAATAGCCCAGCACGCGCGTGCCGACCTCGATGATCTGCGGCACGCCGATGGCGGCGGCGATGATGTAGGAGGGCGTGGTCGGGATCCCCATGCCCAGGATCAGCACGGTGATGCAGAGCAGCACCAGCAGCCAGGGCAGCGAGCCGCCCGCCAGCTCCTTGATGATGCCGCCGAAGGCCACGACCATGCCCGTCGAGGTCAGCGCGGCCACCACGATGCCCGAGCCCGCGATTGAGACGGCGAGCGGCGCCATGGTGTGGCCCGCATTGGCCAGGGCCTCCACGATGTCGCGCCAGCCCATGCGCGTGTTCCGCCGCAGGAAGGCGATGGCGACCATGGCCAGGGTGGCGATGAAGGCGGCGAAATTGCCGCTCCAGCGCTCGGTCATGAGATAGACGAGCACGAAGATCGGGATGACCAGATGCGCGTCGCGCGCCACCTCGCGCCAGCTGGGCATGTCGATGACGGCCATGGGCCGCATGCCCGCGCGCTTGGCCTCGAAATGCACGGCGGCGAGGATGGCGAAATAGTAGAGCACCGCGCCCAGGGCCGCGGCCTTGATGATCTCGGCGTAGGGAATATTGGTCATCTCGGCCATGACGAAGGCCGCGGCCCCCATCACCGGCGGCATGAGCGCGCCGCCGACGCTCGCCGCCGCCTCGATGCCGCCCGCCACGCTCGCGCGGTAGCCCACGCGCTTCATCAGCGGGATGGTCATGGCGCCCGTGGTGATGACGTTGGAGACGGAGCTGCCGCTCATCGTGCCGAAGAGGCCGGAGGTGATGACGGCGACCTTCGCCGGCCCGCCCGAGAAGCGGCCCGCGACGGCCGCGCCGAAGTTGGAGAAGAGCCGCCCGGTGCCGCTCGCCTGCATGAAGCTGCCGAAGATGATGAAGACCGCGATGGTGGTCGCGACGATCCCGGTCAGCGGCCCGTAGACGCCGGCCGCAGTGGGAACGAGCCAGGCGGATTCCAGGATCTCCGCCGGCGTGAAGACGCGCGTGTTCAGCACGCCCGGCAGCAGGTGGCCGAGCTGCATGTAGGCCAGCGAGATGATGACCATCCAGGCGAGCCCGGGCTCGACCGCGCGGCGCGTGGCCTCGAGCAGCGTGACGATGGCGACGACGGCCAGCGTCATGAGCAGGGGCGTGAAGGGGTCCACATATTCCATGCGATCGGCGACGGCGGCGGCCTGCCACATCACCCAGGCATGCGGCGCCGCGGCGGCCAGCGCCCAGAGCCAGTCGACGAAGGTCGGCCGGTCCGGCGGCGAGGATTTCCGCGCCGGGTAGAGGAGGAAGAGCGGCGGCACGAAGACGGCGAGGTGGAAGCCCCGCATCCAGATCGGCTCGGGGAAGCCGAAGCCGCCCCAGTAGAGATGCGCCGCCGCCGCCAGGGCCATCCAGGCCGTGACGGCGACGCCGAGCCAGCCGCGCAGCGTCCTCAAGCGGGCATCGCGCCGGCTTCACGGTAGGCGCGGGCCGCGCCCGGGTGCAGCGGGCAGCCCGTGTACTGCCAGGAGGTCCTGGGGTCGTAGGCGTCCATGGAGGCGTGGATCGTGGACAGCCGCTGGCCCTTGTTCTTGATGAAGGTCTTGGTGATGGCATAGGCCACCGCATCGGGCGTCGTGTCGGCGACAAGGACCACGCTGTCCATGCCCGTCACCTTGATCGGCGCCGTCATCAGCGTGGGATAGGCGGTCGGCGGCACGTCGAACTCGGTATAGGCGTAGGTGCTCTTCATGTGCGCGCGGATATCGTCCGGGAAGGCGATGAGCTTGGCCGAGCGGCGGCCCTGAGCGATCTCGGTCAGCATCGCGGCCGGCCGGGCGAGGGCGGCGTAGACATAGTCCACCTGGCCGTCGTTGAAGGCGGCGGCGATGTCGTTGTAGCTGCCGTTCAGGTAGCGCCCGCCGCCCGAGCGGATCTGGTCGGGCGAGCTGCCGAGGAAGCGCAGGATGCGCTGGACGGTCATCTCGTCCGTCGAGGAGCGCTGCGGCGTGCCGAGCTTGATGCCGCGCGTGGTCAGGATCTCGCGCATGTCGGTCGGCCCGTCGGCGCGGCCGAGCAGGTAGTTGTCGGTCGGCGAGTAGCCGGTGCCGAGGCTGCGCAGCTTCGGATGCGCGAAGGTGTAGGGCTCCTCGCCCTTGAAGGCGGCGGCGGTGAAGGCGTCGATGCCCCAGCCCATCTGGCTCTGGCCGTTCTGGATGCGCGTCGGGTTGGCGAGGCCGCCGCCCGGCACCACACGGACCTGGAGCTCCGGATTCTCCTCGCGGATCAGCGAGGCGAGGCCGGCGGCCATGGTGTACCAGCCGCCGCCGAGCGAGCCGGCAACCCATTCGAGGGTGGTCTGCGCGGAGGCGGTGCGGATGGCAGGCAAAGCGAGCGTGGCGGCAAGCAGCCCGCGGCGCGGCAACAGGATCGACATGGGGGTTCTCCCGGGAATCTCCGCTGGAAGTGTGACGCCGGGAGTGCAACGGATGCAACCACCGCGGCTTGACGCTTCGGCCCTGCGGGAGGACGGTCCTGCCAACAAACGAGGCAGTTTCCGACTCCGATGGCAGCACCCAGCAGCGCCTCCGCCGCGGCGCAATCCTTTCCCGACCGCGCGCGCAGCCTGGCTCCCGGCCTTGCGCTCAGCCTGGCCATCGCGGCGATCGCGATCGTCATCCGCAACATGACCGGCCTCGCCGCGCTCAACCCGGTGGTGGTGGCGCTGGTGGTGGGGGTGGGGATCGGCGCCGTGATCGGCCGTCCGGCGGTGGTGAGGCCGGGCATCGCCTTCGCCGTGCGGCCGCTGCTGCGCTTCGCGATCGTGCTGCTCGGGCTCCAGGTGACGCTGGGCATGCTGGCGCAGCTCGGCATCGGCGCGCTGATCCTGGCGGTGCTGGTGGTGGGGCTGACGCTGCCCTTCACCATCTGGCTCGGGAAGCTGCTGGGCGTGGACGAGAAGCTGTCGGTGCTGATCGGCACCGGCACCTCGATCTGCGGGGCCTCCGCCATCGTCGCCGCCAACCAGGTGGTGCGCGGCGAGGACGAGGACGTGACCTATTCGCTGGCCGTCATCACGCTCTGCGGCACCGCCTCGCTGATCCTCTTCCCCTATCTCGGCGACCTCATGGGCATGACGGGGCGGACCTACGGGCTCTGGGCCGGCGCCTCGATCCACGAGGTGGTGCAGGCGGTAGGCGCGGCGGCGGCCGGCGGGCCCGATGCCTCGCAGAGCGGCACGGTGATGAAGCTCGCCCGCGTCTTCCTGCTGGCGCCGGCGGTGGTGACCCTGGGCTGGTGGGTGGCGAAGCGGCACCATGGCGAGGCCGGCCATGCCAAGGCGCCGGTGCCCTGGTTCGCCTTCGGCTTCCTGGCGTTGGTGGTGATCGGCAGCACCGGCCTCGTGCCAAAGGAGGCGGTGGACGCCTCGCGCTTCCTGGTGCCGGTGATGCTGGCGGCCTCGGTGGCCGCGCTGGGCCTGCAGACCGACCTGCGGGCGCTGCACAAGCGCGGCGCAGCGCCGCTGCTGCTGGGCGTCGCGAGCACGCTCTTCATCGCGCTGCTGGCGCTGGCCGGCGTCGCGGTGGTCTGACGATGGGCCAGGGGACCCGCGAAGCCCCCTGGACCCTGACGACGCCGAGCGGCGGCTCGGACTACCAGGCCTGGCGCGACGAGGCGGCGGGCGCGCTGGTGGTGACGGTCGGCAAGACGGAGCTGCGCTACGCGCTCCGCTGCCTGGACGACCTGCACGCCATGCTGACGGCCCAGGGCGACTGGATGCCCCTCGGCAGCGCCGACGAGCAGAAGCCGGCCGCCGAGGGCACGGTCGAGGCCTGGGCGCGCTCGCCCTCCAACCCCGTCGGCGGCTGGTACGGGCTGAAGAAGGGCCTGCGCGGGCGCTTCGCCAACTACGTCCCGCCGGTGATGGAGGTCCTCGGCCTCGCCGAGGTGGAGCACATGCCGCGCAACAACCGGATGCGGGCGCGCTGAGCCACCTCTTCGTCCTCGTCGCCGGGCTGGCCGCGGGAATGCTGAGCGGCATCATCGGCACCGGCGCCTCGATCCTGCTGCTGCCGATCCTCGTCTTCGAATACGGCCCGCAGCAGGCCGTGCCGATCATGGCCATCGCTTCGGTGATGGCCAATCTCGCCAAGGTTCTGTCCTGGTGGCGGGAGGTGAACTGGCGCGCCTTCGCCGCCTATTCCCTCCCGGGCGTGCCGGCCGCGGCGCTGGGCGCGCGCACGCTGCTGGTGCTGCCGCCCCGGCTGGTGGATCTGGCGCTCGGCGCCTTCTTCCTGGCGATGATCCCCATGCAGCGCCGGCTGCGGCTGCGCGAGCGGTCGATCGGGCTGTGGGAGCTCGCGCTGGCCGGCGCGGTGATCGGCTTCCTGACCGGCATCGTGCTCTCCACCGGCCCGCTCAGCGTGCCGGCCTTCTCCGCCTTCGGACTGGCCAAGGGGGCCTTCCTCTCGACCGAGGCGGTGAGCTCCCTGGCGCTGATGGTGAGCAAGGCCGTAACCTTCCGGCAACTCGGCGCGCTGCCGGGGCCGGCCATCCTGCAGGGGCTGATCATCGGCGCCTCCGTGATGGCGGGGGCCTTCCTGGGGAAGCGGCTTGTGCAGCGCATGAGCCTCGGCACCTTCCGGCTGCTGCTGGATGCGGTGCTGCTGGTCTCCGGCCTCGCGCTGCTCTGGGCCGCGCTCGGCTGAGCCGTCAGCCGCCGGAGAGGCGCTTCGGCAGGTTCTCCGCCACATGGTCGATGAAGGCCCGCACGCGCCTCGGGACCTGCCCGCCGCCGACATGGACGGCGTGCACCATCTCCAGGTCGCCCGGATTGAAGGCCTCCAGCACCGGCACCAGCGCGCCGGCCTCGATGTCGGCCGCGACGTGGAACCGCCCCAGCCGCGCGATGCCGGCGCCGGCCAGCGCCATCTGCCGCACCGTCTCGCCGTTGTTGGCCAGCAGGTTGCCGGAGACCGGCTGCTCGAATTCCCGCCCGTCGCGGCGGAAGGGCCAGCCGTCGCGCCAGCGCCGGAAGTTGAAGCCGAGGCCATTGTGGCCGGCCAGATCCTCGGGCGTGGCGGGCGTGCCATGCCGCGCTAGATAGGCGGGCGAGGCGCAGACCACCCTCCGGCTCTGGCCGAGCTTGCGCGCGACCAGCCCGCTGTCCGGCAGATCGCCCATGCGGATGGCGAGGTCGGCGCGCTGCGCCAGCAGGTCCACCACGTCGTCGGTGAGGCTGAGGTCGACAATCACGTCGGGATGGCACTCGAGGAAGGCGGGGATCAGGGGAGCCAGGAACATGTGGCCGAAGGGCACCGAGGCGTTGACCCGCAGCCGCCCGCGCACGGCGCCGCCGGCGGCCTCCTGGTCGGCCGCGTCGAGCTCCTCGAGGATGCGCCGGGCGGCGCGGTGATAGGCCTCGCCCTCGTCGGTGAGGGTGAGGGCGCGGGTCGTGCGCAGCAGCAGGCGGGCGCCGAGCCGCGCCTCCAGCCGCGCGATCAGCTTGCTGACCGCCGAGGGCGTGAGGTCGAGGCTGCGGGCCGCGGCGGAGAAGCCGCCCTCGCGCACGACGCGCAGGAAGACCTCCATCTCGCCCGAGCGTTCCATGAGGATGCGCGGCATTGATGATCCTGCTTCACAAGTGATGATAGTTTCCGGGAAATGGCAACGGGCCGCCGCAGCACCTACCTGCTCTCCATCATTCCAGGAGACGGAACATGCGGATCTTCCTCACGGGCGCGAGCGGCTTCATCGGCGGCGCCATCGCGTCCCGCCTCGTCGCCGGGGGCCATTCGGTGCGCGGCCTCGTGCGCGACGCGGCCAAGGGCGAGGCGGTGGCGGCGCATGGCGTCGAGCCGGTCCTCGGCACGCTCGACGACACGGCCCTGCTGCGCGCCGAGGCCGCAGCGGCCGAGGCCGTGATCAATGCCGCCAGCAGCGACCATCGCGGCGCGGTCGAGGCGATCCTCGCGGGGCTGGAGAGCTCGGGAAAGCCGTTCCTGCACACCAGCGGCAGCAGCATCGTCGGCGACGAGGCCATGGGCGAGCCGTCCGACCGCATCTTCCACGAGGACACGCCCATCACGCCCGAGCCGGACAAGCGCGCACGCGTTGCCATCGACCGGCTGATCCAGGATGCGGGCGGTGTCGTGCTGTGCAACACCATGATCTACGGCCATGCCCTGGGCGCGCCGGCGGAGAGCGTGCAGGTACCGCGGCTCGCGCGGCAGGCCCGGAAGTCGGGCGTCGCGCGCTATATCGGGCGCGGGCTGAACCGCTGGTCCAACACGCACATCGCCGACGTCGCGGATCTCTACGCGATCGCGCTGGAGAGGGCGCCGCGCGGCAGCTTCATGTTCGTCGAAAGCGGCGAGGAGGAGCTGGGCAACGTCGCCCGCGCCATCGCCGTCCGCCTCGGCTTGGGCGAGGCGCAGCCCTGGTCGGCGGAGGAGGCCATCGCCGAATGGGGGCGCGAGATGGCGGTCTTCGCGCTCGGCTCCAACAGCCGCGTGCGCGGCCGGCTCCCGGCGGAACTGGGCTGGCAGCCGAAGCGGCACTCGATCACGCAATGGATCCAGGAAGAGATGTGAGCTCGGCCTGAGCTCAGCCGCGGCGGGCCAGGCAGGCCCCCCAGAAGAGGCTGGAGAAGAACCAGCCGGGGGCGCCGAAGCCCGCCTCGGCCAGCAGCCGCGCAACCTCCGCCTCGGAGCCGGGCGGGTCGGCGCCCTGCAGGATCTTTCCCAGTTTTGCCTCGACCTCGTCAGGCGAGGCGCCGTTCATCCGCCAGCGTTCGCCCCAGGCCTTCAGCAGCAGCGGCTGGCTCGCATAGGCCATGCGATTGCCGGCGAGGATCAGCGGCGCGCCGGGCTTCATGCGCGCGGCCAGCGACCGCAGCAGCGCGAGCTTTCCGGCCTCGCCGGGGACGTGGTGCAGCACGCCGATGAGCGTCGCCGCGTCGAAGGCGGGCTCCGCAGGCAGGTCGTCCACGGTGCCGAGCCGGATCGCGGTGCGCTCGCGCAGCCCGGCCGCTCCGATCGCCGCGACCGCGATCTGCATCATGGCCTCGGAGGGATCGACGGCGGTGAAGCGCCAGCCCGGCTCCAGCGCGCCGGCCGTCAGGACCTCGCGCGCCCCGCCTCCCGCGCCGGCGACGAGCACATGCGCCGAAGCGCCGCTGCCGAGCGCGGCCGCGAGCATGCAGGCCGAAAGCTCGTGGCAGGCGTCGTAGCCCGCGAGGGCGATGCGGCTCTGCACCTGGTACTCATGCGCGCGGGCGTCGAACTTGGCTGATGTCTCGGTCATGGCCGCCATCCTGTGCCGGCGCCGGGCCTGCGACGACCCGCGCCGGGCTCATGGCTGGTGCCGCGCCAGTCGCTGCCAGCGCAGCGCCATCCAGAAGCAGGCCTGCGCGACCACGCCCGCCATGGCCAGCACCAGCGCGGCCGAGAGCATCGGGTCGGAGCCAAGCCCGGCCAGCGCCGCGCAGGTTGCGCCCACGCCCATCTGGATCGCGCCGTAGAGCCCGGAGGCGGAGCCGATCACCTGCGGGTTCACGCTCAGCGCCTGGGCCATCGCAGTCGGCGAGGCGAAGCCCAGGCCGATGGCGAAGGCGAACATGCAGGTCATCACCAGCGCCACGCTGAGATTCCCCGTCAGCGTCGCGGCGAGCAGGATCAGCATCGAGACCGCGCTGGCGAGGTTGCCGCGGACCATCAGCTTGACCATGGAGACGCGCCCCAGCATCCGGCTCACCCAGGCGCTGCCGAGCCACATGCCGAAGACCAGCAGCGCCAGGTAGATGCCGGTCTCGTGCGGCGGGCGATGCAACTGCTGCGTGAAGATGAAGGGCGCGGCGGCGATGAAGGCGAAGACCGCAGTGGTGGCGCAGCCTCCGCCGACCGCATAGCCGAGGAAGGCCGGCGAGCGGACCAGATGGAGGCAGTGGCGCAGGAAGGCACTGCCGTCGCCGGCATCGGGCGGGCGGGTCTCGGGCAGCAGCCTCCAGGCCAGCAGGAGGTTCACGAGGCCGAAGGCGCTCATCGCCAGGAGGATCGAGCGCCAGCCCGTCATCTCCGTCATCGCCGTGCCGATGAGCGGCGCGACCGCAGGGCCGACCGTGATCATCAGGTTCATCATGGCGAGCCGCTTCGCGGTCCCCTCGGGCGGCGAGGTGTCGCGCACGATGGTCCGCCCGAGCACCAGCCCCGCGCATCCGCCCAGCGCCTGGAAGAGCCGCGCGGCGACCAGCGAGGCCGCCCCCGGCGCGAAGGCCGCCGCGAGGCCGGAGACGGCGTAGATCACCAGGCCCACCATCAGCACGGGGCGGCGGCCGAAGCGGTCGGAGGCAGGGCCGTAGATCAGCTGCCCGAAGGCGAGGCCGTAGATGTAGAGGCTGATCGTCATCTGCATCGTGCCGATGCTGGCGCCGAGATCCTCGGCCGCGCGCGGCAGGGCCGGCACGAAGATGTGCATGGCCAGCGTGCCGCTGAAGGTGAAGAGCGCGAGGAGCCAGAGCGGGACCTTCGTCAAGCGTCGCGGCCCGCGGACTCGATGGCCTGGAAGACGCGCAGCGCGGCCGCGATCTCGTCGTCGGTCACCTCGCGCAGGACCTTGTCGCGCAGCTGCTTCAGCACGCGCTCGATGCGCTGGACGAGGCGCCGGCCCTCGGGGGTGAGCCAGAGCGTCTTGGCGCGGCGGTCGTCGGGGTCGTCGCGGCGCTCCAGCAGGCCGGCGGCCTCGAGCTGGTCGAGGAGGCGGACGAGGGAGGGGCCCTCGATGCCGACATGGGCGGCGAGCGTCACCTGGCGCACGCCGTTGCCGAGGCGGCCGAGATGGATGAGGGGGCTGGCCTGGGCGTCGGAGATGTCGTGCGCAGCCAGCACCTCCTGCGCGAGGCGCCGCCATTGGCGGCCGGCCTGCAGGAGGGAGGCTGTCACGCGGATCCGGTCGGTCAATGGCATGCGTATAGTTAGCATGCGATCAATTTGCCCGGAGATGCAAGGCGCCGCCGGGTCCGGAGGGCAAGTCCCCGGATCCCGGCGGGGCGGCGCGCTCTACACGAGCTCCTGCTGGTCCGCCCATCTCCGTGTCAGGGCCGCGCGGAACTCGCCCATCGTCATGGCGCTGCTGCCGGCATCACCCGTGCCCAGCGAGCCGCCCGGGTCGATCTTGCGCAGGGGCGAGACCTCGTCGTGGCCGAAGACGAGATCCAGCCGGAAGCTGGCCCTGTGGGAGCGCTTGAGCCACAGCAGCGCCGCCAGGAGCGCCTCGAATTGCGCCTTCGTGTAGGGCACGTAGGTTCCGGGCCGGATATTGCCCGTCACCGTCGGCACGTGCCGGAGCTCGTCGCGGCGATAGAGCTCGCCGCCCGGCTTCACCAGCCGGGCACGACCGTTCCTCAGGATGGTGTTGCCGTTGCCGTCCCGCACGGTCTCGAACCACGGGGCGAAGACGTCGTCGTCCTCCTCGATCGGGAAGACGAAGCCGGGGCAGTTCACCTCGAAGCCCACATAGAACTGGCTCACGCCGCTCCGCTTCGTCACGGGGCATTTGCTCGACCCGGCATGGGAGCCCCAGGACAGCCAGTCCATGTTGCCGGGGATGTAAATCTTCCCGGTCCGGCTGACCGTCACATAGGCGAAGCCGTTCGCCTGGCCGGACAGCAGGGTGTTCCTGGCCCCCCATTCCGGATCGTCCGGCCCCTTCGCCGGGCGGCGGCGTCCCGCATCGTAATGGACGATCGCGCCCTCCAGCCCATTGGGGCGGCGGCCCTCCCACTCATGCCGGATTTGCGGGAGCACGATGAAGTCCGGCTGGTCCGCCGGATCGAGCAGGTCGTCGATGGTGGGTCCCAGCTCGTTGCGCGACGGGCGGTCGGGCTCCCCGGAAGGGGCCGCGGGCGCGCCGATCACGGCCTCGGCCTCGGGAAGCAGCCTGAGGACCTTGCCCACATAGCCTTCATCTGTGGCGTAGCCGCGCGACTTGAGGAAGGCGATGTAGCCGGGCGGATCGTTGGAGAAGGCCTGCCATCCCGAATAGACGGACCGGCCGATGAAGTGCCAGTAGCCGGTGATGAAGGCCTCGGGCGAGGAGAAGGCGCAGTACTCCCCGGTTCCGTCATGGGCGTCGTAGATGATCCGGGTGGCGAAGCCGTTCATCTCCTCCCGCCATCGCAGGCCGGCGAAGTTGTTATGGATGGCGGACAGCGGCGAAGTGCCCCGGCCGGATTCCAGGGTCCATTGTGCCAGCGTCACTGCCCTCAAGCCGGGAGCGGGAATGATCGCGCTCTTGGCTGCCCTGACGAGTTCATCCCACTTGCTCATTATGGCCTCCCTACATTTCATCCATATTCATGGATCAAATGATATGGGAAATCCACTTCCAAATGAATTCAGAATAAATTCAGTTTTAATTCAAAAAGAGGCACTTTGGCAGGAAGGGTGAAAATCGGAAACGCCCTTATGCTCTTGAAGGAACGGGGAATGCGGCGCCTGGAGGTCAGCAGTTCTTGGCCTCGAAGAATCTTGACGGCGTCACGAACTCGTCCTGCGCCTGGACGGTGAGGATCTCCCGCGACTTCGCCTCGGCGGTCCGCCGCAGCAGCCCGAAGATGGAGGAGCAGGCCTTCGAGAGGGCGGTCGCCGCGTCACCGGATTGCAGCCGGTGGAAGAGGAACAGCGCCGCGATGGCGTCGCCCGCGCCGTTGATGGAGATGGGCAGCTCCGGCGTCGTCACGCGGAAGAACTTCCCGCCCTCGGCGGCCAGCATGCCGATGCTGCCGGCGGGCATGTCGGGCAAGGCGAGGCTCGTCAACAGCACGCAGCGGGGGCCGAGCGCCTGCAGCGCCGTCACCGCCGCCTTCGCATCCTCCAGCGTCGCGACCTTGATTCCCGTCAGGAACTCCAGCTCGAAGCGGTTGGGCGTCGCGATGTCGGCGAGCGGCAGCGCGCGGTCGCGGAAGAATTCCGGGATGCCGGGGCGCACGTAGATGCCGCGGTCGTCGTCGCCCAGCACCGGGTCGCAGCACCAGAGCGCCTTCGGGTTCGCCGCCTTCACCTGCGACACCGCGTCGAGGATCGCCTCGCCGATCTCCGCGTCGCCCATGTAGCCCGTGAGCACCGCGTCGCAGCGCGGCAGCACGCCGCGCTCGGCGATGCCCTGGACGCAGTCGCGCACGAGCTGCGCGCCGAAGACCTGGCCGCGCCAGGCGCCGTAGCCCGTGTGGTTGCTGAACTGCACGGTGTTGATCGCCCAGACCTCGGCGCCGAGCCGCTGGAGCGGAAACATCGCCGAGGCGTTGCCGACATGCCCGTAGGCGACCCAGGACTGAATCGAGAGGATGTTCATCGCGGGTCCAGAATGGGCGCCGATGGCGCCTTGCGCCACCCCGCCGCGCGGTGTCACGCTCACCGGAACGTCCAGGAGGTTATAACGATGTTCCGCAGAATGCTGGCGGCTGCCCTGCTGCTGCTCGCGCCCGGACTTGCCGCCGCGCAGACCTGGCCCGACCGTCCCGTGCGCATGATCGTGCCCTTCCCGCCGGGCGGCGGCACCGAGGTGATCGCCCGCCTGCTCTCGGCGCATTACCAGGAGGTCTTCGGCGGCGCCTTCGTGGTGGAGAGCCGCTCCGGCGCTTCCGGCATGCTGGGCACCGAGCTCGTCTCGCGCGCGCCGCCCGACGGCTACACGCTGGGCATGCTGGGCAGCGGACCGCTCACCATCCTGCCGCAGATGCTGCAGGCGCCCTACGACCCGATCCGCAGCTTCGAGCACATCCTGCTGCCCTTCATCACGCCGCTGCTGATGGTGATGCCGACCAGCCGGCCGCCCTCCAATGTCGCGGAATTCGTGGCCTGGGCGCGGACCCGGCCGGGTCAGCTCAACTACTGCTCGATCGGCGTCGCCTCGCCCTCGCATCTCTCGGCGGAGATGTTCGCGCGCGCGATGAACGTCGAGATGACGCATATCCCGCATCGCGGCTCGGGCCCCGCGCTGATCGACACCATCGCCGGCCATTGCGACCTGCTCTTCGACAACGCCGCCTCCGCCGGCCCGCATGTGCGCGAGGGGCGGCTGAAGGCGCTCGGCATCTCGACGCGCGAGCGACTGCCCTCCTGGCCCGAGGTGCCGACCATCGCGGAGCAGGGCGTGAACGGCTACGTGACGCAGACTTGGTCGGGCCTCGTGGCGCCGGCCGGCACGCCGGCCGCCATCGTCGCGCGGCTGAGCGCGGAGGGGCGCCGCTTCGCCACCGGCAACCGCGAGCGCGCGCGCATCCTCGACCAGGGCGGCGTGCCGATGGACCTCGCCCCCGCGCAGTTCCGCGAGTTCCTGCAGGCGGAGATCGCGAGCTGGGGCCAGGTGATTCGCGCCGGGAACATCCGCGTGGAATAATCCCTGCATGCTCCTCCAAGACTACGTTTTCCTGCTGGTCAGTCTCGTCATCGGGTTGCTGTGCCTCCATGCCGCGCGGCTCTCCTGGCTCCAGTCGCGGAGCTACCACGACAGGCCGGAGCGCCGGCGGCGCGCCGCCCTGGGCGCCCTGCTGATGGCGGGGCTCGGCGTCATGGAGATCGTCGCCGGCTTCGTCGAGGCCGTGTTTCATCAGGGCCAGCCGGTCCGCCCGCTCGACTGGTTCTGGCTGGGGGCGGACCTCCTGCTCCCCGTGTTCTTCCTGATGCTGGTCCGGATCTTCCGCCTGCGCGACGAGCTGGAGCGCCAGCTCGCCGCCGCGGCCGAGCACGACCCGCTGACCGGCCTGCCGAACCGCGCGGGCTTCGGGGCGATGGCCCTGGCCTCGCTTGCGGCCAGCCGGGCCGCGGGCCGGCCAGCGGTCGTGGCGCTGCTCGACATCGACCATTTCAAGTCGGTCAACGACGGCTGGGGCCATGCGGCGGGCGACGAGGTGCTGCGTGGCGTGGCCCGGGCCACCCGCCCGGCGATGCGGTCGCAGGACGTGCTGGGGCGGGTCGGCGGCGAGGAGTTCGCCATGGTCCTGCCGGGCGTGGACCCCGGGGCGGCGCTGCCGCTCGTGGAGCGGCTGCGCGAGGCCATCCGCCGGGGCGTCCCGCATCCGGGGGCGCCGGAGCGGAGCCTGACCATCTCGGCCGGCCTCGCGCAGGTCGAGGGAAGCGATATGGCCGCGCTCGAGGCCGCGACGCAGCGGGCCGACGGCGCGCTCTATGCGGCCAAGGCGGCCGGCCGGAACCGCGCCCTCATCGCGGAATCCCTGGCCGCGGCGCCCTGACATGCGCGTGCCCGCGCCTGTGCTGGGGCTCGGGATCCTGCTCGGGGTCGCGGCCCTGGCCTGGCTCGGCCTGCGCTGGCTGCCGCCCGAATGGGATCCGCGCGCGCCGCTCGACCTGAGGGCGGCGCCCAATGCCATGACGGGGCTGAAGCTGCGCTGGGTGCGGATGAGTCCGGAGGCATGCTTCGCGGCCTTCGAGGCCTCTGCCATCGCCGTGACGCGCGTGCCGGACCGCCCCTCCGAGGTCGGCTGCGGGCTCGAGAACGCCATGCGGCTGCCGAGCGAATTGCGGATGTCGCCCGCCACGCCGGTGGTGACCTGCCGGCTCGCCGCGGCCTGGGTCCTGTACGAGCGGAACACGCTGCAGCCCGCGGGCGTCGCGGGCGTCACGCATCTGGGCTCGCAGTCCTGCCGCAACGTGAACCGCGCGCGCCACGGCCGCCTCAGCGAGCACGCCACGGCCAATGCGCTCGACGTCGCGGGCTTCCGGATGCGCGACGGGCGGGAGCTGCGGCTGGCCCGGCACTGGGAGAGCGAGAACGCGCTGCTGCGCGGATGGCGCGACGGCGCCTGCCGCTGGTTCGGCGCGGTGCTCGGGCCCGAGTATAATGCGGCGCACAGCGACCACTTCCATCTGGACATGGGCCGCGCGCGGATCTGCCGCTGAATTCAGGCGGCGGGGCGCATCTCGTCCGCGGAGAGGCCGATCGCACGGCGCAGCGCCTCGGCCGCCGGGAGGGCGTTGCGCTGCAGGAAGAGGGCCGGAAGCGCGGCAGCCTCCGCGCGCAGCCCGCCCTGGGCGCAGCAATCCGCGAATTTCCCGAGCAGCTCGTCGTCCGCGAGGGGCGTCATGGCGCTGCCGCGCAGGACCTCCGTACGGTCGCGCAGCACGCGCCCGTCCTTCAGGTGCAGGATCACTTCGGACCAGCGCGGGAGCAGCGGCCCTTCCTCCTCCGGCGTCACGCGCGAGAGGAAGGCCTGGGCCTCGGGCCGCATCACCGCCGCGTCGGTGAAGCTGCCGAAGCCGGCGCCGCCGTCGAGCAGCGCGGCCGCCATCGCGTATTCCAGCGAGAATTTCCCATCCAGGCCGGTCTTCGGCGCGTGGTGGATCAAGGGCTGCAGCCCGCCGCCGCTGACGCGCACGGTGACGCGGTCCACATCCGCCAGCGTCAGCCCATGCGCTGCACGCAGGCCGAGCACGAGGTCTACCGAACGATGGGCCGCATAGCACATCGGGTACTTCTTCACGTCGAGGCCGGAGCGCAGCAGCTCCAGCGGCCGCTCGCCCAGGCCCTGCAGATGCGGCACCAGCGCCTCGCCCGCGCCGTGCTGCGCGGTCCAGCCCTCGCGCCCGTCGAGCGCCGTCGACGAGCCGGTGAAGCCCAGCGCCGCAAGCCGCGCCGAGCGCAGCCCCACCTGCGCCCCATGCCCGGCCTGGAAGGACTTCGCCTGCGTACCGAAATTCTCCCGTGTGCCGCCGAGCTGCGCGACGGCCAGCCCGAGCGCGCCCGCCGTGGCCGAGGCATCGAGGCCGAGCAGGTGGCAGCAGGCGGCGGTGGCGCCGATGGCGCCCATCGTCGAGGTGGTGTGCCAGCCCTTGCCGTACATGGAGGTCGTCGCCGCGCGGCCGATGCGGCAGATGACCTCCAGCCCGACGGCATAGGCGGCGTAGGTCCGCGCGAGCGGCAGCCCCTCGGCCTCGGCGCAGGCGAGCAGCGCGGGCCAGATCGCGACGCTGGGATGGCCGCGCATGGGCGGCGTCACGTCGTCGAAGTCGAGCACATGGCCGATCACGCCGTTGGCCCAGGCCGCGTCCTCCTCCTGCACGCGGAGCCCGGTGCCGGTCCAGACGGTGGCGAGGCGGCCGCCGGCGCGGCCCGCCGCGTATTCGACGGCGCGGCGCGTGACGGGCTCCTTCGCGGCGGCCAGGGCGCCCGCCAGCGTGTCGATGAGCGTGCGGCCGACGAGGCGGTGCTCCGCCTCGTCCAGCCCATCCGTGGGAAACTCCTGGACGAAGCTTCCGATCAGCTCGGCCGCGTTCATGGCCTGTCCTTTCGCATGGCCGCGAAGACGCCGGCCCATTTCGCTCGTTCGGCCCGCAGGAGCGTGTGGAACTCCTCGGGGCTGGTCCGGGCGGGCTCCACGCCGAGATCGGCGAAGGGGCGCTGAACGGAGGGCGTGGCGATGGCTGCGTTGATCTCGCGGTTGAACCGCGCGATCACCGTCGCCGGCACGCCCGCCGGCGCCACGATGCCCGACATGCTGGAGACGTCGAAGCCCGGCAGGGTCTCGGCCACGGCCGGCAGGTCCGGCCAGCGCTCGTTGCGCTGCGCGCCGGTGATGGCGATGGGGCGCAGCTGCGGCACGTCGCGCAGCGGCGCCGCCTCGGTCAGGCCCACGGCGCGCAGCGCGATGCGGCCCGCGATGAGGTCGGTCGTCACCTGGCCGCTGCCGTTGTAGGGCACGAACTCCATTTCGAAGCCCGCGCGCTGCTGCAGCAGGATGATGGACATATAGGCCGAGGTGCCCGTGCCGGCGGCCCCGAAGACGGCCTCCTGCGGGTGGGCGCGCGCCCAGGCGATGAAATCCGGCAGGGTGCGCGCCGGGACGGAGGCGTGGATGACGAAGATGCTCGGCGCGCCGCAGATATAGGCGACGGGCGTGAAGTCGCGCTCCGGATCATAGCCGAGATCGGGGAAGAGGCCGGCATTGAGCCCGCCATGCGTGCCGGCGGTGCAGACGAGGAAGGTGTAGCCGTCCGGCACCGCCCGCGCGACCGCCTGGGAGGCGATGAGCCCGCTGGCGCCGGGCCGGTTCTCGATCACCACGGGCTGGCGCAGCCGCTGGCCCAGCCCGTCGGCCACGATCCGCGCGGCGACGTCGGTCTGCCCGCCCGCGGTATAGGGAACGACGAGACGGATGGGCCGGTCCGGCCAGCCTCCGGACGTCTGCGCCGCGGCGGGCAGGGCGCCGAGCCCGGCGAGGAGGGCGGCGCGGCGGGGCAGGCGGGCAGCTTGCAAGCGCAGTCTCCGGCCAATGGATGGCAACAGGAGAAAGCTAGCAGGAGAAGCTTGTCAACAATGTTGACGTGCCGGCGGCCTCAGGCCGCGAATTCCTCCCGGATCGCATCGGTATGCGCACCGAGCGCCGGCACCGCCCCATATTCCCTGATACCGTCGCTGAAGCGCGGCGCCGGGCAGACCAGGGACACCGGGCCCTTTTCCGTCTGCACCTCCATCCGCCGCAGCGCCTTGTGCTTCGACAGCCCGTGCACGTCGTTCACGAAGCCGTAGGCCGTGTTCGCCCGGCCGAGCCGCGCCACGCAGTCCTCGCGGCTGAGCGAGCCGAAGACGCCGGCGATATGCGCGTCCACCATCGGCCGGTTCGCGACCCGCTGCACGTTGAGCCGGAATCCCTCGCGCGTGATGAGCTCCTTGTCGTCCAGGAAATGCTCGGCGAAGAGCGCCCATTCGCGCTCGTTCTGGATGGAGATGAGGATCAGCGCGCCGTCCTTCGTCTCGAAGGCGCCATAGGGGCAGAGCGAGGGATGCGCGAGGCCGATGCGCTGCGGCTCCTTGCCCGTGCCCTCGAAGTAGAGCAGCGGCACGTTCATCCAGTCCGCCATGCCGTCGAAGAGGCTGACGCCGATGCCCTTACCGCGGCCGGTGATGCCGCGCTCGATCAGCGCCTCCAGCACGGCGGCATGCGCGTTCATGCCGCAGGCGATGTCGCAGGCCGAGACGCCGACGCGGCCCGGGCCTTCCGGACGGCCCGTCACCGAGGCCAGCCCGCTCTCGGCCTGGACCAGCAGGTCGTAGGCCTTCATGCCGGCATATTCGCCGTCCTCGCCATAGCCGCTGATGTCGACGGTGATGAGGCGCGGATTCTTCTGCCGGAGCTCGGCCGCACCGAAGCCGGCGCGCGCCATGGCGCCCGGCGCGAGGTTCTGGATGAAGACGTCGGCCTTCGCCAGCAGGCTCGCCAGCAGCGCCTTGTCCGCCGGGGACTTGATGTCGAGGCAAAGGCTTTCCTTGCCGCGGTTCAGCCAGACGAAATAGGTCGAGAGGCCCTTGCAGGCGGCGTCGTAGCCGCGGGCGAAATCGCCCTCGGCGCGCTCGATCTTGATCACGCGGGCGCCGGCATCGGCGAGCTTCATGGAGCAGAGGGGGGCGGCGACGGCCTGCTCCATCGCGACGACGAGGAGGCCGGCCAAAGGCTTGTTGGCGAGGGGCTTGTTCATGCAGGGATTATCCGATGGAACCGCGGCGGCGGCCAGATGTCAGGACCAGTTCCGCGCGCGGTTTCAACGGAGCAGGCCGCGCAGCGTCGAGACCTCGTCGGCGATCAGGAAGGGCACGCCGATCAGGAGCACCACCAGCAGGCAGCGCGTGAGGAAGGCCCAGATGCGCCTGCCGCCGCGCGCCTCATGCGCCGCGGCGCTCCGGGCCACGCCGACGAACTGCCAGACGAGGATCGGCAGATCGGCGGCCAGCCCCAGCAGGAGCAGGCCCGCGGCGGCCGCGCGATGTCCGGACAGGCTCAGCGCTTCCACCCCCTGGTCGACACCGGCGAACAGCAGGTCGGCGAGAAGGCCCAGCAGCCCGGCATTCACCCAGACGGCATAGCCAAGGGTGAAGCCGCCCTGCCAGTGCTGCGCGAGATAGTCGTGGACCGTGTGGATGCCGGCGAGGTTCGCGCGGAGCCCCGCCATCAGCCCTCGCGCTCGATGCCGGCCGCGCGGATGAGAAGCCCCCAGCGCTCGATCTCGGTGCTGATGAGATTCGCCGCCGCTTCCGGACCGCGTTCGGCGCCCTGCGGCGCGACGGCGGAATAGGTGGCGAAGCGCTGGCGCAGCAGCGGGTCCTCCAGCGCGCCGTCCAGCGCTGCGGCGAGCGCGTTGATGATCGGCGCCGGCGTGCCCTTCGGCGCGGCCAGCAGGTTCCAGACCGAGAGGTCGAGGCCCGGCATCCCCGCCTCGGCCGTGGTCGGCACGTTGGGGATCTCGGCCAGCCGGCGCGGGCCCGTGACGGCGAGCGCGCGGGCCCCGCCCTGCATGGCCGGGATGGAGGTGAGCGCCTGGTCCACCACCACGTCGAGCACGCCGGCATGCAGGTCGTTGATGGCGGGACCGCCGCCGCGATAGGGGATGAGGTCGCCCTTGCCGCCCAGCGCCTGCACCATCATCACGCCCGCCATGTGCAGCGTGGTGCCCACGCCGGAGCTGCCGATGGTGAGCCGGCCGTTGCGGGCGCGGTCACGCAGCTCGGCGATGCTGGTGATGCCCGACTGCCGGCTGACCAGCAGCACCATCGGGTTGGTGCCGATGAGGCCGACGGGCAGGAAATCCGCGACGGGATCATAGGTCAGCCGGTTGAAGAGGTTCGGGTTCAGCGCGAAGACGCCGATATGGCCGACCAGGAGAAAATGCCCGTCGGGCGCGCTGCGCGCGACGCGGGCGGCGGCCACCTGGCCGGAGCCGCCGGGCATGTTCTCGACCACCACGGACTGCCCGAGCCGCGCGCCCAGCGGCCCCGCCAGGAGCCGGCCCATCGCGTCGGTCGTGCCGCCGGCGGCGAAGGGGATGAGCAGCGTGATGCTCCGGCTCGGCGTCCAGGATTGCGCGACTGCGGGCGCGGCGAGGCCCGCGGCTCCGGTGGCGAGAAGGGCACGTCTTGCGATGCGGGACATTGGGCGTTCCTCTTGGTGATTTTCGTGATCATGGCATTGCTGGCCGTCCACGTTAAGCGGAGGATTGCGCCGCCATTTCCAGGAGGAAGCTCTTCATGATCACCCGCATCCCCGGCGCCATCGCCACGCGCAGCCGTGGCGTCGTCCACAACGGCATCGTCACCACCGTGGCGACCTCGCCGGACAAGGCGAGCGACATGTACGTCCAGGCCAAGGGCGCGTTGGCCGCGATCGACAGGAACCTCGTCGATGCCGGGACCTCCAAGGCGAAGATCCTGACGGCGATCTGCTACTGCGCCGACATGTCCGCCAAGCCCGCGCTCAACAAGGCCTGGGACGAGTGGGTGGACATGGCGAACATCCCGATGCGCGCGGTGATCGGTGCGACGCTCGAGGGCAAGGACCTCATCGAGATCGTCTGCACCGCTTCCGTCTGACTTCCGTCAGTGATGGTGGTGGGCGTGCCCGCCCGGGTCGCCCGCCGGCATCGGCATCGGGGCGCTTGCGGCGGGCGGAGCCGGACGGCGCGGCCGCGCACGGAGGGGCGCCGGCGCGATGGGCGGCGGCTCGGCCGCAGGTGCCGCGACGGGCATGGCCCGTCCGCCATGGGCGCCGTGGTTCATCCCCTCCATCCCGTGGATCATCGACGGATCCGGCACGATGGCGCCGGCGTCGCCCGGATAGGCGTCGACAACCATCTTCATCAGCGCGATCTCCTGCGTCTGGTCCGTCACGATGTCCACGTTCATCAGGCCGAGGAAGCCGTTCCGCACTTCGGGATTGGCGTGATAGGCCTGCGCCATCTGCACCGCCGCCTCGTGGTGGATCGCCATGGCCTTGGCGAAGAGCACGTCGCTGATGCTGACGGGGCCGAGTGCGTAGCCGGCCGGCGAGGGGACCGGCGCGCGGAAGAACCGCTGCGACTGCGTGAGTCCTTCCGTTGCCACGGGCTGCAGGGTGAGGCCGAAGGGCAGCCGCATCGGCGCCGCGTCGAGGTTCTTCGCCACCGCATCGAGCACGCCGATCTCGAAGCTCTGGTTGGTGACGATGGCGCGCGCCAGCGCCTGCAGCAGCGGGCTGCTGCGGCCGGGATCGGCGAGGTAGTCGCGGCTCATGCTGAGCGCGCCCACATGGTGCGGCAGCATGCCGGCGACGTAGTCGCGGTCCGCCTTCTGTGCCGCATCGGAGCGGAGCGCGAACCAGGTGGTGGTGATGGCCGCCTCACCGGGCTGGTAGGCCTCCTCGACGGCGGCGAAGGCGGGCGTGGCGCCGATGGCGACGGCCAGCGTGACCGCCAGAAGGTTGTTCCTGCGCATAGCGACAATCCTCATCCCATGACGGGAACGCGCGGCGCTGGCCGCCGTCGCGCTCCCGCTCATGGAGATGGGGCTTGACCCTGTGGGAAGGTCAAGGACCTTCTTCAGTAGCTCCGCGGCATGCCCAGCACGTGCTCGCCGAGGTAGCTGAGGATCAGGTTCGTGCTGATCGGCGCCACCTGGTAGAGCCGCGCCTCACGGAACTTGCGCTCCACGTCGTACTCCTCGGCGAAGCCGAAGCCGCCATGGGTCTGCACGCAGGCCTCGGCCGCCGCCCAGGCCGCGTCGGCCGCGAGCATCTTGGAGGTGTTCGCCTCCTCGCCGCAGGGCAGACCAGCCTCGAACTTCTCGAGCCCCTTGTGCAGCAGCGCCTCGGCGGCGCGCATCTGCGCATAGGCCTTGGCGATGGGGAACTGCACGCCCTGGTTCTGGCCGATCGGCCGGCCGAAGAGCACGCGCTCCTTCGCATAGGCCACCGATTTGTGGGTGAACCACTTGGCGTCGCCGATGCTCTCAGAGGCGATGAGCAGGCGCTCGGCGTTCATGCCGTCCAGGATGTAGCGGAAGCCCTTGCCCTCGACGCCCACGAGGTTCTCCGCGGGAACCTCCATGTTGTCGAAGAAGACCTCGCAGGAATTGTGATTCATCATCGTGCGGATCGGGCGGATGGTGAGGCCGTTCCCCAGCGCCGTGCGCATGTCCACGATGAAGGTCGAGAGGCCCTCGGTCTTCTTCGCCACCTGGTCCTTCGGCGTGGTGCGGGCCAGCAGCAGCATGAGGTCGGAGTGCTCGGCGCGGCTGGTCCAGATCTTCTGGCCGTTCACGATGTACTTGTCGTTGCCCTGCTTCACCGCCGTCGTCCGCAGGCTGGTGGTGTCCGTGCCGCTGGTGGGCTCCGTCACGCCGAAGGCCTGCAGGCGCAGCGTGCCCTCGGCGATGCCCGGCAGGTAGCGCTGCTTCTGCTCGGGCGAGCCGTGCTTCAGGATCGTGCCCATGATGTACATCTGCGCGTGGCAGGCGGCGCCGTTGCAGCCCTCCGCGTGGATGGTCTCCAGGATCGCCGAGGCCGCCGAGAGCCCGAGCCCCGCGCCGCCGAACTCCTCGGGGATGAGCGCGCCAAGATAGCCCGCCTCGGTCAGCGCCGTCACGAACTCGGTCGGATAGCCGCGCCGCGCATCGAGCTCGCGCCAGTACTCGCCGGGGAAGCGGGCGCAGAGCTTGCGCACCTCCTCGCGGATCTCGGCATGCGGGAGCGGGTTGGTGACGGCGTCCATGGGGAACCTTCTGCGTGACACTGGCGTGGCGATTGTCGCGCGGGACACTGCTCCCGGCCAACCTTCCCGCAAAATACAATCCGGGCCAGACACCTATGCCAGAATTGTATCAGTGCCGAGCAATTGCCCGTCCCACACGCCCTCGCGCACCATGGCGGCGACCTCCTGGCGCAGCGCCTGCTCGAAGTGCCGCACGGCATTGGAGGGCTGCCGGCCCAGCGGCTGCGCCACGACGAGCTTGCGCGACAGATGCGGCTCGATGATCGGTGCCGCGCCCAGCAACCCGGCTGTGACCTCGTCATGCACCGGCGCAAGCGGCAGGATGGTGGCGCCGACCCCGCGCTGCACGAGGCCCTTCAGCACCTGCAGCGCATCGGCCTCCACCGCGATCCGCAGCGCGATGCCATGCGCGCGGGCCTCCCGCTCGATGAGCCGGCGCAGCCCGTGCTGCGGTCCCGGTAGGACCAGCTTTTGCTGTGCCACCTCGGCGAAGGGGATGGCGTGGTTCGGCGCCGGCGAGGCGCCGGGCGGCGTCACGAAGCAGAGATTCTCCACCAGCAGCGGCGAGAGGCGCAGGCTGGCCTGCGCCTCGGTGCCATAGACCACGGCGATGTCCACCTCGCCCGAATGCAGCCAGTCCAGCAGGTAGCCGCTGAAGGCCGGGACCGCGCGCAGCGTGACCTCGGGATATTGCGCCAGGAAGCGCTCGATGAGGCGGGTCGCCAGGATGTCGCCGACCGTGGGCGGCATGCCGAAGACGACGCGCCCGCGCACCGCCGCGGCCTCCTGGCTCAGGTCGGCCCGCGTTTCCTCGAGCTGGCGCAGGATGTTTCCCGCCCGAGTGCGCAGCAGCTCGCCCGCCGCCGTCAGCGCCATGCCGCGCCCGTGCCGATCGAAGAGGGGCAGCTTCAGCTCCTCCTCCAGCAGGCGGATCTGCCGGCTCAGCGCCGGCTGGGCGATGCGCAGCCGGTCCGACGCCTTGCTGAGGCTGCCGAGCTCCGCGACCTGGAGGAAGGTGTTGAGCTGCCGGAGATCCATGGATTGATATAATTCCGGCATGGGCAATCGATCAATATTCCGATTCCGGCAAGGGTCGTCCGACACGGCGGCGTCGCTGGACAGGCCGGCTCGGCGGAGGGGCAGGCTCCGCGCAACAAGACAACAGGAGGAGATCCCGATGAACCGTCGAACCATCATGGCCGCCCTCGCCGCCCCGGCGCTCGCGGTCCTGCCGGCCGCGGCCCAGGCGAATGCCAAGACTTACGTCCTCCTCCACGGCGCCTGGCATGGAGGCTGGTGCTGGCGCGACGTCGCCGCCGGCCTCCGTGCCCAGGGCCACCGCGTCTTCACCCCGACCCAGCCGGCCTCGGCGAGCGGAAGCACCTGATGTCGCGCGACATCACGCTCGACACCTTCGTGACCGACGTCGTGAACGTGCTGGAGGCGGAGGAGCTGCAGGACGTCATCCTCGTCGGCCACAGCTTCGGCGGCAGCGGCATCTCAGGCACCGCCGACCGCGCGCCGGAGCGCATCCGCCACCTCGTCTACCTCGACAGCCTCATGCTGGAGGGCGGCCAGAGCCCCTTCGGCATGCTGCCGCCTGAGGTCGTCGAGGCCCGCCGCCGCCTGGTGCGCGAGCAGGGCGAGGGAATCTTCATCCCGGCCCCGCCGCCCAGCGCCTTCGGCATACCCGAGGGCCATGCGGGCTCCGCCTGGGTGCAGCGCCGGCTGACGCCGCATCCGGTAGGCACCTCTGAAAGCCCGCTGACCCTGCGCAATCCGGTCGGCAACGGCCGGCCGCGGACCTGCATCGCCTGCACGGCGCGGGTCTACGGCGCGCTGGAAGCCTCGCGGCAATGGGTGCGGCGCCAGCAGGGGTGGAACTGGCGGGAGATCGCGACGGGACACGACGCGATGGCGACGGCTCCGGTGGAGCTGACGCGGATGCTCGGAGCCATCGCTTAGATGAGGCGCTGTTCCTTCTCCGATACGCCCAGCTACGCTCGGCCGTATCAGAGGAGAACGAAGCTTTGACCTTCGGACGGCTATGTGCGGATCGCCTGCCCATCAATCGCAAGGAGCGCTTCTACACAGCCACCGTCCTGCCGGGGATCATATGCTCCGACGGGATGAAGGGCTTTCTCAAGCGGCTTGACCTCAATCTAGAGGTCGACCTCCAGGGGGACAGCCCGAACACGCAGATCTTCACGGAATACGATCTGAGGGATGCAATCGTGGGCGACTGGGAGTCGCCCCATCGCAAGACATTCGTGACGGGAGATCTATCGGGAGATACGCCTGATCTGGTGATCCTCGTCGAGGGGGAGAGGCCGCGGTTGATTTCCATCGAGGCCAAATTGTTCAGCGGGGAGGGGGCCGATGCCATTCATCGGCAACTTAAGCGCCAGCTCAAATACGTCATATCGCCGCTCAAGCGCATCATCGCCGATATGGACCATTTGCAGGTCGCTCTGGTCCCCGATGAGGACAAGGCCCGGCTCGAGCGCATCGGGGAAGGCCAGGGATATCGCGTCGTCACCTGGCGGGAGGTTGCCGCGTCCTATTCGGGAGTGGCCGGCGCCAAATACTGGCTCGGGATCCTCCATCACGCCTTGAGCCGGGAAAACTGCCTGCGGGCCCGGCGGACGCCGCATCGAGGCTACGGCGACGCCTTCATGACGCTGGCTTCGCTCCTGACCGCGCTGGACCAGCCCGACTGCCCCATTCGCTTCATGGGAGCCCGGCCGAGTGCCCTCAGAACGAAGATTCCGCTGACATCCCCACGAAAGTTCGCCGTCAGCTATGCAAAGTCGGCGCCGAGCGGCCGCTTCATCGCCGCTGGCCTGTTCCGCCGGATGATGGGCGCGGATTGAGCCCGGCGGCCGGTTCAATCGGCCTGGACGCGGTTCTCCGTGACCACCGCGCCCCAGGTGGCGATCTGGCGGTCCAGGAAGGCGCGCAGCACCTCCGGCCCGCCCAGCACCACGCGGGCCTGCTGCGTCTCGGTCATGGTCCGGTGCACGCGCTCGTCGGAAAAGCTCTCCTTTAGCGCCTGGCCCATGCGCTCCTGCAGGGCGGCTGGCGTGCCGTGCGGCGCGAAGACGCCCCACCAGGCCTCGGCCTCCAGGCCGGGAAAGCCGCTCTCGATCGCCGTCGGCACGTCGCGCAACGCGGGCAGCCGCTCCGGGCCGAACTGCACCACGGGACGCAGATTGCCCGCCGCGATCTGCGGCGCGACCAGGGCCGCGCTGCCGATCATCATCTCGACATGCCCGGCCACCGTGTCGTTCACCGCGAGCCCGCCGCCGCGATAGGGCAGGTGCGCCATGCGCGTGTTCGTCCGGGCCGTGAGCAGCACCATCGTCAGGTGCCCGAGCGTGCCGTTGCCGGTGCTGCCGTAGTTCACCGCATCCGGCCGTGCGCGCGCCGCGTCGACGATGTCGGCCAGGGTCCGGTAGGGCTTGTCCGGCCGCACGGCGATCACATAGGGCGCGCCGCCGATCAGCAGCACGGGATCGAGGTCGCCCGTCAGGTTGAAGGGCAGGTTGGGCAGCAGCGCCGGCAGCGTCGCGTGGCTGTCGAAGGTGAGGAGCCAGGTGTTGCCGTCCGGCCGGGCCGAGGCCACCGCGCCCGTGCCGAGCGAGCCCGCCGCGCCGCTGCGGTTCTCCACCACGACAGGCACGCCGAACCGCTGGGTCAGGCCGGGTGTCGCGATGCGCGCCACCGCGTCGGTGCTGCCGCCGGCGGCGAAGGGGACGATGATGCGGATGGGCCCGGAGGGCCAGGTCTGGGCCTTGGCAACAGCAGGTGCAGCCAACGACGCGGCCAGCACCGCGCGGCGTGAGACGGTCATTCTTGGTTTCCTCAGTTCATTCGAGCTTGGCCCCCGTAGCTGCCACGATCGGGCGCCATTTGGCCACCTCCGCTTCCATGTAGTCGTGACTTTGCGTCGGCGAGAGCGCGCCGCCGACCTCGAATCCGCTGGTCTCCAGCTCGGCGCGGAAGGCGGCGTCGGCCATTGCGGCACCCACCGCCTCGCCGAGCCTCGTGCGGATCGGCTCGGGCGTGCCGACGGGCAAGGCGACGCCGAGCCACAGCGCCGCCTCGAAGCTCGGCAGGCCCAGCGCCTCGGCGACGGTCGGCACCTCCGGCACCAGCGGGCTTCGCCGCGCGGAGCAGACCGCCAGCATGCGGATCCGGCCGGAGCGGTGGTGCTCCAGCGAGGTCGCCAGCGAATCCGTCACCCCCTGGAGGTGCCCGCCCAGCAGGTCGGCCATGGAGGGGCCGGCGCCGCGATAGGGGACATGGACGATGTCCACCGGCGCGCCGCCCTTCGCCGCCTCCCGCTTGAAGAGCTCGAAGGCCAGATGGAGGTAGGTGCCGGTGCCCGGCGAGCCGTAGTGCAGCGCGCCCGGCCGTGCGCGGGCCGCGGCCACCAGCGCGGGCAGCGTCTCCGCGACCTCCGGCCGCGCGGCGAAGGCGACGGTGGCGGCCCCCGGGATGGCGACGGGCAGCAGGTCGCGTAGCGGGTCGAATTGCGGGCGCTCGGCGAGCAGCGGGTAGAGGGCGAGCGTGGACGCCGTGGCGAAGAGGAAGCTGTAGCCGTCGGGACGGGCGCGCACCGCCTCCAGCGTGCCAATGGCGCCGCCGGCGCCGGCGCGGTTCTCGATCACCACGGTCTGCCCGAGCTGCGCGGAGAGGCGGCTCGCCAGGCGGCGCGCGAAGGCGTCGGTCGGGCCGGCGGGCGGGAAGGGGACGATCATCCGCAGCGATCGGTCCGGCCAGGCCTGCGCGGCAGCGAGCGCAGGCGCCAGCAGCGGCGCGGCGAGGAGGGCGCGGCGCTTCACAGCCCGGCCTCCTGCCAGCCCGGCGCGGGCTCGGCCGGATGCGAGGCGAAGCCCGCCGCGTGGATGCCGGCGATTCCCGCGTATTCGTCGCGGTCCGAGGCGTCGCCCGAGACGCCCACTGCGCCGATCGCCTCGCCCCGGTCGTTCAGGATCAGCACGCCGCCCGGCACTGGGATGAAGCGTCCGTCCGAGGCCGCGGCGATGGCCGACTGGAAGGCCGGGCGCTCCTTGAGCCGGTTGCGGATCTCGCGGCTGCCGATGCCCATGCCGAGCGCGCCCTGCGCCTTGCCGCGCGCGATCTCGAAGCGCACCACGCCGCAGCCGTCCTCGCGCCGGAAGGCCACGAGCTGCGCGCCGGAATCGAGCACTGCGACGGCGAGCGGCAGAAGCTCCGCCTCGCGCGCCGCCTGCAGCGTGGCATTCAGGATCGCCTCTGCCTCGGCCATGCGCAGCGACGACGCCACCGGCACCAGGAAATAACCTTCCGACATTCTCGCTTCCGCCTCCGACCCGGAGGCGACGCTAGACTATGTCAGGTTGACCGAACATGACCCGATCTCAGGGAGAGCGGCGCGAGACGCCGTCCCTGATGAAGACCTGGAGGGGCGAGGTGCCCTGGCCGCTGCGGTCCATCGCCGACCACCGCGCCTCCGTGCAGAGGATGCCGCCCTGCACCGGCACGGCGCGGAACAGCGCGATGTTGCGGTACACGGTGCCGTCCGGCAGCGTCGCCGTGAAGGGCGTGACGCAGCGGTCGTCGATCACGATCGGGTCGTATTCGTCGATCATGACGCCGCCGCCGCCCGTGCTCTCGAAGCGCCGCTGCAGCGGTTCCCAGCTTTCGTAGCTCATCTGCGCGGCAGCCGGCGCTGCCGCGAGCGCGAGGAGGAGAATCAGGCTTCGCATCATGCAGGGTCCCGTTTCGCTGACGGAAGCCTTACGCGCCGCTCCGCCGGACGGATGCGCTATGCCGCTGCCATCAGGTGTCTCCCGATCTGGTCCACGGGCATGCCGGTGAGATCCTTGCCGACCTCGCCCGAGACCACGCCCTTCGCGGCCGCGCTCAGCTTGCCGCGCAGCAGCCCGAGCGCCTTGGGCGGCGCCACCAGCAGCAGGTTCTTCACCTCTTGCTCGCGCACCACCTGGTCCAGCGCGCCGGCGATGCGCGTGAGGAAATCGGCCTCGGCCTGCTCGTGCAGGTCGGTTTCCTCAGTCGCGCTGCGCGAGACGCCGTTGGAGGAATGGGTGCGGCCGGGCCGGTCGGTGCCGAGGTCGCGGCTCGGCGGCTGCGGCTCGTCGAAGACGGCGACCGTAGCGAGCCGGGGCTGCAGCGCGTCGCCCTCGTTGTGCAGCATCAGCGCCTTGGCGCCGTCGCAGACCAGCACCCAGATCTGGCCGGGCAGGGGATGGGGCTTCATGGGCGTTCCTCCGTTACTCTCCGGAGGTTAATCCCCCGCGCGGCGGAGGGTTGCCCGCGATCAGGGCCTGGCCACCGTCGGCGCCAGGACGTCCACGGCGTCGCGGTCCGCGGCGGTGCGGCCCATGGCGCGGACGTCGATCCGAGTTTCGGCGAGGCCGCCGGCCATCAGCGCCGCCTTCACCACCCGCGCCCGCGCCAGCGAGAGGCGCCGCGTGGTGGAGAGGTCGTCGCCCTGGCCCACCTCGGCGATCAGCGTGATCCGGCCCACCGTGCCGGTGTTCAGAACGGCGCCGATGCGGCCCAGCACGATGCGCTGCGGCGCCTCGAGCACCTCGCCGCCCGGCGGGAACTCGACCCGCCAGGCGCCCGGCTCCAGCGCCGCGATGCCGCGGGTCAGCGGGACGTTCGGCAGCGGCGGCAGGGGCGGCGGAGGGGCCGCGCCGGTTCCCGGCATCTGCGCCTGGGCAAGGCCTGGCGCGAGGGCCAGGAGGGACGCCGCCAGCAGCGCGCGCCGGTGCATCAGCCGGCCTCGGCGCGGCCCTTGGCGGCCGCGGCGATGCTTTCCTGCACCACCTCCCGGAGCTTGCCCTGCATGTGCTGGTTGCCGGCGACGACATTGCACTCGGCATAGGGGTCGCCGCCGTCGGGCGAGGTGACGATGCCGCCGGCCTCGCGCACCAGGATGATCCCGGCCGCGATGTCCCACTTGTTCAGCACCAGCTCCCAGTAGCCGTCGTAGCGGCCGGCCGCGACCCAGGCGAGGTCGAGCGCGGCCGCGCCGAAGCGGCGGATCCCCGAGACCTGCGGCATCAGCCGCACCAGCGCATGGGCGAATTCCGGCTTCTTCGGCGTGGCCGCGAAGGGGATGCCGGTGGCGAAGAGCGATTCGCGCATCTCGCGGCGGCCGGAGACGCGCAGGCGCTTGTCGTTGAGGAAGGCGCCCATGCCCTTCTCGGCCCAGAAGAGCTCGTCCGAGGCGGGGTTGTAGACGACGCCGGCCACGATCTCGGACTTTTCGTCCGAGATGCGCTTCTCGATGCCGACGCTGATGCACCAGTGCGGGATGCCGTGCAGGAAGTTGGTGGTGCCGTCGAGCGGGTCCACCACCCAGCGCCATTCCCAGTCCGCCTCGCCGGAGGAGCCGCTTTCCTCCATGAGGAAGGCGAAGCCGGGGCGCGCCTTGCCGAGGTCCTCGCGCAGCGTCTGCTCGGCGCGCAGGTCAGCCTGGCTGACGAAGTCGCCGGGGCCCTTCATGGAGACCTGGAGCTGCTCGACCTCCGCGAAGTCGCGCAGCAGGCGCCGGCCGACCTTGCGGACGGCGGAGACCACCACGTTCAGCGCGGGCGAGAGGCGGGGGGAGGAGCCGGACATGGCGTCAGCCCTTGGCGCGCTCCACGTAGGAGGCGTCCTCGGTGCGGACCACGATGCGCTCGCCGGTGGTGATGAAGGGCGGCACCATGGTCTTGATGCCGTTCACCAGCACGGCCGGCTTGTAGGAGGAGGAGGCGGTCTGCCCCTTCACGACCGGGTCGGCCTCGGCGATCTCGAGGGTGACGAGCTCGGGCAGGTCCATCGCGACGGGATCGCCCTCGATGAGGCGGACGTTCACCGTCATGTTCTCCTGCAGGAAGGGCAGGCGGTCGCCGAGAATGGCGGCGGGGACCTGGGTCTGCTCGTAGGTCTCGGGATCCATGAGGACGAGGTTGTCGCCGTCGGCGTAGGAGTAGGTGAACTCCTTGTCCTCGGTGGTCAGGCGCTCGACGACATCGGCAGTGCGCCAGCGCTGGTCTTTCTTCGAGCCCGTCTTGATGTTGCGCATGTCGACCTGGATGATCGCATTGCCCTTGCCGGGAATCATGATGTTCTGGCGGATGATCGTGTAGCGCTGGCCTTCGAATTCGATGACCATGCCGGCGCGCATCTGGTTGGCCTGCATCTTCGCCATGGGCGTGGCCCCTGTATTTCCGTGGGTTGAGCTGAGGCGGAGGGGCTTACACTCCGGGGCGGTTGTGGGCAACCGGGGGGTTGTAAGCGGGCTGCGTTGTGGCTAGAGCACGGCCCGCACGCTGTTGTAGCTCAGTGGTAGAGCACTCCCTTGGTAAGGGAGAGGTCGAGAGTTCAATCCTCTCCAACAGCACCATCCTACCGGCTTGATCCGGAAGGATAAATCGGCAAAACAAGGTCTTAGGTCGCCCCGGTGCTACAAAGGGGTGATACAAAGTGGCCCTTGTCATGACCCGACCGACCAAGCACCCGAAGACAGGCATCTACCGAGTCCGGAAGGCCGTTCCGCACCCTTTGCGGGAAGCTGCGGGCGCTCGCGAGTGGATCGTCAGCCTCGGCACGAAGGACCCGCTAGAAGCCCGTAGGAAGGCCGCTCAGGCCCTCGCGGAGATTGAGGCTAAGCACGCTGCCGCTCGGGCCGCTGCACAGCCTGCGCGCACGCTCACGCTTCGGGAAATCATGGAGGTCGCTGGCGAGTGGTACAGGGGCTTTGTCAGCGAATGGGAGGATGATCCCGGCGATCCCGGCGGATGGGAGATGATGGCCGAGCTGGCGGCCGAACAGGTGGAGCACACGGGCGATGAACAGGACCCTGAAGTGCAGTTGCGGCTCGCACCTCGCGATCTTGATCAGGCCCGGCAGCTTCTGCGAGAGCGTGGCATAGCGGCCGACGAGGGTAGCGTCCGGAAGTTGGCCGAGGTCGTCTGGAGCCTCAGTCAGCGGGCGGCGCGCATTCTGCGATCCCGCGCCGAAGGGGATTATTCGCCGGACCCGAACCTCTCGACGTTGCCGGAGCCGAAGCAGCGGAAGGGCGCGAAGACGCTGCCCGCCGAAGACCTGTTGAAGGTGTGGGCTGCGGAGCGTAACCCCTCGACGGCCACGCTGACGAAGTATCGCCGGGCGTTCGCGCATGCTGCTCGCATCCTCGGCTTCGATGACGTGCGGCGCATCACGGCTGACGACGTTGTGACGTTCAAGCAGGCGCGGCTTGCTGCCGGGATAGGGCAGGGGACAGTCGCGGATGACGTACTGGCGTGTGGCGCCGTTTGCACATGGGCGGTGGACAACCGCATGTTGCCGACAAACCCCTTCGCGCGCCTCGCCCCGAAGACAGTACGGCGCGGATTAGCTCCGCGTGATCCTTATACGGACGAGGAAGCGAAGCGCATCCTGACCGCCGCTCGGGAGGAGACCGGATGGCTCTATTGGGCACCTTGGCTTCTCGCGTTCACGGGTGCCCGAGTGAGTGAGTTCGCAGAGATGCGGCGAGGCCACGTCCGGCAGGATGGCGGCGTGTGGATTTTCGATATGATCCCCACGGAGCAGCGTGAGGGGAAGAACGCGACTTTCCAGCGCATGATCCCACTGCATCCGGCCATCATCGCGGAAGGGTTCCTGGACTACCTTGCGGGGCTCCCGAAAGACCCCGCGAAGCCCCTTTTTCCGGACCTCACTCCTGACCCGCACGGCTCCCGCGTGATCCGCGGCACGTCGATGCTGGCCCGATGGATGCGCGGGACGGTGAAGATCACGGACCCGCGCAAGGCTCCTGCGCATTCGTGGCGACACCGCATGGAGGACGAGCTGCGGAAGGTGCGGGCGTTGCCGGAGGTGCAAGACGCGATCACCGGACGGCACAACCCGAGGAACGCCGGAGCGGGCTACGGGAAAGGCTTCCGAGGCATGCCGGCAGAGGTGCTGAAGGACCTGGAGAAGGTGCCTTCGCCCTTGTAGTGCATCTGCTCTTCGTGTCGAAAAGGTGAATTGCCCGCCTTCTAGCTCGGGATGCGAATGGAGGCGCCCTAGCCGGGATACTTCGCCGCGACGGCCGCCATGTCGATGCCCATGCCCTGGAGCGTCGCCGCAAGCTCCTGCCAGCCAATCCAGCCTTCGACATTGGAGTCCACCATCCACTGCCGGAGCGCAGCTTTCACCTCGGGATCGTTCAAGGCCCGAGTGTTGAAAGGGGAACCAGCAGAGTCGAACGTCAGCGTCCGAACTTCCCCCTCCTTCAGCATCATCTCGACGATGCCATCCGCGTTGAAGACGACCTGGAACCGATCAGGCATGGGCCGCACTCCGTCAGGGGACGCCAACTTAAGCACGGCGCTTCTCTTCCACGAACGATGCGGCGACAAAGGGGCGGGTTTACGGCATCCGTGGCGAGGCCCTGAAGGCGCTCGCAACGCGCCTCGCTCGGGTGAAGCCGCCAGAGGGGTTGATCATTCGGAAGCCCCGTGGCGCGGCCGATTGGCGGTCCGCACAGGACTCTTCAGGCTTCCCGGCTGGGGTAGTAGCGGGCGCCGCTCCGGAAGCCTCTGGCGGCCCCTGGTCCACGCTTCTCAGGCCCGTTCGGATACGCGTTACGGGGCCGGCGGGATGCGGCCGGCGGCATGAGCAGGGAGCCATGCGGGGTGACGTTGGATGTTTAGTCCGTTGCCCCTCCCTATCCCATTACGGTTTTCGTGGACTGCCGAATGACCGGGCACCGAGCAGCTGCATCGGCCGGGGGACGGTGCCGTGTTGGCGTCCATCTACAAGGGCGTGGAGATGCTCGCCGGCATCTTCCACCCGCAGGCGAAGCAGTAACATTTTGCCCGCCCGTATCCCCTGAGCAAGTTTTCAGGGGTTCCGAAGGTGGCGCCGGCATCTTCCATCCGCAGGCGAAACAGTAACTTTTGGGGGCACCTATCCCCTGAGGGCTTTTGCGTGATGCCCCGCCTATCCCTCGCACGCCTTTCGGCCGGGACACCGGCTTGGTGTCCACCTTCCCCCGGGCGCTTTTCATCGCTTGGTCTACCCCTTCCCCATGACGAATTTCGGAAAGCGTTCCTGAAGGTGGAGTTAGCTTCGCTTTCCGGCTGAAGCGGCGCCAGGCTGGGGACATACGCGGGGCCGTGAGGAAGGTTCTGGCGCGTCGGGTCCACACTCGGCGGCCGGCTACCGCGCATGCCTGCACTATCCCCGGACGACCCCGAACTCATGGGCTTCCTATGGGATACGCAGTTCGCCAAACTTGCCCGCTACTATTGAAGAACAAGCTTCGCGGCCTTGCGCGCCCCGTAGCGGTTCTCGTTCCACAACCTCAATCTTCCCAGCCGCGCCCGTCGCGAGGGCGTGAAGCTGCACGTGAAGGACCACTTGCACACACTCGGATTTCTCACCACCCGGACGCCCAGCGCCGCCGACACGTACCTTTGCGGCGCCTTCAGCGCCTCCCGCCAAGGTGAAGTCAAACTGCACCTTCAGGGGGCCGCATAGCCATGTTCGACCTGCTATTCGCTGGCGCCAGTCTCGCGCTCGGCACGGCAACCAGCATCTTCGGAAGCTCGGCCGCAGCGGACAACGCGCGGGCGCAGCAAGAGGCCCAGGACAGGGCCGTCCGCAACCAGATCATCGACCGCAACCGGGCGATTGACTACGCGGTAGAAGTCTTCGCGCAAGACCTCTCGTTCGCCTACGAGAACCTCGACTATCAGCGCAGCGAGTTCAGCCGCCAAGAGCGGGTCCTCGACCGCAACCGCGAGAGCATCCAGAAGAACACCGACTGGTCCATCGGCGGCATCCTCATGCGGCAGCTTGAAGAGGACATGGCGTCCACGCTGCAAGAGCTGGGCATCGGCCGTCAGGCGGGTGCAGGGCGCGGTCAGGCGCAGGTCACGGCCTCCGCACGCGGCGTCGAGGGCAACTCCGTGGACGCGATCATCCAGGACGTGACGCGGCAGGAAGGCGAGGCCATCTCTGTCCTGGAGATGAACCGTTCGGCCACGTCGCGGGCCCTGACGCGGCAGGTGATCGAGGCCCGGACCTCCGGAACGCAGCAGATGATGGGGCAGGCGGCGCAGACCTACGCGCCCTCCACTCCGCTCCGCACCATGGGCCCGATGGGGTCCATCAACACCCCCGCTCCGGTGGCCCAGCCGTCCCCTCTCGCGGCCATAGCGGGCATCGGCAATGCCGCATTCGGGGCGTTCAACACCTACAACTCGCTCTCGGATCAGAAGCCGTCCGTCACCTTCGGCCAAGCGACGGGCTGGCTTCGCAGCACCTTCGGGATTTAGGCCATGCCGATACAGATCGAAATTCCCGAGTTCCGCCCCCGCGCCACGGGCGATGGTCAGGTCGCGGCCCTGGAACGCTTCCAATCCCGCGCGGCTCCCGTCCGCCGCCCCGATCCCGTTGCCCCGATGGCGGCCCCCGGACTTCGCCCTCGCGGGCTGACGAACGTGGACCAGCTCGTCACGTCCCTTCAGGGCCTCAACAGGAACCTGATCACGGCCGCAGCGGGATACGCGGAAGAGCAGCGGAAGAACGAGCGAGGCAGCGCGGAAGCGGACGCCACGGCGCTCGCGCTGCGCAACCAGGACGTGAGCGATTGGGCGCAGGCGGTGGCCGCCGATCCCTCCCTCGCGGACCGCTCGCCCTACTACCGGCAGATATTCGAGGAGCGCCTTGCGCGGTCCAGCGTCGCCCGGCAGGCCAACGCCGTCTTCGCGGAATACTTCAGCAGCGATATCTCCGGCAGCGCCGATCCGACCGCGATCCAGGGCTTCCTTTCCGAGCGCCTTGGCGGGCTCATGGAGCGATACCGGAACAGCCCTGCGGCGGCCGGTGGCGCGGCCGAGGAGCTTCGTCAGCAGGCCCAGACGCTCACCCGCATGCACCAGCAGCGGGCGGCAGGGAACCTCGTGGCCCAGAACGAGGACAGCATCGAGAGCCGCGTCAACTCGCTGGTGGACGGCTTCGCGACCCGTGGAGGGGCAGGGGCCACCGTGTCCTTCCGCAACGGTCAGGACCCCGGCGGGCTCGGCACGTCCCTTCAGCAGGTCGAAGCGGAGGCACGCGCGCAGGGCGTGTCGGGGCCGAGGCTCAACACGATCATGTCCCGCGCCATCGCCGCTGCGGCCATCCGGCACGGTCGGGAAGACCTACTGGAGCTGGGGAACCGGCAGCGGCCAGACGGCACCCCCGGCTTCGGGACCACGCTGGAGGGCCGCAACGTGATCGAGCAGGCCCGCCAAACGATCCTGAACAGGGCCATGACGCGCCAGAACATGGCCTATACGCAAGAGCAGCGGGCGAGGGCGGCGCAGGGGCGGCAGATCAGCAGTCAGGTGATCGAGCTGTTCACGCGGCAGATGGAGGCGGGGGAGACCCCCAGCCTGACGCCGGCCCTCATTCGGCAGATCGGCTCGGCCGCACCGGACAGCGTGCCCGGCCTCCTCGCCCTTCAGGGGACGCTTCAGAACCAAGTGACCCACGCCGAGGACCCCTCGCGCGTGGGCCTACTGGAACTCCAGGCGATGCGCGGCCAGCTTTCCCCGGAGCAGCTCCTCGGTAGCCGGGGCCCGAACGGGTGGACCAATCCGAGCACGCTTCAACGCCTGATCAGGGCCGCTGAAAGTGCCCGTGAGAACTCCGCCGTGCTCTCGGCCCCGGCCTTCCAATCCTTCGTCCGGAACACGATGACCGCCGCCCTCGGGCTGGAGGCATCGGGCGAGCTGCGCGACAGCCCCGCCGCCGCGAATATCGAGCGGTATATCTTCGAGCAGACGGCTAGCTTTTGGCGGACGAACCCCGCCGCCCGGAACGATGTCGTCGCCACGCTGGACCACCTCATGGGCGTGCGGGACCGCATCGTGGGCGTCTTCAACCCGCAAGCGAACCTCACGGGGAACCGTGTGGAGAACCTGCTAGAGCGCGGATCGCGGAACCCTCCGGCCCCGCCGAGTGTCGGTGGGCGGCCCGTGATCGCGCCCGCTCGGGGAGCCGATTGGAGGACCCAGCCCGCGTTCCCATCACGCACCGCATTGGAGCAGGCGTGGCAGGGGTATTCCGCCTTCGTGCAGAGTAATGGTGCGGGAATGCCCGATCCGGCCAATCCGATCTTCCGATGGATCGCGGAGGGGCAGGTTGATCCGGCCACCTTCTACCGCCGCCAGCGCGACCTTCTTCAGCGCCTTGAGCGGCAGCCCTCGCGGTAGCTCCGCGCGGGGACGGAGCGTGCAGTCTCACTGCACCTTCGCTCGTCCGCTGCCCCGGCTAGTCGTGTCTGTGGACCGCACCCCGCCAGCGGCTTTTCGCCCTCTCCGCTGACTGCCCCAGCACGTGCCTAACGAACGCCCGCTGTCGGGCTCGGGTCCACACCTCTCCGGGCTGCCAATCGGTTGCCCGCTACCATCCCCCAACAACCCCTTCAGGTTCGCTTCGGTGCCGCTTTCCGTCCCCGGGAAGTGTGCCGTCGCGCGCCCCTATGGAAATCTTATGATGACTCTCGATAGCGCTTCCACCACGGCGCGTGCCGCCGCCGATCCGACTCCCATTCGACTTCCGACCGTCGAGGTTTGGACGGACGGGAGCTGCCGCCCGAACCCTGGAGGCGGAGGGTACGCAGCCATCCTGCGAAATGAAGCTGGCGCGGAACTGGAGATTACCGGCTGGCTCGGCATCGCCACGAACAACCAAGCCGAACTCATGGGTGCCATCGTCGCGCTCGAAAAACTCCCTGGCCCCCGCCGCGTGTTGATGAACACCGACAGCGAATACCTCCAGCTCGGCGCGACCATCCGGCTCGCGGAGTGGAAGGCGGCAGGCTGGAAAACGAAGAAGCGTCAGCCCGTGATGAACCGCGCATTGTGGGAGAGGCTGGACGCCGCCATGAGCCGGCATATCGTGGAATGGTGCTGGGTCGGCTCGCACGGTCAGAACACGATGAACAACCGCGCGGACGTATTGGCGACACGGGCGCGGGAACGGCAGTGCGATGAGCCGGGGGGAGCTTGGGTCCATTGCGTCCCTTCGGCCCCGCTACCGGCCCCTTCATCGCCCGAGAACGCGCCGTAGTGAGCACCGCAGCGGGGGGTGTAACAGCCCCCCAGCCGCAACCTGCGGAGTTACGCCTTCCACCGATCATGCTCCGCGCCGCCATTGCCGATTGCGTGGTGGACCGCAAGCCGCTGGCGGCGACTGTAAGTGCCCTTTGGCGCGAGGACCCGGACACGGTATCCGCCCTCTACGCGGCGACGGTCCAACGTCGCGCCCTTCAGCGTTTTGAAGAGGGCAGCGAAGGCGGCCGTCACGGACTCCTAGCCGAGCGCATGCGGGAACTGCGGCGCCCCCTTTTAACGCGTCCGAAGCGGGGCCTGACAATCAAGGAAATGGCGGGCCTCGCCGGCTTCGACCGCGAGACCGTCGCGTGCGTTTTGGAGCATCATGGCTTCGTGGAGCTGGTCCCGTTCGACGGCCCGAACAGGCGCCGCATGGTGACGGAGGCGGCGGAGGAAGCCGGCCTCGGGCACAACCCGCACGGCGGCAACACGCATGTCGCGCACCTTGAAGGCTTCGCCCGCGCAACGCCCTTTCCGGTGTTCTATCCGGAGCACGTAGAGCGCATTCTCTGGGTGCTGGACTTGCCCGGCATCCGCGATGCTGCGGCGGCGATCCCGAAGAAGCGGGCCCGGCTTCGCTGGCTTCTCGACCACCACGGATATCTCCCGAACAAGGCGATTGCGGAGTTCGCGGGGTGCTCACTCAGCGGCGTTGAGAAGGCTCGAACGCGATAGCCACCGCCCTGAAAGTACGGTCGCACGTTATAGAAGCCCTTCCCGGGGCCTAAGCTCGGCTGCGCCTCGGGGCCACACGGCTCCGGGTTCCTCGTTCAGGGGACGATAGGGGCGCTTCGCGCCTGGGGCCACAAAGAGGGAGGACCCGGTGGTGGAACCCCTTCGTTCTTTCCATAATTTGCTCACCACCTTCCCCCGGAGATTTGCCCGCTCCTATCCCCCGAGACATGGATAGGGGGACTATAGGGGGTCGTTACCGAGAAGAATGAACGAGGAGAGTCAAAGAGGAGGATGAACGAGGTATATTGATCAGGACCCTTATAGGGCCCCTTTCGATGTCCCTTTATCCTCCCGTTCAGCCGCTCCCCTGACAGTCCCCTGAAGGTGTAGTCCACTGCACCTTCCGCCTCCCCATCCCTGGGTCATCCCCATGCAGGATGAATGATGGGATGGATGGGCGGAGGGTGGACGTGATCCTTGTTCGGGGCCCGATCATGACCCGGAAAGGGGGAGTTACGGGACCTTTCGGCGGACACCACCACCCAGCCCCCCTTTCTCATCCCCCGTAACGAGGAACCCCAGGTCCCTCTATAACGTGCAGCGATACTTTGGTGGCCCCGAGCGGCTCTCCGCGACCTTGCCGCAGGCCCTTTACGGGACCCGGAACAGACCCCCGGCAATTTCATCGCAAAAATCTGAATGCCTACCCCGGGCACCGGCCGAGCCGTATTCCCCCCGTGGCCCCTCGCGCTGCCCTACAGGGCCGTTTTGGGCCCCGGATCGGGGGGCCAAGGGCGCCAGCTCGTGCGCGTGAAGGTGCAGTCCGCTGCACTCTGGGTAGGCCTCCATCGTCCTCGTTAGGACGGCTGAAAGAACGCCCAAACGGCCCATGCCCAAAAGGCCCAGAACGCGAGCCCGATAGGCCACGTGAAGGGCCCGGAGCGGGGGTGGATGAAGGGCCGGGAAGGGGTGGTGACGGGGACGTTGCGGGCCGGCTGGGGCATGCAGCGGGCGCGGCTCATTGCGCGGCCTCCCCACCGAGGATGCGATAGACGCTGGCCCGGCCGATCCCGAGTTGCTTGGCGATGGCGGTAGGCTTCACGCCATCGGCCTTCAGCTTCCGCACGGCCTCCGCCTGCCGCTGCGCCGTGGGGACACGTCCACGATATTTCCCCTCGGCCTTGGCCTTTGCGATTCCCTCGCGCTGCCGTTCCAGCATCAAGGCCCGCTCAAACTCCGCGACGGCGCCCAGCATCGTCAGCATGAGCTTGCCCGTTGCGGTGCCCGTATCGACCGACTGCCCACCCATGGACAGGACCCGGAGCGCAACTCCCTTCCTCTCCAGGCGAGCGACGATGGCGAGGAGGTCTGCGACGGAGCGGGCCAGGCGATCCAGCTTCGTTACCGCCAGCGTGTCGCCTTGCCGCACGAACTCCAGGGCGGCCTCTAGCTGCGCGCGCTTCGCGACGGAGGACACGCGCTCTTGGAAGATGCGCTCGCACCCCAGCGCGGCAAGGTCACGGTCCTGCGCCTCAATCCCGGCCTCCTGTTCCGTGGTGGAGGTCCGCGCATACCCGACGATCATCCCGTTCTCCCGTCCAATGCCCTGCCGTCTCGCACGGCTCTTGGACTTTAGACTCCCGGCCATGTCTCAAAGTCAAGGGGATGTTTATGGGACTCTTTCGGGCGCCCCTGAGACGACTCACACGGGCAAGGTCTAGTGAGACGAAAGGCGACGAATGGGCCCTACCGCTCCAGCTCGCGGGCGATGTTCTTGCGTGCTGCGGCCTCCCATCCAAGGCGCCCCGCATCAGCCGTCCGGTAGATCGCCGGGGCCTTGAACACGCCTTCGAGGAAGGCCCTGCGGCCCCGCCGGAACGCTTCATCCGAAACGTGCCCGTACTCCTCCCGGATCATCGCCGTACTCTCGCTGAAGGCTTCTGAGGCCAGCGGCTCCAGGTCCAGGTCGAGGAACCAAGCTCCGGCGGGATCGAGGGCAGGGAAGAAGAACTCGCCCGCGCCGAGGTGGTCCGCCGTCGCGAGTATCCAGCTCGTGATCCGCGCCGACGCCTCCAGGCTAACACCAGCCGCGCATGCGGCCCTGAGGAAGCGAGCGGCGGACTCGTACTCGTTGCAGCGGGGCGCGTTCACGGCCTCGTAAACGATGTCGTGATAGGCGATAGCCCAGCTTATCTCTCGGGTCCAAGCGTCGCCCTTGTGGAGGCGATGCAGGCGCCACATGCGGCCCAGATGCCAGGGCGCGTGATAGCGGCGGTGCGGCTCTCGCATTGCTTGGTCCACCTCCGTTCCGGCGTTGGGCGGGAGGGACGCTAGGAGGTCTCGATAGGCGGCCTTGTCAGCCTCGCGTTCGGTGCTCGTCATGGGCCCGATTAGAGCAGGCGGGGGCGGGGTCGGGCAGGGCCATAGGGAATTACGATACGATAAGTCCACTAATTAGCGATGGGGCTTATCCCTTTTCTGGTCCCGTAACGGCTCCCTGAGTGTAGCTCCACTGCACCTTCCGGGGCCCCTTACAATGTTAATAATGCTCACATTCCTGATTTAGACCCCGCGCTTGTCCATTTCCGAAAATTAATCATTCGAGGGAATCTAGATAGTCCCGATACCGGGACGTGATTGGCCCTCTTGGGAGTCGGATCAATAACTTAAGGTGGAAAATAATGTCCCGATATCGGGACTAATTTTAGCGGCCCGAAACTGCCATACCTGTAGATTCACCCCAATTCAAGTCGTAGACTTAGTGCGTTAAGGCGAAGAAGGAAGACAAGATGATTTCATTGGAAGTAAAGTTTTCTATTGGCAGCGTGTTTTACTATGACAACAAACTCTCTGGGCACGTCTTCCGATTTGGAAGGCGTGAGGTCTTTATCTTTTGGAAGAAGCCCGACCCGTGGCTCATAGGGAAGTCCTGGTATCTGTATCGGGACGATGAGGATCACCTGGAAGTCAACATGGGCCGCTTCCACGTGTGGTTTGAAAGACTCCCGGAGGCCGTCCCCGCCGCACCGCCGGTGTTGTAAATCTGCCACGACAATCTGGATATTAGGCGCTCTCGTGACAGTGCCTTGTGACGCGTGAAAGCTGGCGAGGGCGCCATCCCCAGCATTAAGTTAGAATAACGATGGAAGTATAATCCAGCGTGCTCTTCTGATGGCAATTTTCAGGGTTCACATTACGCCTGTTCATCTGCAAATGCTTCTTCGGACCATGCGGAAAGGCAAGATATGCAGGCACATACTTCTTCCCGGATCATTCCGGGGCTCCTTGAAGTCACCTATCCAGGCCCGCCACGGCCCGTCCGGCTTTGGATCGGGGACGATGGGCAGACCGTGTGGTTTGACCTCGCCGCCCTGACCGAGCTTCTCCGGCCTATGGCCTCTGCGAACGAGCTGGCGAGGGCGTGTGACCGCGCCTTCATCCCCGTTGGGTGCCTGTCACGGCTCCCGAGTGGTGCCTACTCCGTGCCCTGCCGGGTCCTCCCGGTATCGCGGGTGGGGAGGGCTCTCACGGCCCGATGGGGTGATGAAGAGGCGAAGTCGCTGCCCGTGATCCAGCGCCGTGACGTGGCCCGGCTGGTAGAGGCATTGGAGTTCCGGTGCTCGGGCGCGTTCCTGGATTGGTTCATGGGCGAAGTGGGGAAGATCATCCGCGCGAGGCGATATCCGGACGCGGCCTAATCACGCGGCGCGGCGGGTGATGGCACCACTGTCGCATGCCCTGGAATTTACCTCGCTACCGCTGAGAAGGTGCAGTGGACTGCACTTTCGAAGGTTCAACAAACAAGCGTTCATTTACTCCAGTTATCAGAAGTATATTTGAATATAGATTGTAATTAACTTAAATGTAAGTTGCTTATTTGTCGAAAATATCGGAGCCTTATCGCCAGATATGAGGGCTGAAAAATGAATCAATTAGAGAATGCTCAGAAAGCAAGAGCGGGTGTGCGGGAATTATACTCCATGGCTATGGAGGCTTCATGGAGTTCTCTCGCCTACGGCATGTCGTCGCTGCGGGAAGTCGCCATTACCCAGCGCCGCTCCATCCGGGGTGTGCTGGTGCGGGCCGGATTGGACCCGGCGCCGCTTGAGGCGTTCGTGGGGCCGCAAGTCTTTGCCGAGGCAGAAAATAGTAGAAGAAAGGAGGTAGACTTATGCCGTCGCCGCCGGATAGGTCGAGTGGAGCATCTGTACTGGGGAGTGATGAACGGCAATGGAGACTTCCGAGATGCCTGCCTGCACTTGTTACGTAACATTGCCTGTACTGCCGGTCGGTCTGTTAGGGGACTTTTGGTGCGGGCGGGACTTGATCCTCAGCGCTACGAGGAGGCTCTAGGGGATGCGGGCCTCGCCTACGAAGCGGGGTTGAGAAGATATGCAGCCCTTATGCGGCGAAGCCGCCATCCCCGAGGGATAGCTTCTCGGCGGAAGGTGGCCCCGGTCTACATGGCGGCCGTGGAGAGCCGCTTTGTGTTTTCGCGGGACGAAGCTCGCCATGCGCTCCATGAACAGGCAACGCGCTCCCGGCTGTCCGTTATCGAGCTTCTGGAGCACCGCAAACTTGACGCCGGCCGATATGCTGCAATTGCGGCTGAGGATGAAAGAGCACAGCGGAAGGTGCGGCTGCGGGAGGCGCATGACGCGGCGGTAAATGGAGAGACAGTCTCCGAAAGAGAACAGGCTCGGCGCTTCATGGAGCTTCGAGCCCAGCAGATTGGCATGGAGTTGCCTGAGTATCTACGGTTTCGCGGCCTAGATCCGGTCCTTGTCAGGGCAGAAATCGGGGCAGATGCGCCGCTTCCGCTGGCAGCCTGATCGCGCCCGCTAAGGACCCCGTGAAGGTGTAGTCCGCTGCACCTTCCGACCCTCGCAATTCTACCAACTTGCGCGTCAATTCGCTGTTCAGGCGCGTGAACGAGCTGGCAGCGGCGGTAAGGGGGCCGTTGAGGGCAGGCTAGGCCAAGGCACGATGCCCTACCGTGCCTCCATAGCTTGCAAATCCGCCTCATCGCGACGCATCCGATCTGAACATAGCCGAGAGAGGCGCTCAAAAAGCTCCGATAGTTGGGCTCGGGATGTCTCAAGGCCTACAAGTAGCGTCCGAAAATTCATCCCTCCATGATCGGCGGCCAAAATACTTGCGGGCCCAGAAAACGAGGCGGCGCCCATCCGCGCCGCGGCACGACTATGAACGAATGCGGGACCCTCTTGCGGAGCGCCAAGCCACTGAGCGAAATCCGATACATTTGTAAACAGGGTTATCCACCGCAAAAGAAGTACATCGAGATATTGACGATCTTGGATCGGCATGCCGCATTCCTGCGAAGCTACCGATACAATACGCGCAACTTCTCGAAAATCTTCCGACGAAGAGCCAATGGAAGCCTGGATACCTGTGGAAATATTCTTAATTATCTGAAGAGAAATAATAACACTTGAAGGTGCATCGATTGGCGTGCTACTTGCAATCGAGTCGATAATCTGTTCATCAGTTCCCTGTTGGCATTGTTCCTCTTCTGAACATTGGCTTAGATTTCGATTTAGCTGATATTTAATATATTGAATAGTTGAAAAAACGGGGGCATTATTCGCGATTCTAGATCGGAGTGTGATCGACTGTTCAACCTGCGCTGCTCTGGTTTGTATTCTCATGATCTGAGTTTGATTTAATAATATCCATATTTGGAGAATGGCGGCGCCCACTGCTAATAACGATCCAAAAATTATCACGGTTCTTGGATATAAGTATGCATTAATCGCGCCTTTCACCGATGCCCATGGAATGGGCTTTCCATTGCGGCCGGCTTCATAAAGGTCCGTTATCAATGTCAAATAGGCGCGAGCACGACTTGTCTCGCGAGATTTAATTTCATCTCTTAGGGTCGCGATTTCGTCCATCCATGGAAATGGTTTCGAGCAATGCAGACAGGCTGTCGCTTCGCTGCTAACCGACTGATCGCAGAAGGGACAGATGGTCATAGGGCCCTCAATTTCGAACTCGCTTTAATATAACCACGGACCGGACCGTGGCGAATGCGATGAAGGATTAGCCGACGGCGGGCGGTTGTAGCTCTCGCGCCCGCCCTATCGCATGGCCGCGATGGGTCTCTGGCGGTGTCACGCTGCGACCCCATGGACGGGACCGCTACAGGCGCCTTCTCGCGGTCGTGGAGGACAGTCGAGGGCGCGACGTGGCGGCCGTGATGATCCGTGAAGGGCTCGCTAGGCCCAATGGTGGGGAGCGGCGGCAGGGGTGGTGCGGTTAGCCCGCAGTTTAGCCGTGCTGGCGGGCTACGATGCGGGCAGGCATTATCCGCGGGGATGATACCGGACCGCGGCGAATGACCACCCTAAGCTCACTCACCGACCCGAATGCCGTTCTCAAAGCCATTGCGGAATTTGATGAGCTGGGCCGAGAGGAATTTCTGCGCCGCTACGGATACCGAAAGGCACGTTCCTACCGCCTCGTTCACGCAGGCCGATCCTATGATTCTAAGGCCATCGCAGGTGTGGCGCTGAAGTATCAAGAAGGCGTCGGAACGCCGCTGCTATCCCCAGACTTCGGCGGAGGTGACGCTACGGTCAAGCGCAAGCTGAAGAGCCTCGGTTTCGATGTCATTGAGGATGAGACAGAGACCATTGGCCAGCCCTCTCACAATCGGGCGGGAGACGAGGCGTCCGAAGGTGGGCGGGGGGATGACTGGACACCCGAGCAGGTGGCGTCTTGCGTCGCGGCCTACATAGACATGCTCGATTTGGAGAGCCTTGGCGGCGTGTACGTGAAAGCGGCCTTCAACCGCAGAGTTCAACAACAGACCGGCCGCTCGAAAAGCTCCGTCGAGTGGAAGATGCGAAACATAAGCGATGTGCTCGCCAAGCGCGGCCTCCCCTGGCTTCAGGGATATCTGCCGGCGGCGAATGCACAGAGCAACGCTATCGAGGGGGCGCTTCGGCAAATAGGGCGTGGGCACGGATATCTGATCGAAGCCCTATCCGGTCCGGTCGTTCCCGCGCCATCTCCGCCACCGATTGGGGCGGGGGAGGCAGACGATGAACCGTTCGATCCCGCGAATGTCACCGACGCTCGTAAGAAGATCGTCCGTGCGATCAAAGCTCGTCGTGGCCAGGCCCAATTCCGCGACGCCTTGCTGAAGGCTTACGGCCGATGCTGCGCGATTTCCGGATGCGCCGTGGTCGGTGTCCTGGAGGCTGCCCACATCACACCGTATCTCGGTCCCCAAACGAACCACGTCACGAACGGCCTGCTGCTTCGTGCTGACCTCCACACGTTGTTCGATATGATGATGATTTCCGTCGATCCCACGACCCAAACGGTTCTTGTCTCCCCGTCAATTCTGGACGCCGACTATCGGGCGCTGCACGGCAAGCCTCTTAAGGCGGCGGCCGAGGAGGCAGCAAAGCCGAGCCCATTCGCTCTGCGGAAGCACCGTTCCATCTGCGCGTGGTAGCTACCGCCGCGAGCGTCGATAGGCGGCGATCATCTCCGCAGAAACGTCGGGGGGGTAGCAGATCGGCGTTGCCCCGCCCGGCCTGCTGTAGGCACTTCTGCCACCGCATGAGGCGCCATTGCGCATCGCGTTGTATGGACATGCGCAGGGCCGTCCCGAGGCTAAGTAGGAGGCCACGCTTTCGCGGACGATCATCTCTCGAACTTGGGCATCGCTCTGCGCCAAGGCCAGCGTCGGTATCGTGGCCCAGGCTCCGGCGAGCAGGATGCACCGGAACCGCCTAGCAAGCGCACGTGCATGCCCAATCCAATGCGAGATCTCTGTCACGCCCAGGCTTCGGGAAATTCCATTTGTTATTCTTGGTCCCGATTTCGGCCTCGACCAAGAAAATGGTCAACTCGGCAGGCTAAGTCTGTGGCAAGCTGGCTGCTGCAATCCGGTGCCGAATGGGAAGATCATGAAAAGCGGCCCCTACATCGGGATAGTGCTGGCGCTGCTAGTCCTGGAGGCGTCTGTTGGGAAAGCAAAGGCGCAGTCGATCCCGGTCCCTTCTGATCCCCGAGCTTCTTATGAGCTGCTTTCGGTTACGAGACAGGCCAATAGGATGCTGCATGCACTCACCCGCCGAACAGGCCCGAGCGGTACAAGCTATGCGTTGCGAGAGGTGGATTGCGGACCCCCTCGGCGGTTTCGCTATCTCGGAGAGGGAGATACCAGGGAGGCGGCCATGGTTCGTAGAAATCCTGGCCCGATGGCCGCGCTGGTTGATGGTTCAATTTCCGACGAGGTAACAAGGTTCGTGTGTGGCGTCCGTTAGCGGCTGACGCTACCTCCCGACCGGATAAAGACTCGCCTTCCCCCGCACCCGCATTCCCCGCACGGCAGCGCGGCTCGCATCTGCCGATCATGGGCGCCTTACTTCTCCCATACGGGCTCGGCGCGATGCTGCCCCGAGCCCCGCATATGCACTTCACGGCCAACCCGCGCTCTTAGGACCATTGACCGTTAACAGGTTCCTGACAGCGCCGCAGAGGAACCGATTGAAGCGAGAGGTAGAGGCGTCCATGTTCCACGAGCGCTAGGTCTGGCGCTGATCGGGGATTTACCTGTTGGAGCGCTCTGCCCTGGAAACTCGATGGATTGTCCTCGGCGTTGATGGAAGACATGTCACGATTGGTCGCGGCCGCGATCCGTCGCCCCAGGCGGTATCTAAGGTCGAAACTGCAGTAATAGCCGAAGGCAAGGCTGGCTGGCTCGCGATTTTGAGGGGTGATTACTATGTTCGAGAGCGAAAGCCTGAGATTATCCTGGTTAGGACTCTCGGTAGCCCTGAGGTATCCTGGGATACCGCACTTAGATGCTTTGAGGAATTGCGTCAGTCGCTTCTCATCGAGTTATCGCCGTGATTAAACGATGGATACTCTAAGTCCCCAGGCAAGAAGTCAGTTAATGTCGTCGGTCCGGTCACAGAATACTGTGCCTGAAATAATAGTTCGCCGCCTACTTCATGCCATGGGCTTTAGATTTCGATTGCACCGCAAAGGGCTTCCAGGTACACCCGATATTATTCTCCCGAAATATCAAAAGGCCGTATTTGTACATGGTTGCTTTTGGCACGGCCATTCTAACTGCCGGCAGGGACGCCCATCAAGTACCCGCATCGAGTACTGGGGGCCTAAAATTGCGGCTAATCAAGCGCGTGATAAGCGCAAATCAAGGGCGCTCCGGCGATTGGGATGGTCAGTCGCGACGATTTGGGAGTGTCAGACCCGAGATCCCCAGGCACTGGAGATAAGATTGCGCCGTTTCTTGGCGCGGTGATTCGAAGATTGCCTGAAGCGCCCGTGGCGGATTCGGCCCCAATCGAGCAGAAGGACTACGTATTTTTGCGTAGCTTCGATTCTAGTGCGGAGTGGTCAACAGTACTAAAATAGGGAGTGCACCGTGTCCGACGATCAACCAGAATTTAGCCTCGAAGAGTCGGGTGAATCTCGTCAGCAGCTTGTTGAAGAGCAAATTCGCAAGAATGCAAAAATTGTCGATTATAAAATACGGGAGTATCCAATCGAAGTTCTGGTGGAAAAATATCTGACCGGTGAGGCTGAAGACACCAATGAGATATTTATTCCAGATTATCAGCGTGGATTTGTTTGGCCGGAGAAGCATCAATCAAGATTTATAGAATCTGTTCTAATCGGCTTACCCATACCATATCTTTTTGTGGCAGACATTGGCTCGGAAAATGAAGAATTATCCGGGCGTTTGGAGGTCGTTGACGGCACCCAAAGATTGCGTACGCTTGCTGCCTTCGAGAAGGATGAGCTAAGACTATTAGGTTTAAAGAAGCTTCCTGCCCTTAATGGATTGATCCTTAGTGATTTGTTGCCTTCTCGTCAGCGTAGGTTTCGTAGAATCACGATAAGGTTGATTGAGTTGACTGAGCACGCCGACGAAGAGACGCGTCGCGACATGTTTGATCGAATCAATTCGGGTGGAATGCGTCTTAACCCTATGGAAACTCGACGGGGTGTACTTAGAGGCCCCGCCATAGAATTCTTTCGGTCATTATCGGAAGATCCCAGATTGCGGGAACTCGCGCCACTTGGAGAGGCCGCTATTAAGCGCCATGACTACGATGAGCTAGTTGCGAGATTCTTTGCATATGTCAGTGGATACACAGATTTTGATCGTAGTGTTATTGAATTCATAGATGATTATATCATTTCTCTACAGGAACCTGAAGCTAAGCCTGACTATCAAGTTATGCGTGACGAGTGGGAGCGGGTATTGAGTTTCGTGGAGGTGGGATTTCTTCATGGTTTTGCGAAGAGTACCACAAATACGAAAACCCCACGGGTTCGCTTCGAGGCCATTGCCGTCGGGACTGCATTGGCACTTCGGCAGAATCCAGCGCTTGTTCCCGATCCAGGCAAAATCAGCGTCTGGGCGTACGGCCCTGAGTTCCAAAAGCTAGTGGCATCGGATGGGGCTAATTCGCGCCCGAGAGTCAAAGCCAGGATTGAATTCGTCAAAAACCACTTGTTGGAACTGCCATGAATAAGCGCTTATTCTTGGAAGATTTCGCGGAGAGGCGAGCTGACGTTTCCCGCTACCTTGCCGCGCTGGTTGTAGCAGAGCGCCAAGTCAATTCTGGCGCAAGTCCGGCAGGCCGAGAACGTGAGCTTAGAATGTTTCGAGCTAGTGGAATGCTTGTACTTTATAACGCGATTGAGGCTTCTGCTAGAGCTGGAATCGAGGCGATTTATGACGAAATGGCGTCTACGGGCACAACATTTAATAATTTAAGACCATCAATTCGGAAGCGAATTATTCGGGATTTCAAGGCAAATTTCGCGCAAGATAAGGCAGATACGCTTAGCGACATCGCAGTTGATCTAGTGCGGGCCGCCTTTAATGTAGAAAAGCTTTTTAGCGGTAACGTTGATGCTAGAATGATTCGAGAAAAAGCCGCTATCTATGGCTTCTCGGTTGACAGCGAATATCGTTTAACTTTTCATGGTTCTGACCTTTTGTCCATCAAGGACAGTAGAAATGATTTAGCTCATGGGTTAAAATCTTTTGGAGAGGTAGGTCGGAGTTATACCGCGCTATCCCTTTTTAGAATCGGGTCAAGAGTCATGAATTATCTGGAAGCTATTCTTCTTCAAATAAACGATTATCTGGATAAAAAGGCTTATCTTTAATATTCTTTTGCTTTGTATTTTATGGAATGCGCGACAATGGTTTTTCCAATTGCCTCCCCTAGTTTTGGGGGCACCGCATTTCCAATCAACGTTCCAATCTTCGCGAAATTGACTCTCTGTCCGGGCGGCAAAAACGAATATTTGGCAGGGAATGATTGAATTATCGCCGCCTCCCGAAGTGTAATGGCTCGGTCCTGATCTGGGTGGCCGAAGCGGCCATTGCCGTAGCCGAAACACTGCGTTGTCATTGTGGGAGCGGGTTCATCCCATTCCATTCTACCGTAGACAGACGGGTAGGTCTCTCCGGTCAACTTCGCATGGCAGGCTGCCCGCAGCTCATCGGGCCAGTCCCTCCATGTGCCGCCGGGTTGTGAAGCTCTAATGCGCTTGAGATTAACCTCGCTTAATCGACATGCTATGTGTAGTGCGTCTCTCTGATCAGCCTCTCCTGCCGAAAGCGGAGGCTGTCCAGCGATAGCACGTCGTACTGTCGGGACCTGTTTGATGGCCGGTGGTACTGGCAAACCTATTGGGCCCAGCCGTGAGGCGATCAACACGAGTCGCCGCCGTGATTGGGGTATGCCAAAGTCTGAGCATAAAACTTCGCCCCAAGCGACATTATATCCACCACGCCTTAAACGAGAGACAAAATCGTGCCAGATTGGCTTTGAAGATAGGCCGCGAACATTTTCCATAGTCACGATTTCAGGCTTAATCGTCAGGGCGAGTTGCAGGAAATACTTGAGAAGATCCCATCGCTCATCAGGGGTTTTCCGATTTTGAGTGTATGTTGAAAAGGGTTGGCATGGCGCGCATCCCGCGAGGACGCGTATCTCAGCGCCGCTGAACCAACTTTCCAACTGCTTCGGCGCTAAATCGACTACGCTTAATTCCTCGAAGCGCCCGCCGCAGTTCGCTTCGAACGGGTATCGACATGCGGGATCGAGATCAACGCCAGCAGCGATGGTAAGACCAGCCGTTTTCAAGCCATAGGCCAAACCGCCAGCGCCGCAGAACATGTCTACGACCTTGATCACGGGAAGGGCTGCCTTGGACGCGTCAGTGAACGACCTCATCCCGCCCGATTAGCATTATCGATCGATTCTCGTGATCCGCCCCATGGGGGAAGGTGCACTGCCCGCGCGACAACTCGCCCGTCTCCAGATGTCGACATCGCTTGCCCGCAGCTACAACCGAGTGATACAAAGTCTCCGCCGCAACCGCCCGGAAACCGGCCTTTTACCTCACTTTTGCCATCGCTGACTGGAGTTCAATCCTCTCCAACAGCACCATCCTACCGGCTTGATCCGGCAGGATAAATTGGCAAAACAAGGTCTTAGGTCGCCCCGGTGCTACAAAGGGGTGATACGATGTGGCCCTTGTCGCGACCCGGCCGACCAGCAACCGAAGACTGGCATCTCCCGAGTCCGTCGCGCGTGTCCGCTGCGTTGCGGGAGACTGCTGGCATTCGCGAGAGTGGCTTATGAGCCTCGATAGGCGTGTAGGAAGTCCGCGCGGGCCCTCGCGCAGATCGAAGCGAAGCATGCTGTCGCCCGGGCCGCCGCCGCCCAACCTCCACGCGCCCTTGCGCTCCGGGAATCATGGAAGTCGTGGGCGAATGGTATTGGGGCTTTGCGATTTGGGAGCGATCCCGCCGGCTGGGAGATGATGGAACTCGTGGCGGATCAGGTTGAGCACGCTGGCGATGAACATGACCTGGAGAGCCGGCTACGGCTTTCACCGCGCGACCTCGAACAGGCCCGGCAGCTCATCCGGGAAGGCGTGATGCTCAAAAGCTTCGCACCTTGCCTCGAGCCGCGACAGGGCGCGTTCACGGCATCCGTGGCGAGGCCCTGAAGGCGCTCGCAATGCGCCTGTCGGGGTGAGGCCGCTGAAGGGGCTTGGCTATCCCGAGACCCCACGGTGCGGTCTGAGGAGGCCCATCAGCGGCTTTTTGACCGTCCCGGCTATGGTAGGGGAGCCCTCCGGAAGCCTCTGGCGGGGCCTGGGTCGAAGCTTAAGGCGCCTTCTGTGAGGCCCGGCGTCACCTGTGCAGGGCGAGCAGCGGCGCAGTGTCCGGCGGCAGCGTGAGACCAACGTCATGGGCCGCCGTCGCGGCTTCATCGATCATGTCATGCCACATCCACAAAACGCCGATCGAGGCGATAATGATGGTCCCAAGATGATGGCTCTTCGCCGCGAAGCTCACCGCCCCGGCAATCGCCAGACCGGCCGTCCAGATCATCGGGTTGGTCTTCATCGTGTGGAATGTTCGATGAAGAATGCCCTCGTCCGACGCAATTCGGCGCCCTTCAACGGAGCTGTTTTTCATTTCATTCATGTCATGATTCCCTCGGCCGGGACAGATTGATGTGTCGGCCTCGAATATTATGGAGATTATATTTATATTTTCAATCAATTATTCATTGAAACGAATATAATTTTCTTTATCTTTTCTGGAAAATTATTGCAAATAATACATTGAAAACGTAGATATATTTTCAAGTTTTGCCATGGATAAAACATCACGATGGGCAGTCTCGGTATCGCTCCCACCTCGCCTGACTCAACCCCCGATGATCGAAAGGGCGGCGATCATCGACACATCGCGGCCCTTGGTGGGCACGACGCGGCGCACATGAGCGCGGACTGTTGGCATCAGGTATGTATGTTGATTTATTTTCTAAATCCTGTCGAAATATACAATGTCTGGCAGTATGGAGAGTTATATTTTGACATATATTTACATTTTCTTGAATAATGAAAAAATATATCTTCTGTTACTCTTATATCATTGAACAAGGAAATTTGGGGATTTTCAGATGCCGTCCTGACAGCACCCCTTGCCGTCCGCTACGCCGGGGAGTAGGCACGGAAAGGCAATCCGGCGGCGGGAGCCCCTTCCTTCTTTCCATAATTGGGTGCGGCCTTCCCTGAAGGCTTTCGACGAAGGGGAGTTAACTTCCCCTTCCGGCGAGCGTGTCGCCCAGACGTGAGCCGCTCCGGATTTGTCGGAGGCTCCAACTCTTGAGAAGATGGAGCGATCACGGCCAGGCGACGAACAAGTTTTCGCCTGAAGTGCGTGTCAACGGAGTGCGCGAGGAGCCCGATGCGCAGGGCATCCATGCCCGGAGCGTTCCGGGACTGCGACATGGAGGTGGCCCAATGCCCGCCCGCTGGGGGGTGGCTGCGCGCCTCGCCGCCGAATTACGGCCCGATGCGCCGGACCTGGATCCTGCGATTCTGCGCGGCATGGGGCGCCAGGCCCGGCATCGGTTCCGCCCCGCCGGCGCCGATGATCGCGATCCGCGTCGCGGCAATCCCTCGCGTCTCGACCAGGTAGCGGCGGGCCGTCTCGGCCCGCCGCATCGAGAGGGCATTGTTCACGCCGGCAGACCCGCTGGCGTCGGTATGGCCGCTGATGAGCACGATGACCTCCGGCGCCAGCCGCAAGGCCTCGGCGTGGTTATCGAGCATCGACGCGGTGCGGGGAGGCAGCGCCGCCGAGCCGGTGGCGAAGACATCGGGCATGGTGATCGCTGCGGGACGTCTGGCCGGCGGCGATTGAGGCGGGCGGGGCGCCGATGCCGCCTGCGGCGGGTTGCCGCCCGACGGCTGCGGCATCACCACCTCGTCCCGGATCACCCGGGGGGTGTTGGCCCGGCGAAGCTGGGCCACCTCCGGCGGCGCATCCCGGCCGGTCAGCAATTCGAAGATCTCGGCCGTGGAGGGCACGGCCAGGAACTCCACGACCTGGGCCTGGGCCCCGCCGATCGCGCAGCCCATCGACAGGGCCAGGATGAAACATGTGACGCGGCGCATCGCGATCCTCCTAGAATTGCGGGTCCAGCTTCATCCACTGCCCGCTTGGCCGGCCACTCGTGGTCTCCGTGATGCCGACCTCCGCGCCGCCGGCTTCGCGCAACACGGCCGAAAGGCCCGGGAAATCCACGCCCCCCAGCCGCGTCAGATCGGCGCCCCAGAAGCGCGAGGGCAGGCTGGTGGCCCAATCCCGCGCCGAGGCCGCGCAGAGGAAGCCGACGTCGGGCGTCATCCGGCTCGGCTGGATCACCGGTCGGTGGCCGGTATTGGCCGGCACGAGGAAAGGCCGGTTCCCCCTCGGCCGGGCCTCCGTGTTGTGGCGGTTCGGATAGACGCGCCACACGCCGCCCGTCTCGTCGCGATAGAAGCAGACCAGATGGGCGCCGCGGTCCAGCTCGATGCGGAGCTGCAGCACCGGCTGCGGCAGCGTGATCTCGTTCACGTCCACCCGGATGGAGGGCGCGCCCGTCGGATCGGCCGAGGGGATCGGGGTCGGACGGCTGGTCGGCACGGTGACGAGCGAGGCCGAGGTGTCCAGCTGCGCGTCCACCACCGAAGGGCGCACGGGCGCTGTGCTCAGCTGCGCATCGGCCAGGGCGGCGAAGGTCTCGAAGCCCGGCTGGCCATTCGCGACGAGGCCCGCCTGGCGCTGGAACTCGCCGATGGGCCCGGCGGCGCTGGCCGGCGGCTCGGGCACGGAATAGCCGAGCGCGCGGAGCCTGCGGCGCACGTGATCGTCCACCTGCGCCGCGCTCATCCCCTGGAACCACGCGATGATCTGGCGCTGCACGGCCGGATTGTTCCGGTTCGTCTGCAGGCAATGCCAGTAGGGTACCTGTGCCGCCTGGCCGATCAGTTCCAGCACGCTGAGCTCGACCAGCGTGCGCACGGCTTGGTGGAGGCCCTCCCTTTCATCGAAGGCGATCTCGAAGTTGATGCCGACGCCGCGGATGCTGAAATCGGCATTCGCTCCGCGCGAGCGGTTGCGCACGGTCATGGCGTTGGACACCGAGAACAGGATCTGCCGCGTGTCGGCCTGGGTCAGGTGCAGGTCCACCGCGACATTGGCGATGTCGGAATTCGCGCTGATGCCGAACTGGTTCTCGCTCGAGCCGATGCCCGCCTGGGCCGTCTGGGCCTGGACCGCGCGGTCGGCCTGGGACAGGGAGCCGTGGACCTGGAGCATGCCTTGTCCGGTCGGCGCGACGCCCTGGGAAATGACGGTGCCCGACGTGGTCGTGGCCGCTCCCGAGGAAGGGATGGGCACCTGGGACAGCGTGAGCGCCTCCACGGGCACGAAGGCGCGGCTCATCCGGTTGGCGCGCACGAAGGCTGACGTGACCATGTCGCGGAGCCCCGGGGAAAGCCGGCCGGTCGCGTCGGGGATGGTGCCCGCCGCGATGAACCGCTGCACGTTCGGCCCGCGCGGCTGCTGCGCCATCATCTGGTCGAGGCAGGTGAGCGCGTCGGTGTAGGGGGTGCTGGCGCGCACCGGCGGGGCCTGCGGCTGCGAGGCGGCAAGCCCCGTCCTGGCATCCACCCGCCCGCAGCCGGCCAGCGCGGCGGCGCAAAGGAGCACCGCCGCCGTTCCGAGGACGCTGCGCGGGGCGCGCGTCACCGGCAGACCTGGATGATCGGCGCGCGGATATCGGCCTGCAGCACGATAGTGCTGGCGTTCGGTCCCCGCCCCTGGGACGAGAGCGAAGCGATGTCGAGCGAGCAGGAATTGCTCACCGTGGGGCCCGATGAGGCCGGGCGCCGGTCCTGCTCCCGGCTGGCCCGGCTGTTGGCCAGCGCGGAGGCGGCGGCGATCGCGGCGCCGATGCTGGCCGTCGGGCGCAGCGCGCTGTCGAAGGCGACGGAATCCCAGGGGCCGGCCGGGCCGAAGGCGAAGGCCGAGGACGGCAGGGCCAGCGGAAGGGCGAGAAGGACGAGCAGGCTCAGGCGAAGCATGGGACCCTCCTTTGGGTGATGGCGAAGAAAGGGTGCCGCCCTCCGGGCGGCACCCCGCGACTGGTCAGCGCCCCGTGGTGATGGAGGCGATGGAGTTCTGCGCCGTCGCCAGCAGGCCCGTCGCCGTCGCGACCTGCCCGCCATAGAGCGTGCCGGTCTGCGAGATCACGTTGTTGTTGCCGATGGTGAACTGGCGGCCGCTGGTGATGGAGGCCACGCTGTTCTGCGCGGTGGCCAGCAGGCCGGTCGCCGTCGCGACCTGCCCGCCATAGACGGTGCCGGTCTGGGTGATGCGGTTGTTGTTGCCGATGCTGCTCTGGGCGGCAGCGGGCGAAGCGGCGCTCATCGCGACGGCGGCGACGATGGCGAAGAGGGAAAACAGGTGGGTCATTTCAGTATCTCCGTCCTGGGTTGTCCGGGCTGCGCACCGGCAACCCCGGTATGCGCCACGCCAGGGGGGAGGGGGTGCCGCATGGTGCGACTTTTTCTGCTTCGGATCACCCATCGCGTGTGAAGAGGCCCGTCAGCCCGACCTGCCAGCCCTCCGGCCCCTGGTCGCGCATCATGGCGTCCACGGCCGCGAGGGGTGAGCGGGTGCCGTCCAGCCGCGCCAGGGCGGCCGCGGCGGCATCGAGGGGCCGCGCCGAGGCCATCGCCACGACGTGATCGGCGCCGAAGGGCGGCTTCACCACGATATCGTCGAACACGATGCGGCCGCCGGGCGGCGAGACCGCACGGTCGGCGCCATCGGGATGCAGGAGCTGCACCGTCGCGTTGCCGGCCAGGTTGAACAGCAGGAAGCCGGGGTATCGCAGGCCTTCCGCCACGATCCGCAATTCCGTTCCGCGGCGGTGCGCGGCATTGTGTGCGCGCGGTGGAACGGAGCGTGTTCCCGCCGCGGCCCGCAGCTCCACGCGCAGCTCCAGCGGGTGGCGCGCCACCCATTCCTGCACGCGCCTCAGGGCGCGCTGCCGTTCCAGGGCGGCGGGCAGGTCGTCGGGGCCGATCTCGGTGGCGATGACATCGCCCAGCGGGTTCAGCAGCTCCTTCGTGGCGGGTCTCCACAGGAGCTCGGCGGTGCTGCCGAGCGGGACGAGCAGGGCACCCGCCGGAGCGGCCGGCGCCACGCCATCCACTGCCAGCCGCACCACCGACTCGTTGCCGGCCACCGCCGGCGCCTCGCTTCGCCGCAACTGGCGGATCAGCGCCGGCGCCGCCGGTCCGATCTCGACCTCGGGCGTCTGCCGCGCCTCGGCCAGGGCGCGCACGGTGCGCAGCACATGAGTGCTCAGCTCCTGGACCGTGATGGCCCCGTCGCCATCCAGATCCGCCGCGCCGTCCAGCCCCGTCGCGATGGCCACGCTCATGGCGCCATGCGGGCGGCCGCGGAACAGGATCTCGGGCACCTCCTCCGTCTCCTGCCCGGCGGCGAAGAGATGCACATGGGTCAGTGCGGAAGGCGGCGGCGACGGTGGCGGGGGCGGCGCGGCGGAAAGCGCGCTGAGCAGCGCCGACACGGGATAGGTGCCGGTCATGGTCCGGGTGTTGCGCAACCGCCGCGCGGCCGGATGGACGCTGCGGGTGAGCGTGCCGGCGTGGCAGCAGTCGGCGGCGAACATGACGGACACGCCCGTGCGGCCGAGCGCGGCGAGGCGCTGCTCCAGCTCGTTGTCCAGCAGCATCTCCTGCGGAGCCTCGCGGTGATGGAACGGCGCGAAGACCAGGAAGTCGTCCATCCCGTCCCGTTCCGAACCGGGCGTGCGCTCCGGCATCCGGCTGCCATGGCCGGAGAAATGGAGCCACAGGAGATCGCCGCGCCGGCAGCGCCCGGTCACCGTGTCCCATGCCGCGTCGAAGCCGGCGCGCGAGGCCTGGGCATCGATCAGCGGCGTGACCGTGGCGGCGAAAGGGCGCAACGCGTCCAGCACCAGCCGCGCATCGTTCACGCAGCCGTTCAGCTGGTCGCTGCGGTAGGCGTTGATCCCCACGACCAGTGCATGGATCGCGCGCCCCTCCTGGGCCAGGGCTGGGGAAGCCGCCCCGGCCGCCATCAGGCCGAGCGCCGCGCGCCGCCCGATCATCGCCGCACCAGCTCGACGCGCCGCAGGATCTGGTGGATCTGCGCCTCGGAATAGCCGTCCCGCTGCTCGATGAGCAGCGGGCTCCGCTCGCCGCGCCCGTCCACCTCGATCATCCTCGCCGGATAGCCCCTCTGGACCAGGAAATTCCGCACCGTCACGGCGCGGCACAGGGACAGGCGCATATTGAACTCGTCGCCGCCCACCGGGTCGGTATGCCCGACGAGCCGGATGGCGGGGCGGCCCTCGCCGTCCAGCAGCGACCACAGGTCGTCCGCGGCGATCTGCCCCCCCGCCGTGAACTCGCAGCGCGCGAACACGAACTGGATGGGCATCGCCACCGCGACCGGGGCGAAGCTGCGCACGCCGCGCAGGCCGAGCCCGCCGGCCTGGCCGCTGCGCGTGGGTGGCGACGGCACGGGACGGCCGGCGAGCATCCGGGTCTGCTCGGCGCGCCGCCAGAGGCTGGCGATCGTGGCCTCGTCGACCGGGTCGCTCCGGGGGTCGCCGGCCTCGATGGCATTGAGCGCGGCCTGATAGTCGAGGCTGGCCCGGGCGAAATCCGGCTCGCCGGAGGGGCCCGGCAGGCGCTGCCGCAGATCGCCGCGCAAGGCGAGGGACTGCCAGAGGACGGCCGTGCCCAGCCCCTGGTCCAGCAGGAGCAGGGCCCCCAGCGCGTCGCCGCTGCGCAGCGCCGCCTCGGCGGCCAGATGGTGATGCAGGGCGACGATGCGGCCCGCCCAGTCGCGCTGGGCCGCGGTGCAGCCGGCCCCGGCCGCCAGCACCTCGGCGAAGGCCGTCCGGACGGTGGGCAGGTCGCGCGCTGCCTGGATGCTACCCAGGGGGCAGGCCGCCGCGGCGGTGGCGGAGAGGGCGAGGGCCAGCAGGGCCGCGGCGAGCCGGGCGATCATGGCGCCACGACCGTGAAGCGGCGGAAGCCCACGGCCATATTCGTCGGCAGCGCCTCCGGCGTCATGCTGCGCGCCGCGGAGATCTGGGCCTCGATCTCCGCGAGGAAGAGCTGGGGGTCCGAAATGGGCCGCAGCCCGGTATGGCGGTTCGCCAGGGCCCGGCTCGCCGCGTTCTGGGGCAGCACCACGGCGATGGCCACGGCATCGCCCAGCGGTGGCTGGACCATGGCGCGGAAGCCGTCCGCGGGTCCGGGCAGCAATATCGTCTGCCCGGCCTCGATGACCGGTCGCGCCTGACCGTCCTGGAAGCCCGCCATCCGGTTGTTGGGGAAGAGTTGCACGACCTCGCCTCGAGGATTGCGCGCGAGCACCATCAGGACGCCCGGCACGCTGCTGCTGATCCGGAAGCTCGCCAGGCTGCCCACCCGCAGCCGCAGCCCCTCCCGGATGTCGATGCTCACCTGGCCGACGACGCCCGGCGGGACCGGCCGCGGCGTGTCCGCCGAGCCGTTGAATTCCTCGACGGGGCGCGGCCCAGGGGTGGGGGCAGGGACAGGGGCGGGCCGTTCCCGTTCCACGTCCGGGCCGCCGCCGCCGGCAGCGCCCTCGTTCGACGTGAACTCCACGTCCTGCACATGCCGGCGGATGAAGCCATTGGCCGCCGCGACCGATGCGTAGCCGCCATAGCCGACCACCGGCACGCGGCAGGGCGGACCCAGGCTGACGATTCCGATCTGCACGACGCGCTGCCCCCGACCCAGCACGAAGATCGGTCCGCCGGAATCGCCCTGGCAGGCGTCGGTGTTGCCGCCGCGGTTGCCGGCGCAGAAATGCGAGGCGACGATCGCGCGCTCCACTTCGGCAGGGAGCGGACGCAGGCGCGCGAAGCAGTTCTCGATCTGGACGATCGGGAAGGATCCGCGCAGCAGGTTTTCCGAACTCGGTCCCTGGTGGATCGTCTGGCCGAAGCCGATCACGGTCGCGCCCCGTCCCGGCATTTCCAGGGCGGCCCGGTCCGGGCCGCCCGCCAGGAGCTGAGGCGGCCTGTTGCTCGGCTCGCGCAGGCGCAGCAGCGCGACATCGTTCGGCAGCCCGACGAGGGCGGTCTGGCCGTTCGGCAGCCGCTTCAGGATCTCCCGATAATCGTCGTGGACGAAGATGGCCTCGACGTCGATGAGCCGCAGCGCGTCCGGGCGCAGCACGCGGTGGTCCTCGCGGCCCTCCGCCACCACCAGCGCGGCCGGCGGCACGCGCAGGCTGCGTCCGCCCTCGGTGAGCACCACGCAATGGGCCGCCGTCAGCACCCAGCTGGCGGCGATGACGGTGCCGCCGCAATGATGGCCTTCGCGCGAGCCCAGCCGCGGGCCGCGGATCTGGATGCTGACCATGCTCGGGAACTCGCCCGGGCGGGCGTCGCTGCCGCCCATGACGCGCATGCGCTGGACCCCGGGATCATCCTCCACGTCGGCGCGCGCGGCGCCGAGCGGCCCCGTCGCCAGGAGCGCCGCGAGCAGCGGGAAGAGGAAGAAGCGCCTAAGCCTGTGCCTGCGCCGCATCGCCAACATATCCCATGAAGAGCGGAAGCCAGCCCGCCATCGCGCCGATGACGAAGACGAAGGGACGGTCGGCGGTGAAGTCCTCGACCTGCCGCATGGCGCGCGAGCCGACGACCGCCGTGGCCGCCGCCGCGACGGTGCCTTCCTCGAAGACGCGGATCCTGACGTGGTGCTGCACCTCCGCCGGCCTGACCGGGCGGTTGAGGACGCCGCGAAGATCGGTGGCGAGGCCACGCCCGATCTCGGTCCGGCGCAGGGTGGGCAGCACGTCCCCTCCGGCCGCGAAGGCGAGGCGGGGAAGCGCGACATTCACCTCCGCCGGGCGCAGGGCCACGCCGCGCAGCCAGCTTCCCGCGCCGGCCTGGGCCAGCCGCGCGACGAAGGCGGCGCTGTCCTCGGGGCGTTGCGCCGTGGCGATCCAGAAGGCCAGGCCTTCGCCGGCATAGGGGAGGCGGACCACATGCGCGCCGTCGGCCTCGCCATAGGCGGCGTTCAGCCGCTGCCGCATCATCGGGACGGTGGAGGTGCCGCCATCCAGGCGCCGGAACGGTGCCGGGGCGGTATTCCCCGCGGGGAAGGGGGTCTGCCATTGGCCGGCGAAGTGCATCGCGCCGGCCAGGACCAGTTCGGCCCCGGCCGGCAGGCGCTCGAGCATGCGCGGGATCTCGCCGCGCGTGGCGCGGGCCCCCCAGGCATTCACGAGGTCGACGGCACCCGGCCGGCCGAAATCGAGCCGCCCCAACCTGGCGCCGCCCGCCCGCCGCACCAGCGCCCGCCATTCCGGATCGAAGCGCGCGCGGAGGTCGCACCAGGCCGAATAGCCGAGGCTGACCGAGGCGTCGGGCCGATTGGCGGCGCGGATCGCGGCGTGCAGCGCGGCCAGCACGTCGGCACGGGCTTCGCGCCGCGCCGCCGGCAGGCCGAGCTCCCGCGCCATGCCGCCCTGCCGCGCGCCAAGGGCCGCCAGGCCCAGCGTGCCGTGGAGGTTGGCGGGCGAGAGGACATGCGCAGCCGCCCCGCGCTGCAGGGCCAGCTCGGTCAGCAGGCGGTCGCCGAGCCCCGTGAGCGCGGTTACGGGCCCGTCGATGCCGGCCGCCGAGGGCTGCTCGGCGGATTGCTGGGCGCGGGCCCCGCCGGCCGCCAACAGGGCCAGCGCGGTCGGCAGGAGGGCGCGGCGCGTCAGCCGCGAGGTGTCGGGATCGGTCATGGTCCCATTCTAGTGAGGGCGAAGGGGAGGGGGATCTCGCCGGCGCTCATCCGGAAGGCGACGCGCTGGTTCACCCCCACGGCCGCGGCCAGCTCCGGCGTGCGCTGCCGGACGTGGAAGCCGAGCGCCAGCTGATCCACGGCGCGCGCCGACCGCGCGGCCGCGGTCTCGCCCCGCAGGGCTTCCAGGAGTGCCACGGCGAAGGGACTGTGGCGCTGGCCTGCCGCGGCATCCGCCGCCGACTGCTGGGCGCTCGCGGCGGCGAGCACGAAGCGTCCGGTCTCGTTCTGCAGGGTGGAAGCGAAATCGAGCGAGAAGGCGCCGGCGTGGCAGGTGTCCAGGATCAGGATGCTGTTGCGCGCCGGAAGGGCGGACCACAGGGCGACCAGCTGGCGGTCGTCGAGTGCTGCGCCGCGCGCGTTGTCGAGCGTCATCTCGGCGGGCATGAAGGGCAGGAAGAGATATCGGTCCGCGTCGTTCATCCCGTGCCCGGCGATGAAGACCACGACCGTGTCCTGTTCCGCGACCTCCCCGCGCAGCCGCTCGAACGCAGCTTCGATTCCCGCCCGTGTCGCCGTCGCGTCCGTCAGCAGGATCGGGTTGACGCGTGCGTAGTCCTCGGCGAAGCGGCCGCGCAGCTGACGGTCGAGCGTGGTGGCGTCGTTCGCCGCATTGGCCAGGCTCAGGATGCCGTCGCGCGCGGTGGCGCTGTAGTCGTCGACGCCGATGGCCAGCAGGTGCAGCACGGGGCGCGGCGGCGCGCGAAGCTCCTGGGTGCGGACCTCCAGCACGGCGCTCTGCCCGAAGGTCGCGTTCGTCGCATCGAAGCCGCGGATGCTGATCGCGTTCGGGCCGGGCTGCAGGCGCACCCGGCGCTCGACCAGGGGTGCCGCGGCTGGGACGCCCCCGGCCGGCCCGCCGGCCGGGGGCCGGCGCCCGAGGCCGCGCGTCTCCTGCCGGCCCATGTTGCGTCCGTTGACGATGACGTCGACCTGCCCGATTCCGCCCCCCCGGTCCTGCACGGAGAAGCGCAGGGTGACCTCCATGAGGCCCGGAGGCAGGTCGAAGCCGGCAATGGAAGGCGGCGGCGGCGGGGCGGCGACGCCGCTCACGGTCAGCGCCTGGGCCGGTCCGGGCGCCGTCGACGCCTCGCGCAGGCGTCCGAGGCCGCGCGTCCGGGCGGACGCGCCGAGCGGCGAGCAGCTCTCCCCCGCATTGGGGGCCGTGAAGCAGACCTCCGCGAGCGTGACGGCCGGCGGCGTCACCTCGTCGAGAAGCCGCCGGACGTCGCCGATCGCCGCCAGCCGCGTGGAGAGCTGGGTCTCATCGCCGAAGGAGAGCCGGGCCCGCACCAGGTCCTGGCTGTAGAAGGTGCGGTGCAGCTGCGCGAAGCCCACCCACTCCGCCGCCTCGCCGGCGGAGCGGTTCAGGTGGAAGCCGGCGAGGTCCTGCCCGCCATCGTCGGCGTGGTCGAAGAAGCCTTCCGGCGTCCAGAGGAGCCATCGGCGCCGGTCGCCATGGACGAAGAGCGCGGCGCGCGGCTGGAGGGGCCTCGCCGGGCTGAGATCGTACCAGCGCAGCGTTCCGTCGCCGAGGGCGGCGACCAGCTGCCGGCCATCCGCCGTGGGCTGGACGCCCCAGACGGTGGAGGAGGTAACAGCCCGGGCGACCTGCCGGCCGTCGGCGCGGAACCAGCGCAGCCCGTGATCCGTCCCCATGACGAAGCCGGCCCCATGGGGCAGGAGCGCCACGCTGCGCGCCCGTTCTTCCGGATCGAGGGGCAGGGCGACGTCGCCCAGACGGGGCGTGGCGCCGTTCAGCCATTCCCGCAGCGGCAGGCTGCCCGTCACCGGGCCGGGCAGGGTGCTGGGCCCGGCCAGCCGCGTCAGGCTCCGGTCAGGCACGGAGAAGCGCAGCACGTCCCGTCCGCCGACGGCCATGCCGAATTCCACCACCTGGCCGTCGGGAGAGACGCGGAAGCTGCCGGGGAGGGCCTGCTGCTGGGTCATGCCGAATTCGGTGCGGTCGTACAGCGTTTGCAGCAGGCCGGCGCCGATGCCGCGGAAATCGGCCCGCGGCGCCGCCACGCGGATGCCGCCGCGCAGATCCGAGCGGACGAGGCCCCAGGCCGGATCGGCCGCGGCGAAGGCCAGCATCGTGCCGTCCGCCGTGCCGGCGAGGTGGTTGATGGTATCGGAGCCGCCGAGCGCGGCGAGCATGGGGGGCTGGTTCAGCGCGCCCCAGCGGAGCAGGACCGACTGGCCCTGCGGATTGAGCACGTATCCCGCCGCGACCAGCGCCTGCTCCCTGCCGCGGCCGACCCAGGCGACGCCGCGCAGATTCTGCCGTTCGCGGCCGAGGGCGTTGCCGAGGGGCGGAATGCCCCGCGGCTGCAGCGTCGCCGCATCCAGGAGGCGCACCAGCGGTCCGTTGGCGATGCCCACGGCGAGCAGTCGCCCGTCGGGCGACAGGGCGATCTGGCCCGGCTCGTCGCCGTCCGCCAGCCGATGCGCGCGGCTGGGCTGCATCTGCGGCGTGAAGAGCCGGACGAAACCGTCGCCGGACGCGACGTGGAACTCCCCGGCGGGGCCGAAGGCCAGGCTCCGCACGCCGCCGCGGATGCCCAGATTGTGCCCGGGCTGGATCCTGCGTCGGTCGAAATCCACCTCGATGATGCCGACGTCTCCCGCAAAGCCGATGACGAGGCGCCGGCCGTCGGGCGAATGGGCCAGCGCCGTGATGCTGGCGGGAACGCCGGTGGGCAGCTGCCGCATGCGGCCCGTCGACAGGTCGAAGGCGTAGACCAGCGCCTCGCGGCCCCAGCCGGCGCCGGTGACGCCGGCGACCCAGGCCGTTGCGCCGTCGGGCGAGAGGCTGGCGGCGGACAGCTTCCCTTCATCCCCTGCACCGATGGGGGGACGGAAATTGCGCAGCAGGCTGCCATCCGCGGCCCAGAGCCGGAGGGTCTTGTCGGCGGAGACGGTGAGCACGCGCTGCCCGTCGGGCAGGGGAAGCGCGGCCGTGACCGGGGCCGTGTGCATCCCGATCTCGATGCGCAACAGGGCGGCCGAGGGCGGACCTGCGGCCGGCTGCGCGAAGGCGCCGGCCGCGAGCGCGAGCCACGCGGCCAGGGCGGCCGCTCCCAGCCGGCGACGCATGCCGGTCAACCTCACAGGTCGAAGCGGATGCTTCGCGCCTCGCCCGCCAGTCCCTCGGCGCCGGCGGAGAAGGCATCGCGGGCGGCGACGGCGGTGGCCGTGGATTGCAGGACCTCGCGGCCGGTGACATCGACCGAGGCCGGCCGCAGCGCAGCGGCGCGGACGAAGCTGCGTCGGCTGGAGCCCTGGTCGACCACGAGCCAGCCCGGGAGGTTGCCGATCACCCGGTAGGGGTTGCCGCTGGCGACGCGCCCGCGCTCCGACGCGTCGTCCAGCGCGGCCTCGCGCAGGCTGGACTCGGTGCTGCCCTGGTATTCGCGCGCCGGCGCCTCGCGGGCCACGGCGCTGGCCTGCACGTAGCCGGTGCGGCCGTTCGGCAGGGCGACCCGGTACCACGCGCCCTCGCGCGCCGTGACGCGGATCGTCTGGCCCGGGCGCATCGCACCGGCATCCGTCGCGCCAGTGGACGCGCTCGTCTTCACCTGGCTTTCGCGGGCCGCGATGCCGGTGAAGCCGCGGAACGCCGCGTCGGTGTTCAGGCCGGCGCTGTTGATGTGCCGGCTGGAATCGGCGAGCTGGCGTGACTCGTTGCCGAGGCGCTGGTCGAAGGCACGGACCAGCGTCACGTCATCCTCGAACCAGCCGCGGATCTTCTGCAGCTCGGCCTGGCCGTCGGCGCGCGGCATGCCGCCGCGGGCGACCTGGCTGCGCACCGTCGCCACCTGCTGGCGCCGGCACGTCGTGAGGCGCTCCAGCGCGAGCTGCGCTCCCGTCACCCGCTCGCCGAAGCGGTCCACGGCGACGGTCTGGTTGAGCAGGGCCTGGCGGCGCTGATCCTCGCGCATCTGCTGGAAGCTCGCATCCACCAGCACCGCCGTGATGCCGATCGCCGCGACGGAGGCACCGACCGCGAAGCCGGCGCTCGCATTTCCCGTGACAAGTCCCGTCACCACGCCGGCCACCGCTCCCGCGCCGACCGCCAGGGCCGCGCGCTGGCCGACGCTGAAGGTGGGCTCGGTCGTGCGGAAGGCAACGCGATGGACAGCGCAGGTGTCCTCCCGCGCATCGCTGACGGCCGGACCCTGCGACGTGGTCTGACAGGCCGCGAGCAGCGGCATGGCGGCCACCAACAAAATTCCTGGATGAAGGGATGTTTGCCGACGGGATTTTGAATGCGAAAGAATGGACATGTCGATTTTCCCGAAATTGCGGAGATCGAGACTTGAACCGTCGCACATGGTAGGCACAGTTTCATCCGGTTGGGCAGGAGCGAAGCATTAATTTCTTTGGATGGGTCGAAGATATGCCCGAAAAAGAAATATCAGCCGCCGCCACCCCCCCCCTCCCATGCACCCCGCTATGACGATGTTGTTCTTCAGCAAAGGATTATCGGGATGAGCAGCACAGTTGGCTTCCGCCTCCTTCGGGGCGGCCTGAACGTGGCGATGCTGGGCGGGATCGGCCTGGGCGCGGCCTATATCGTGGCCCCCGGTCCCACGACCGGCCTGCTGAACGACCTCCGGGGCCGGTTGGCCTGGACGCCGGCGACCTGTCAGATGGCGCCGGTCCACTGCCTCGCGGACCGCATCCCCGCGCTCCAGAACCGCCAGGCGGAGGTGGCCGAATCCCGGGCGCTCGCCGAGCAGGGCCTCCGGGCGATCGAGAACGAGGACCGGCGCCAGCGCAACCTGCTGGACGCCAATCTCGGCCAGCAGGCCCTGCTGCGCAGCCGCACCAACGAGGCGATGGCGCGGGGCCTGGAGCGGGTGAGCTATCTCAGCCGCAGCCTCAGCGTGGCGGATGTGGAACTCCAGGCGAGCTCCCTGTCGGCCGAGCAGGCGCAGTTCGAGCAGAGCCTCAGCGTCCTTCTCCCGCCGCGCCGCGCCGCCCTGGCGCGCGTGCGTCAGGAGGCGGTGCTGATGGAGAACCGCATCGCCACCGCGCTGGCGACGGTCGAGGCCGAGCTCGCCCTGGCCCGCGCCGGCCATGCCCTCCAGTCCGCCGACCGGCTGATCGGCGACATCGCCGGAGTGGAGCGGGCGGCGACGCAGGCGGTGGGCCAGGTGCGCAGCACGCTGGAGCTGGTGCAGGCGCAGCGCAGCGCCGAGCCGGCACGCGGTTCGGCCAGCGCCGAGCCGTTCGACTTCACCGCCTGGCGCAATGGCCGCGCGGCGGGCGGATGACTTCGCGACGGGCCATGGGACAGCCTTCGGGCGGCCTCATGGTCCCGGCGCGTCAGGCGAGACGAGGGAGCACGAGATGCCGGACGGGTACGACGCGCGGACGAGATGGGCTGATCTGCAAACGCTCCTGGAGGCGCTGAAGGACAATCCGCAGGCGGAGATGCTGCTGCAGCGGGTCCGCTCGCGCGTGGCCCAGGCGCTGAATGCCGGCCCCCCTCCGAGCGAGGTGCTGGGGATGCTCTTCATCCTCGGCGGAGGGGAGGGGCTGCTGTTCGCGCCGACCGATGCGGCCCTTCAGGAGGCCTTCGGGGCCGGCTATCGGGCGGTCACGCGGGGGCGGGAGGAAAACGACCTCGGCCGCCTGCTCCGGCTCGAAGGCGCTGCCCTCGAGGGCTTCCTGGGCGAGATGCGGCGCAAGCTCACCTACATCTTCGAGCAGGCGATCATCGGAGCGAAGCGGGCCGGCGCCACGCCGGACCCGGAGCGCGTCGGGATGGCCCATGCCGCGCTGCGGGACGAGCTGAATGCCATGCCGGTGCGCGATGTCACCATCACCGTGCATGTCCGCAGCGATGCCGGGCCCTTCGTCCGGCCGGAAACGCTGAAGGCCATGAGCGAATTGCTTGGGCCGGACTGGCGCAAGGCGCTGGTGGACCGGCTTCTCCTGCGCGCCCTGCTGGCCATGGAGATCGATGTGTTCAGGGCCGAGGCCTCGCGGCTCGCGAAGGCCTGGCTCGAGATGTGGGCCCGCGCCGAGCGCGAGGCCGGAAGCCACCCCTTTGGAGACCAGAATGACCAACACTGAGCCCGACGACGACACGATCCTGGCGCGCCTTCTCGGCCTCCAGGACGAGGATGCGCCTCAGGCCATCCCCATCGACCCGGCGCGCCTGGCGCGTCTAGCGGCCGACCCGGCGCTGATGACGGAGCAGGAGATCATGAGCCTCATGCTCGCCCCCTCGCTCCGGCGGGACTTTGCGCTGGCACGGCGCAGCGCCGTGGCGGCCAACGACAATACGGCCTTCCGGGTGATCGGGCTCGCGGCCAGCGATGGCGCGGCGCGCCCACTGCGCCTCGAGATCGAAGGCCGGGCGGTCCTGGAGGTGCGGCCCGGCCCGGCGCCGGCGCTGCCCTACCTCCTCGCGCTGACATTGGATGCCGCCCTTCCCGGCGGCGTGGCGGGCCGGCGCGTGCTGCTGCGCGAGGAAAGCTCCGGCATGGTCTGGCTCGACGCCACCACCGATGCGGCGGGAAGCATCCACGCGCCCTGGCGTGGCATGCCGGCCACGCCGGCCGACCGGCTCTCCGGCGAGGAGCGGCTCCTGCTCGAATTGCCCGCCGGGCCATGACGTCGCTGCTGCGCATCCGCATCCCCGTCGTGCCGCCCCTGGGCGATGGCCCGGGCAGCCTGCGCGAGTACAGCTTCTGGCTGGAGCAGGGCAGCGGGATCTGCCCCTACTTCCAGGATCCGCAGCAGGAAGCGCCGTTCCTGGACGCGGCGGCCGCCGTGCGCGGTGTCGCGGGGCCGCTCCTGTCGCGTGCCGGCACCGAGCAATGCGTCGGTGTCGCCGTCATCGCGGTGGAGGGCGCGCCGCAGCGCGGCGTCGTCGGTGCCAGCAGCACGCTGTGCGCGATGCTCGGCTTCATTGCCGCGCGCTGCATCCCGCCCGCCCGCTGGGCCGAACTGCCGCCCCTCATCGCCACCGGCGCGGTGCAGGCGACGCCATCCGGCGCGCCGGCCGGGGCCCAGCTCACGGTGCGCGCGGTGGCCGGGATTCCGGCCAAGCTGGAGGCGATCCTCGCCAATGGTCACGAGACGCCGGGCCGCCTGATCCTCCTGCCGGAGGAGGATCACGCGCTGGACGGCGAACGCCTGCACGAGATCCCGGCGCTGATGCGGCGGCTGGAGGCGCTCGGCCACCGGCCGCGGCGGGTTCGCACCCTCCAGCAGGCGCTCCAGGCCTGGGTGCCGGCCGATGCGTGGATCCATCCCGATTTCGCGCGCGCCTTCGCAGGCGTCGGCGGCGAAGCCGGGCCGGAGGTGCGGAAGGACTGGACGCGGAAGGCCCTGCCTGCCCTGGCCGTCGCGGCCCTGGCCATCGGCTTCATCGGGCTGGTCGGCGCCGTGCCGAACGTGGGCAGGCCGGAGAGGGAGCGGGCGATACCCGTTTCCGGGGACCCGCAGGCGCTGTGCCGGGATGCGGAGCTCGCCGTGCCGGCGGGCCGGCCCGCATCCGGCCCTGCCGGCCGGCCGCAGGCCGCCTGCGCCGCGCTGAAGGAATGCGATGCCCTTGCCGGCCACAGGCTGGATCCGGAGCGGCGCGACGCGGGCCAGACCACCGGCATCGGCGAGGCCTTCCTGCGGGATCCGCGGCGTTTCGGCGAAGCCCGGCGCGCATGCGAGCAGGCGGTGGCGCTCGCGCCTTCCGCCGGCAAGGCCCGATGGCACCTGTCGCGCGCCCTGGAGGCGGCCGGCGACGCCGCCGGCGCCAGCCGCGAGCGCGAGGCAGCCGCCGGGCTCGGCGAGCCGATGTCGAGGCTCCGTCTTGCGCAGGACCTGCTCACCGGGAGCTCCCCGGCGGCGGGGCGCGAGCAGCTGGGCATCCTCGCCAGGGCCGCGCTGCCGCCGCCCGATGCGATCTTCTGGTACGCGACGGCCCTCTTCTGCGGGATCGGCGGCGCGCCCGATCCGGCTGCCGCGACGGCCCAGATACCCGGCCTGCGCGATGCCGCGCGCCGCTTCGCCGACGATGCCGAGTTCCCGCATCGCGCCAACGCATTGGCCGCGCTGATCGAGGATTCCGCCCGTGCCCCGGTCATGGGCGACGACCGGTGCCGCACCCCCCAACAAGGCCGCTGAGACAGGATCGTAGAACCATGACGCCGAGAATCTCCCGCCGCACGCTGGCACTTCCCCTTCTGGCGCTGGCCCTGCCCGCGCGGGCGCAGCCGGCCGGCAGTCCGGGCGGATCGCTCGGCGGCGTGGTGGGCGAGCTGGACCGGGGCACCGCGCCGATTTCCCTGCAGCTGACCCGCAGCATGCGGCCGGAGCTGCTGGAGATGGTCCCCGCGCGCGACCCCGGCACGGAGCCCTTTCCCGGACGGCTGGCCGCCTGGCTGGATCGCCCCGATCAGCGCTACGTCGTCGGCGATACGGCGCAGATCGGCGTCGAAAGCAGCGTTGCGGCGCATGTGCAGATCCTGGGGGTGGGCGCGGAGGGCAAGCCCGTATGGCTCTTCCCACCGGACTCGCTGCCTTCGAACGTCCCGGGCGTGCCGCAGGATCCGGCGGCCCTGCCGGCCGACGCGCCGCTGATCTTCCCGCGCCCCGGCATCGACCGCTTCGTGCTGCGGCTTCGCGAGCCGCGGGGAGCGGCGCTCGCCTTCATCATCGCGACAACCGAGCCCTTCACGCGCGCGATGCGGGACAGGCTCCTGGCGCGCATGGAGGCCGCGCCCGATACGGCGACCGCCAACCAGACGCTGACGCGGGAACTCGCCGCCATCGCGCAGGAGAACCCGGCGCTGCGCATGAAGCACCTCGGCCTGCCCTATGTGACCGAGGCCGCTTCGGCGGGAGCGTCCGCGGCGCCGTCGGGTCCGGCGCTCGACTGGGTGCGCCCGGCGGCCCCCGCGGGCGCGGGCCTCGCCGTCATGCTGGACCGCCGGGCCTATCTGGCGGGGGAGCGGATGACGCTGCGGCTGCGCGCCGAACAGGCCTGTCAGATCACGGTGCTGGCGCTCGGCCAGGGTGGAATGATCGACGTGCTGTACCCCAATCTGCGCCAGCGCTCGATCCTTTCGGCCAGCCAGGAGCTGATGCTGCCGCCGGCCGGGATCGACCTGCGGCTGCGGCTGCGCGGCCCGCGCGGTCCCGTCGCGGAGCAGGAGCGGATTCTCGTCATCGCCGGCCCGACCGACGAGGCACCGCTCGTGGCGCTGCCGTCGGGTCACGACATGCCCACCATGACGCTCGCCCCCGGCCATGCCTTCGCGCAGGCGCTGGTCGAGGCGCTGCGCCGGCCGAACGATGCGAGAACCATCGTCGAGGTGACGTATCGGGTGCAGCCATCCGAGCCGCCCTCCGGCGCGAGGCCGCTATAGGCGGATCCCCCGGGGCGCGCAGGCCCTGTCGACCTGCATCGTGAAGCGATGACGGCTGTCCCGGGCGTGTCGATGAATGGCATCCGCCTGTTCGTCGGCGCGGCCCGGAACGACCTCGTCCTGCCCTCTGCGCGACAATCGTAACCCGTAGGCTCCGGCCCGAAGGCCTTCCGTAGCTCATCCGCGCGAGACCGGCTGCTGCCCGTTCGTCATCGGCCAGCAACCGGAGCCTCATCGTGAATCCCATCGATCGACTCGCCATCCGGCTGGAATCCCGCCTGCCGGGCCGCGTCTCGCGCCCGGGCATGGCCGGCTATGCCGCCGCGACCGACATCTGGAGCCTGGCCGAGCGCCGGCCCGCGCTGATCGCCCATTGCGCGACGCAGGGCGACGTCCAGCATGCCGTCCGCCTCGCCCGGGACGCCGATGTGCCATTCTCCGTCCGCGGCGGCGGGCACGACTGGGCCGGGCGCGCGCTCTGCGACGGCCTCGTGATCGATCTCTCGCCGTTGCGGACGGTCGAGCTGGGGAGCGACCACAGCCGGGCGCGCGTCGGCGGCGGGGTCCGTGCGAGCGATGTCCTGACCGTCGCCGATCCGCTCGGCCTGGCGCCGGTGACCGGATCGGTCGGGAGCGTCGGCCTGGCGGGGCTCACGCTGGGTGGCGGCTATGGCCCGCTCATCGGCCGCTTCGGCCTGGCCTGCGACAACCTGCTGGGCGTCGAGCTCGTGCTTGCGGACGGCTCCGGCCTCATCGTGACGGAGCGGAGCGAGCCCGAGCTGCTCTGGGCGCTCCGGGGCGGCGGCGGCAATTTCGGCGTGGTGACCGCCATGGACATCCGGCTGCACGCCCTGGCGACTGTCCATTCGGGAATGATCCTCTACCCGTTCGAATCCGTGCGGGCGGTGCTGGAGGGCGTGGCGGCGATGGCCGCGCGCGCGCCCGACGAGCTCTACCTCCAGTTCGTCCTGCTCTCGGGCCCCGACGGCGGGCCGATGGCCTGCGTCGTCCCCACCTGGAGCGGCGATCCCGATGCGGCGGCCCCGCATATCGAGGCGCTGACGGCCCTCGCCGATCCGCTCATGGCCGATGTCCGGGCCCAGACCTATGGCGAATCGCGAACCCTCTTCGACCCCTTCATCACGAACGGGGACCGCCATGTCATGGACAGCCTGTGGTTCCGGACGCTGGATGGCGCGGTGATCGACACCCTGCTCGAATGCATGCGCGAGCGGCCGTCGCCGGGCTGTTCGCTGGTCACGCATGGGCTGCACGGCGCGGCCGCGCGCGTCCCCGTGGCGGGGACGGCGTTCGGTCTTCGTGATCCGCACGTGATGCTGGAGATCCTCGGGACCGCCCCGGCGGACGATCCGGACGGCGGCGCGCGGGAGCGCAGCTGGGTGCGCGAAACCTCCCGGCGGCTGGCGCCGCTCGCGCTGCCCGGCGGCTATGCGAACCTGCTGGCCCCCGACGCCGGCGAGCGGTGCCGCGCGAGCTTCGGCCCGAATGCGGAGCGGCTGTCGGCGGCGAAGCGCCGCTTCGATCCGGAGAACCGCTTCTGGTCCAGCATTCCCCTGCCGGAGCGAGGAACGTCGGCGCTGACGAGCGCGGCGGGCCGATGAGCGGCACCGCCGTCGAGGCTGCCGTCCGCAGGCCGCGCTCCCGCTGGTGGCGGGTCCTGCTGGTCGCCACCCTGGCTCTCGGCCTGGCCGGATATGGCGGCTGGCGGTCGGCCTCGCGTCCGATGGCGTTGTCCGACGACCAGCGGGCGACGATCAGCCCCGAGGCCGCGGCCTTCATCGAGGCCCAGCGGCTGACGATCGTGCCCGACCTCGTGGTGCCGCTGATGGCGACCCGCCAGGCCATCATCGACGGGCGGCGCCGCTTCGCGGAAGCCGAGCGCCCCTTCGAGGACGCGATCATCCGGCGCCACCGGCTCCAGCTGGAGAGGACCGAGATCGCCGGCGTCCCCGTCACGATCATCACGCCTCCGGATATCACGCCCGGTCTGGAGGACGCGATCGCCCTCAACATCCATGGCGGCGCCTTCGTGATCGGCAGTGCCCGCGACCGCATGGCCCTGCTGATGGCGCAGGAGCTGGGCATGACGGTCTATTCGATCGAGTACTCGCTGGCCCCCGAGGCGCTCCACCCCGTGGCGAACGAGCAATGCCTCCGCGTCTACCGGGATCTGGTCCGGCGGATGGATCCCCGCCGAATCGTCGGCATCGGCAGCTCCTCCGGCGGGAACCACATCCTGGCCATGATCAACCGGGCGAAGCGGGAGGGGCTGCCCATGATCGCGGGCCTCGGCCTGTTCACGCCGGCCACCGACATCAGCGGCGCGGGCGACAGCATCGTGTCGAACAACGGCCGGGACGGGCTGATCCGGAATTTCTCGGCCAACATCGTCGGGAACCACTACGCGCCGGGCCGGGACCTGCGCGATCCGGACGTGTCGCCGGTCTATGCGGAGTATGACGCCGACTTTCCCGCGACCGTCATTTCGACGGCGACGCGCGATCTCAACCTCAGCAGCGCCGTGCGGCTGCACGACAGGCTCGAGCAGGCGGACGTCCCCACGAAGCTGCTGGTGGCCGAGGGCCTGTGGCACGGCTTCAACTGGCAGCCGGACCTCCCCGAGGCCATTCGCGTCCGCGCGTCGGTCGCGCGCTTCCTGCACGCCGCGCTCCGATCGGCGCCGGCGCGGCCGCAACTCCTGGGGCGCGGGACATGAGGATGCCGCACGCCCAGGCCCTCCGGTGGCGGCCATCGCGGACCGGGCCATCGGGCATCGCGCTCCGGAGCGCGGGAGGCCTGCGCCGCCGCGGGCGCCCCTTCGAAATCGAACATGGACGGGAAGAAGCAAGGCATGGCCATTGAGCGTCGCGTTGCCCTGATCACGGGCGCATCGCAGGGGATCGGCGCCGGCCTCGTCCGGGGCTTCCTCGATCGCGGCTTCGAGGTCGTCGCCAATTCCCGCGGATTGGATTCCTGTCCAGGCGCGATCGCCGTCGCGGGAGACATCGCCGACCCCGCGACGGCCGAGCGCATGGCCCATACTGCCCTGCGGACCTTCGGCCGCGTGGATACCGTGGTCAACAATGCGGGCGCCTTTCTCTCGAAGCGCTTCACCGACTATTCGGCCGACGATTTCCTGAGGATCGTGAACGTCAATCTCGCCGGATTCTTTCATCTTTCGCAGCACGCTGCGCGAGCCATGTTGGAACAGGGACATGGCCACATCGTGAATGTGACGGCGAGCATCGCGGACCAGCCCCTGACGCTGGTTCCATCCGCGCTGGCCGCGATCACCAAGGGCGGCCTCAACGCCGTGACCCGGGCGCTGGCGATCGAATATGCCGACAGGGGCATACGGGTGAATGCCGTGGCGCCGGGGATCGTCGACACCCCCATGCATGCCGCCGAAGCGCACGGCGTGCTCGCGGAACTGCAGCCGATGCGACGGATGGGCGCGGTCTCGGACATCGTGGAGGCGGTCCTCTACCTGGACACCGCGACCTTCGTGACCGGGGAGGTCCTGCATGTCGACGGCGGAGCGCATGCTGGCCGATAGCATCCGGCCTGGCCGGCGCCGGCGTCCCGGAGCCTGCGGATGCGATCATATCTTCTCTGCATGCCGAGGCCGGCAGCGCAGCGGGCATAGCCATCCCGGCGCATCCGGAACGATGCGGGGCAGGGGCATGAGGCATTCATGGCGCTACTGGAAAGACTGGGTCTGAGGCGTGCCACCCCGGGGCGCCGGGAAGCGCAGGACGCGCTGCGGAGGCGGTTCGAGGCGGAGCGGGACGGCGCGGTCGCGCTGCTGCAACAGCGTCCCCCGCCGTCCCACGGGCGCATGCTCGTGGCCCAGATCGAGCTCGCCGAGCTCGAGATCGCGCTCGCCTCGGACGAGCTGGGCCTGAGGGAGCGCCGGAAGACCGAGGCCGCGGCCGAGGCCGCCCGCGCCAGATTCGCCGAGGCCTTCCTGCGCCGCTTCGCAGGCGCCGGGCCGGCGGCGGCCGCCCCGGTCGTCCCGGGTGTCCCTCCCGAAGCGGAGCCCGCCGGCGATCTGCGCGCCACCGGCGACCTGGTCAGGGACATGACGGGCCACCTGCAGTCGCTGGCATCCGACGCGTCGCGCGCGGAGGAGCTTCATGCCTCGCTCCGTGCCGCCCACCTGCTCTATCGCCCGCAGGATCCCGATCGCGACAAGGGCCTGTCCGGCCAGGTCCGGCGAGTCCTCCAGGCCATGGGTCTGGCCTCGAGGGAGGATCGCGACGCCATCGGGATCAGCGAGGCGACGGAGGCGGCGGTCAACAACATCGCGGAGCCGGCCAAGCGCCGCCTCATGGAGACGCAGGGGCTGTCGCAGCCCACGGCGTCCCGCACGCCCAATGACGTGCTGGTCCATCTCATGGCGCTGGTGTCGCAGGAGCAGGCGCGGCGGCCCGACCATCAGGAGCTGGCGGCGATCGCCGCCGACGGCCGTGCCATGTTTCTGCATCACCGGTTCGACGGCGCGGGTGTCAGGGAGCTGATCGTTCGCTTCATGGATTGCGCCGATCCCGGCAACCCCGCCACGCTGGCGGCCTCCTCGTCCGCCGCGCCCCTGCTGCACCAGCTTCCCCCGGACGGCGTCCCGGTTCCCCACACCCAGCAGCAGGACAATCCCTATGCGCGCGTGTTCGACAGCGCGCTGGTCGACGAATTGTTCAGGAATCCGCCGGCCCCGGCGGTGGCGGCCATGCGCCGTGTCGCCACCGCCTTCGCCAATGATTTCGCCGGCGAGAACGTCAGATATGTCCAGGAGCCGCTGGCGGCGAAGCTGAACGAGATGATCCAGCAGGATCCGCGATCATGGTCCGGCCTGGTGCCGCTGCTCGAGGAATTCCGGCGGACGCTGCCCGACGAACCCGGCGCCCCGGTTCCGCCCGGCCAGCCTCCCAATCCCAAGAAGGTGGTCACGGCGCTCGACGCCCTGCTCCGGCACAATCCGCAGAACGGCGCCGAGCTCATGGCGCTGCCCTACATCCTCGTCAAATCGGCGATCCTGGGCCGGGAATTCGATCGCGTTCAGCCCTGGCTGGCCGAGGCCGACCGGAACTATGCGACCTTCGTCGGCCAGGTGAACCGCACCGGCGTCGAGAAGATCGAAACCGACGGTCCCGGCATCACCCTGATGCATCAGCCGCCGGTTTCGGACGACCTCTTCCTTCAGCCCAGCGTCCGGCCCAGCACCTCCTACGTTCACGGCAAGCGCGGCAGGTCCAGCGTCGCGCAACGGACCGACGGCCGGCTCAGCGAGGCGCAGCAGCAGGCGCACGACCATCACCTGCCCGTCGCCTCCGGCGTCTCGGGCAGCACGAATGTCCTGCTCCATCTCTGCCGGCACGTCGCGAACAGCAACCCCGGCGTGGATGCAAACGAGTTCCTGCTGGCCTCCATGATGTTCCTGGTCTTCGACGGCGGGCATTCCATCCATGAGGTGCTCTGGGTCGCCAACCAGATCGAGGCGGCACAGGCCGGGCGGGACGATGCGACCTCCTTCGTCGGCGATATCAGCGCCTTCGCGCGGAAGCTGGCGGGCCCGTCGCGCGCGGCACTGGACGGGGCCGTCGATGCCGCCTGGAGCCGGACCCAGGAGTACCTCCTCGAGCACAGCGTCCACGCGCGGGCGGATCTGGAGGAGCTGCCGGACGACCTGGGGCCCGCGGAGGCCGAAAGGCGCCGCGGCTGACGCCGCGGCGCGGATCATGCGCGGGGAATATGCCGGCATGATCCCGTCGCGAGGCGACCGCGCCCATGGACCTCACTAGCTTCGGCCGCAGCTTTCAGGCCGCAAGGGAATCCCGATGACGATGGCGATGCAGCAGGCGACCCTGCACCAGGTCGAGCTCGAGGGCTCGGTGATGCAGGTCCTCGACGTCGGCGAGGGCGAGGCCGTGGTCCTCGGCGGCAGCTTTCTGTGGGACGCCGCGATGTGGCAGCCGCAGGTCGAGGCGCTCGCGCGCCACCACCGCGTGCTCGTGCCGGAGCTCTGGGGCCATGGCGGATCCGGCCCCATGCCGGCGGAGACACGGGATCTCGACGATCTCGCGCGGCAGCACCTCGCCATGCTCGACCAGCTGGGCGTCGGCCGCTTCGCCATCGCGGGGCTCTCGGTCGGCGGCATGTGGGGCGCGAGCCTCGCTCTGGCGGCGCCGGAGCGCGTCCGGGCCCTGGCGCTGCTCGACACCTTCCTCGGGCCGGAGCCGGAGGCCTCCCGCCAGCGCTATTTCGGCATGCTCGCCGCGGTCGAGGCGGCCGGGGCCATCCCGCCGCCAGTCCTGGACGCGGTCGTGCCGATGTTCTTCGCCCCCGGCAGCGCCGTCTCCCGGCCGGATCTGCTGGCGCGGTTCCGCGAGCGGCTGGCCGGCTGGGACCGCGGCCGCGTCGTGGATTCCGTCGTCCCGCTCGGCCGCATCATCTTCGGCCGGCGCGACCGGCTGCCGGAGCTGGGCCGGCTCCGCATGCCGCGCATCGTGATCTGCGGCGCCGAGGACATCCCGCGCCCCCCGGCGGAGGCGAAGCTGATGGCCGAGGCCATGGGCTGCCCGCACATCCTGGTGCCGGGGGCAGGCCACATCTCCGCCCTGGAGGCGCCCGAGGCGGTCACGCGGCATCTGGCCCGGTTCCTGGCGGATTCCGGGATGGGCCCGGATGGCGGGATCGCCGAAGCCGGGCAGGAAGGCTGACCTTGCCTGGGCTGGGATCCGCCGATCCGGCGCTGCGGGACTGGTTCGGGAGGGCAGTCGGCCTTTCCATTCCGCTTCCGGCGCCCGAGCCCCAGGCCGGCTCGATGGCGGAGCTGGCGAGGGCGCGGCTCGCCTGGCAGGGCAGCAGGGACCATGCCGCCGCCGAGCTCCGGCGGCTGCAGGCGGCCTTGCAGGCGGAGTTCGGCGAGGACGCGGATCAGGCCGCGGCCCTGCAGGCGGCGCTGGCGCGGCTCGGCGGGCTCGCGGCGCGGCTCGACGCGGCGCTCGATGCCGATCTCGACCAGCTCCTGAACGAGGCCGAGGAGGGCCGGCGCGAGAGGCTGCGCCAGGCCGCGATGGCCGGCATCGCCGCCTGGAACGGCCTGCTGGAATCGGATCCGATCCTGCGCGAGCTGGACGGCAACGAGCTGCTGCCGGACCTGGTGGCCGTGGCGCCGCTGCGCTCCGATCTCGCCGCGATTCAGGCTGCGCTCTGAAGGCTCCTCGGGGCCCCGTCAGAGCTCCCGCTCGAAGAAGACGAGGAAGCGCGCCAGCTCGGCGTCGACGCCGCCCAGCGGTCCGGCCTCCGCGAAGCCCAGCCCTCGATAGAGGCCCATCGCCTCGACCTGGCCGACCCCGGTGTCCAGCCGCATCCGGCGGTGGCCGTCCGCCTTCGCCCGCGCCATCGACGCCCGGCACAGGGCGGCGCCGAGCCCGTTCCCCCGCGCCGCCGGCGAGACGTAGAGCCGCTTCATCTCGGCCACGCCCGGAGCGATCTGGTGGTGCATGACGCATCCCGCGGGAACCCCGCCCTGCCTCGCGAGCAGGATGGCGCCCCGGGGCCGCCGGTGGATCTCGGGGAGCCGCGACAGCAGGTCCTCGAAGCCCCGAGGGTCGTAGTAGAGCTCCACGATCGCGAGGTGCTCCGGGTAGCGGTCGTAGAGGAACCGGCGGAAGGACCGGCAGAGATCCTGCACATCCCGAAGGTCCTGGTCATGGGAGACGAGCTCGATCGCCATGGTGGTCCTGTCGCCATCGGTTGCGGATCGGAAGGGATGGCAGCCGCGACCGCCTCCCGCCCGGTCCCGAAGCTGGAGGCCGGCGATGATCGAAGGATGTCCGCACGGGCCGACTTGGTTTCAGCCGTAACCATGTCCGGTGCGGCGCCCTCCGCCGGGACGGCGTGGTTACCGATGTTGCGATGCCGGCGCCGCGCGACACGATGGCGTCACGCGCGGCGGACAGGCTCGGCCTGGTCGAGGACCGGCGCCCCCTGGCGCCGCGGTCCTTCGCGCGCAGGAGAAATCGCATGTCCGAAACTTCGTATCCCGTTCCCGCCGAAGCCTGGGATGTCTTCGGCCCGCAGCTGCGGTGCCTCACGCACCTGTCCGGCCGGGACGACGACTTCTGCCTCCTGGAGGGCGAGGTCGCGCAGGGCGGCTTCGTCCCGGTGCACAGCCACGAGGACCGCGAGTGCTTCATGGTGCTGGCGGGCACGATCGAGGCCTGGGTCGAGGGCAGCTGGAGGGAGCTCGACGAGGGGGAGGTGCTGGATATCCCCGGCGGCCGCCGGCACGCCTGGCGGAAGTCCTCGCCGGGGACGGCCCTGCTGATGATCGCGACCACGGTGCGCATGGGCCGCTTCCTGCGCGAGGCCGGCCGCCCCCTGGCCGCCGGGCAGCAGCCTCCGACCCCGGCGGAGCTGGAGCGCTTCGTCGGGCTGGCGCGCGGCCACGGCTACTGGCTGGGCTCGGCGGAGGACAATGCCGCGGCCGGGCTGGCCGCGGGCTGACACGGAAGGCGCGGTGCCCCGAGGCCCGGGCACCGCGCCTGGCTGGAGCAGCTTCCGTTCCGCTGCGCCGGCTTCAACCGCCTCCCGACAAAGCACCGTCTATCGGGGCCTGCCCGCTCTCACTGCAACGTCACGGGAGACGAAACTCCGTCGCTCTGGGGCGCCGCTACGGCAGGTCCGCCAGATGGCTCGCAACCAGGGCATCGCCGCTCAGGCTGCCGCGGCGTCCACGGCGTAACGTCGGCAGTGCTGCAGATAGGCAGCCTCATGTGTGGCCACGAGATCCACGACGCTGTTCCAGAGCCACGCCGGCGCGGCCAGCGACTTCGATCGGTTCCGCCGCAGTTCCGCCAGCCAATGCTTCCTCTCGGACGCGTCGAGCTGGCGGGAATGCCCCTCGCCGACCACCAGCGCCAGATACTCTGCCACGCTCATCGCCTCGTCGACGTTGAGCCGTTCGATTTCGAGCTTCAGATCCTGTGGAAGCAGTTCCCGGATGAACACGGATTTCCCGAGAAGGCGGGCCGCCAGCATTCGCTCGCCCAGGAAGGGCGACAGGCTGCGCGCGCCGGCGACGACGCGCTCCGCATTGTCGCGCGGCATATCGGCGTCCGGGCTTCTGGGCGCGGACGCGGCGGTGGCTTCCTTCACGTCCATGAGACAGTGACGGATCGCCTTGCCCTTGCCGACAGCGACGAGCACGGCCAGGCGGAGCCGGCCGAGCGAGCTGCATCCTTTCATCCAATAGGCCGCATCGAGCACCCGGACCGGCGCGTTGTCGTCGCGCGACCGCAGCGCGGTTGCCAGCCCATGGACGCGGGAGGTCCCGAACAGCTCGAGGACTGCGGCCCGCTCTTCGATCACGAGCGGCCAGAACTTCCTCCCCAGGGGGAGCTCCGGCTTCACGCCATTGATCCTGTCATCCGCAAGGTGCTTCCAGGACCGCTTCGATGCCTCGTGCAGGACCAGGCGAACCACTTCGGGCGTGCCGCGCTCGCCATGTCCTGCGACCTCGAGCAGACGGGGCTCGAAGGCGGATTCATAGCCGTCCATCATGCGCTCCAGCATGCGCGCGGTGGTCACTCCCGGAAGATCCGACCCTCGTGCGGCCATCGCGAGCGACAGTCCCAGGCGAATGAGGTCGTGCGCGGGATTGCCGATGACCGTCTGGTCCAGATCGCGAATTTGGATGGCGAGGGCGCCGCTCGCGCTGGCGACCGGACCGAGGTTCCCGATGTGGCAGTCGCCGCAGATCCAGACCTCGGGGCCTTGCGGGAGGCTGGCCTTGTCCGACGTCTCCAGCCACTCGTAGAACCGCGCCGTGCTCCCGCGCACATAGGCGTGCGCCGAGGTCGCCATCTTCCGATTGCGCTCCGCCGTCAACAATAGAGAGCGGCGGTCTGGCGTAATCGCGCGGGTGCTTTTCATGTGATTTGCTAACGCGGCGCTTCCTCGCGGCGCTGCAAGATCACGGAAAGTTCACAACGGGGTGGTGCGATGTCCTGCAACTGCCGCGCCCGACACCGACGCTTCTATCGAGGTCACCCTCAAGATGATTAACATAAGATAGTTCCATTATTTCATTAACTTGGAAACTGCTACCTCCTGCCATCAGTTGGTCCGAACGAGATACCTGCGACACGGCACGGCGCCTCCCCGGAGATCATCATCATATGCTGCAACAGCTGAATCCTCCGCTTCCCATGACCACTCCGAGGGGACCGGGCCTGGCACATTTCGTTCTCGACTACGGTCCAGAAGCGCATCTCATGTGGGTGGTATTTCTCGACGCGGATGGCGCCTGCTGGACCGTTCCAAATCCGGAGATTCGCATGGCGTCGAACTGGACGCTGGGCCGACGCCTGAAGAAGGATGTGCGCCCGAACATCGCGGTGGTGGGGTGACAGCTGAGGCAGCGGGCCCGCGCGCGGGCCCGCTCAACAGCATCGGACGCGACAGGCTCTTCTGTCCATTCGCCCGTCGCCATCCTTCAGCGGACGGGTCGGATGAGGCCGGAGCCTAGCGGAGGTCGTCGAACCAACGCCGGCGCGGGGGAAGCGGCAGGTCCGCGCGCGTGAGCCCGATATCGGCCAGCATGCGGTCACTGAGGGCCGCGAGTTCCTCGGCGGCATGCCGGTCCCGCCAGCGGGCCGCCACGGTCGCGAGCAGGCGGGCGCAGTGCGCGCGCAGGCCTAAGGCCGGAGGCGGCCCCAGGACGATGGGATAGGACAACAGGCCGTCGATGGCCTGGAACGACCGTCGGTGTTCGATTCGCATGTGGCTTTTCCCTGATGAGGCGCCTTGTGCGGAGCCTTCGGGAATATCCTGGCCGGGCAGGACGGCCGGACGATGACATCGGGCCAGGAGAAGCGTTACTGCTGTAATGCAGCCGGCTTATTCTTCAGAATGTCACGCGGCGCCACAAGAATGAGCGAGATGGAGAGTCGGGAGCCAGGGTCTGAAGCTCGCCTGCCAATTCGTCGGTGCCCGGTTTTGAAAGCTAGAAAATCCACCGGTTCTTCCTTCCCTGCCGCTAGCTTGACAACTCCCACATGAAATTTACTTGCCGGTGTTGGATGCGGGCGAATGCCGCCGTGTCATGTACCCATGCCGGAAGGAAAGGCCGTGTCGCCGGATCCGCGGCATCCGGGGCGGCGATGTGCCGCCTTCCGGGGGGCGGCGGGGCCTACGCCCCGCGCCGTCAGACGGCCGCGAGCGAGGCGGTAGTCATCTCCGCGCGCATCCAGCGGTGCTCGGGATCGCGGTGCCGGCGCTCGTGCCAGATCAGCGATACCTCATAGGCCGGCAGCTCGAAGGGCAGCTCCACCACCGCCAGCGGCAGCATGGCGGCCGCCCGCTGCGCCACGCGATAGGGCACGGTCAGCATCAGGTCGACCTCGGCGACCATCATGCAGGCCGTCATCATGTTCGGGACCATGACCGGCGTGCGGTCCGGCAGCTCGAGCTTCGTCAGGCTGTCGTAGATCTGGCGCAGGCCGTGATCCTCGCCGGGGAAGACGACGGCGCAACGCAGGGTGGCGAGGCATTCGGCCGTCGCCGGGGCCGACAGGGCCGGATGGTCGCGGCGCAGCAGCCCGACGAAGCGGTCCGAATAGAGCCGCCGCAGATAGGTGCCGGACGGCGCCTCGCCGATCTGTCCGACGGCGAAGTCGATCTCGCCCTGCTCCAGCCGCTTCACCGCGCCGGCCAGGAACGGGTCGGCGACGAGCTCGAGATGCGGCGCCCTTTCGCGCAGCCGCGGCATCAGGCGCGGCAGCAGCACCAGCGCCTGGTGGTCCGGCATGGCGATCGTGACCTTGGTCTGCCACTCGTGCGGCGGCAGGGGGCGGGCGCTGATCATGTCGCGCAGCTGGTGGAGGAGCGGCGGCAGGGCCTCGGCCAGCCGGTCCGCGCGGCGGGTCGGCACCAGGCCTTTCGAGGTGCGCACCAGCAAGTCGTCGTGGAACAGGGCTCGCAGCCGCGCCAGGGCACGGCTCATCGCCGGCTGGCTGAGGCCGATCTGGTGGCCGGCATGGGTCACGTTGCGGTATCGGAGCAGTGCGTCGAGCGCCACGAGGAGATTGAGGTCGACCCCCGCCAGGTTGATCTCGCTGTGGCCGGCCGCAACGAGGGAGGGACGGTCGGGCGAAGCGGGTCCGCCGTCGGTCCGGAACATGGTGCTCGACATCTGCTAACTCACTGCCAGTGGGGCACGCGGCGCGTCTGCGCCGCCTGTGCGATGGCGGGCAAGCTGGCGTCCGAATGTTGTCGGCCGATGTCGGTCCGGGAGAATTGCGTTATCGCTGTAAGCGTAATCCACTGGCGGGCGGAGTCACGACTCCAGCAGCCGCAGCGCCCCCAGGTAGCTTCGGCGCATCCGATTGAAGGATTCGGCGAGCAGGGAGATCTCGTCCCGCCCCGCGACCGTCAGCTCCGGCAGGTCCGTCTCGCCGAGGCTGACCGCCCTGGCCGCGGCCGCGATCCGGCGGGCAGGCCGCAGGATCAGCACGTGGAGCAGCAGGTTGAGCACCGCGGTCATGAGCAGGAACACCGCGGCCAGTCCGGCCATGACCAGCCGGAAGCTCCGCTGCGCCCGCTCCAGGGCGACGCGCATCGGCACCGAGACGATCTGCGCGCCGACGGTCTCGCCCAGGCGCCAGCCGAAGCCGTTGCCCTCGCCATAGAGCGCCACCATCGCGGCGGGCGCGGCATCCGGAGTCGAATGGCATTGCAGGCAGGCCTGGTCGTCGACGCGGACCGGGCGCGACACCGACAGGATCGGCCCGTTCGGCGAGGGCCGCTGTCCCACATGCTCCTGCAGGGCCGGGTCGTCGCGGAAGAGCGCGATGATGTCCGCCTGCCAGTCGCTGGCCCGGTTCGCCGGATTGGTCGGGTTCAGGGCCGGCACGCGGACGCTGTAGTCGGGAAAGGACCTCTGCAGGGCCGCGAAGGTCGTGTGCGCGGCGAAGAAGGGCACGGATTGCGGCAGGAACTGCACGCGCGACTGCTCCGCGAGCAGCGGCGCGATCTCGCGCGCGGTGTACTCGCTGACGGCGCGGGCTTGGCCGGCCATGATGGCGGCCTCCTCCAGCAGCTGCTCCATCGCGTTCCGCCGGGTGAACTGGTGCGTCAGCATGCCGGCGGCCAGGAGGCCGAGCAGGAAGGTGAGGCCCATGGCCAGGTTGAATTTCGTCCGGAGTCCCATGGCGTCTAGCGCATCGTGAAGAGGAGGCGACGGGCCTGCGCTTCCGTGAGCTGGCCGGTCTCAGCCTCCCCGGATTGCCGCTGGTACTGCCGGATGGCGCGGCGGACGCCGGGGCTGAAGGCGCCGTTGATCGGCCCTTCGTAGTAGCCGAGCCGGCTCAGCACCGTCTGCACGAAGCGCCGCTGATCGGGGCGCAGGCGCTCCTCGTAGGGCGGTGGGGTCGGAGGTGGGGTCGGTGGCGCAGCCTCGGGCTCCGGCGGGGGTGGAGCTGCCACGGGGGAGGGCGCGGGCGCCGACTCCGGCGGCGGCGCAGCGGGCTCGGCCATAGCCTGCCAGGCCACGGTCAGGTCGTCCCGCCCGCCGAGCCGCTCGCGCAGCGCGGCCAGAAGCCCCGACGGCGAGCCGTCGATCGGGGCCGAAGCGGCGGCCAGGGCCTCGGCCAGGGCGGCCGGCGCATTCTCGCCCGCACGGCTCGGCGCCGCGATGGCCGCGCCCATCCCGGTCGAACCGCGGAGGTCGTCGATCCAGGACGTGCCGGGGACGGGCGACAGGGCGTCGATCAGCACGAGGCTCTGGCCGCCGGGCCGGAATGCCGCCTCGGCGAGGGACCGGGCCAGGAGGCCCTGGGTCAGCATCTCCGACGGGAGCTGGAGCTGCGCCGAGACCGGCAGCAGAAAGACGCGCCGGGCATAGCCGGCCATGTGGCCGCAGAAATAGACGACCGATTGCGCGCCCGGCGCCGCGGCGGCGACGGCGCGGGAGAAGGCGAAGCTCGCCGCCGCCATCTGGCCGTGGCTGAGGTCGAGCCCCACCGTCACCTCGTAGCCCAGCCGGGCCAATTCCCGGCCGAGGCGGCGCGCCGCGGCGGGGCAGGCCGGCAGCGCGGGGTTGCCGGCATAGGCCCCGTTGCCCAGGACCAGCGCCAGGCGTGCGGGCTCGGCCGCCGCGGCGGTGCCCAGCCAGGCGCCGGCCAGCACGGCGCCCACCAGCAGAGTGAGGGGCGCGAGCCTCATGCCTTGGGCGCCTGCGCCAGGGTCTCCAGCATGCCGTCGATGTCGTCCAGCGTGCCGGCCAGGGCCTGGCGCAGGCCGGAGATGCCCTCGAAGGGCGTCTGGTCCAGGAGCCCGAGGATCGGGTTGGCCTCGACCTCGCGGAGGCCCGAGGCCACGAGCTCCCGGGCGGTGCCGATCGCCTGCGTCCTGGCCTCCTCGGCGGCGGCCTGGATCCTGGCGACGCCGGCGCGGAAGGCCTCCGCGGAGGTCTGGGCGACGGCCTGCTCGGCATCCGCCCAGGATCCGCCGAGCGACGCCACGCTCCAGCTCGGGTCCAGGGCCTGCAAGGCCTTCTCCGCCGCCTCCTTCACGGCCTCGAGCTCGGCGGCGGCATCGGCATGCATGGCGGCCCAGCGCTCCGCCGCGCGCGAGACGAAGGCGTCCTGCGCCTGGCGCGGCGGGAGCGGCGTGCGCAGCCCGAGCGCCGCGGCGAGGCCCTTGTCGCTGGAGAGGGTGCCCTCGAGGGTCCGGCGCAGCGCTTCGGCCTGCTGGAGAATATCCTCGCCCTGCAGGTCGGCGTTCCATCGCGTGCGGATGAAGGACAGGATCGCCTCCTTGCGGCGCTCGGCGAGGTCGAAGGGGAAGATCCGGCTCTCGGCCGCCGCCAGCGCGTCCTGGTGGACGATGTCGGCGATCTCCTCGGCCTGGACCGGCGCGCCGCCGACCTCGTCGAGGGCGACCTGCTTCCGGCCGCTGCGCGGGGGCCGCTTCCGTTTGGCGCCCTGGTCCGCGTCCTTGGTTGCGCCGCCGCCCACCACCTGCGTGATCGCACCGGTGTAGGAGAGCATGAGCAGCAGGCGCGTCGACATGTTGTACAGCCGGGTCTCGCGCTCCTCCGGCGGCGTCGCCTCCAGGGCTTTCTGGAGCCAGTCGGACAGCTCGGCCGACAGATCTCCGACGGCGCTGGCCGCCGTCTGCCCGACCTGCTGCGCGAGCCGCAGGATATGCCCGGAGATGCGCGACGCCTGCTCGCCGATCTTCGCGATGGTGCCGGCGGGCAGGATCGTCTCTCCGTCCTCCGGCGCGCCGGGCGGCGCCGGCTCCGCAGCCTCCCGCGTCGCAATGGTCTCGGGCGCAGCCTCGCTTGCGGCCTCGGCGGTCTGGTCGGTCGGCGGTGGGACCTCCGTCGCCGTGGCAGCCTCGTAGGACGGCAGCACCTCCGGCCCGCCGGGCGGCACCGGCTCCGCCGCTTCCGGCGTCGCCGCGGCTTCATAGTCCGGGGGCGGATCCTCCGGCGCCGTGGCGCCCTCGGCCGGTGCCTCGGGCTCGTAGGGCGGCACCGGATCCGAATCCTCCGGCAAGGCCTCGCCCTCCGCCGTGTCTTCCTTGTCCAGGCCATCGGGACGCTTCCAGGGCGGGGCCAGGCCGAAGCCGGTCTGGAAGTAGCCGTGCAGCGCGCGGAAGACGGCGGCCGCGTCGGCCTTCGCCTCGATCCGCAGCATCCCGTCCTCCAGCATCAGCGTCCCGCTGCCGATCGGGGTGATCTTCGTCATGTCGGTGCCGGCGGCCTTGGGCTTGCCGAGCCACTCATTGCCCTTCAGCAGGCCGGGCAGCGCGCCGAACGAGCTGCCGGGCTTCACGACAACCAGCCTGATGCGCGGGTCCGATTGGAGCTTGGCGCAGGCGAAGGCCACGGGGGCCTTCTTCGCCTCCGTCCCGGTGATCAGCTGCAGCGCCTTCATGGCGGCGCTCCTGTCGTGCTTCAGTCTCATGCGGCTCTCCTCATGGCGTTCGGGGGCTGCGGGCGCATCAGGCCTCGCGGTCCCAGTCGGTCGCGGCGGCGGGCTCCAGGGCGGCGGACCAGCCGTGGCGGCGCCAGTCGCCGTCCAGCATCGCGGCGAAGCCCTCGGGCGGGACGAGGCCGCGGGTGAGGGCGATGCCCGGCGGCCGGCCGGGCGCGCCGGTCGTGCACCAGAGCGCGCAGGCCCCGCCGGCCGCATGTCCCGCGAGCGCCGCGTCGAGCACCGGCCCCGCCGCCGCGACGGAGGGCAGCGGCAGCCAGATGCCCGCCTGGCCGCCCTCGAACGGCGGCAGGCCGAGGCGGCCGCGGGCGGCGAGGCCCGGCGCGGGCAGGGGCGTGCCAAGGTCCAGGGGATCGGCGGCGGAGTCGAGCGCGCCGAGGATCCGCGCCTCGGCCGCGGCGAACCAGCGGGTGCTGCCCGTCAGCCATCCGAAGGGATCGGCGCTGCCCCCAAGGAGCTGGGCGATGGTCAGCGGGAAGCAGCGTCCAACGGCATCCACGCTCGGCATCAGCACGCCGATCAGCGCCGAGGGCCCGCAGATCCGGCCCGGCAGCACGAAACGCCACAGCGGCGCGGTCCGGTAGCTGGCCGGCCAATCGTCGCCGAGCGCGGCCTGGCTGGCGGCCAGCGCCTCCTGCAGCCAGGAATCCCAGGCCGCGACGACGGGCTGCGGCAGGCCCTCGCCGACGAAGTCCGCGCGGGCCGGCAGCTTGCCGTGATAGCCGGGCACCATGCCGGCGCTCAGAGCGTCGGCGGGCATCGGAACTCGGCCAGGAGGCCGCCGGCGAAGGGGTTCACGAGGCTCTCGGTCGTCAGCGCGAAGCGGGCGAGATGCGGGCCGGCGGCGATGCGCAGCTCCGCGCCCTCAACGCCGCGGGGGCGCAGCTCCGCCGCCGCCAGCAGGCGGAACAGCGCCCAGCTGCCGCGCTGGGCGAGCACCGTCGTGGTGGCGCCGTCCGCCCCGGTGAAGGTGATGGAGGCCGCGCCGGTGCCTTCGGGTCCGGGCCAGCGCAGGCGCTTCGCCTCGCCGTCGCCCCGCGGCCAGGCCAGCCGCCTTCCGTCGAGCTCGAAGGCCACGGAGGTCGCGGCGGGGCCCAACTCCACCAGGGTCATCGAGAAGCCCAGGGAGGGCCGGCCGCCGCCATCCTGGAAGAGCGCGTCGCGAATGCTGGCCGCTCGCTCGAACTGCGCCAGGGCCTGCGGCGAGAGCCGGAACTCGGTCGCGCCGCCGCGGTTGCGCCACGGGCTGCGCGAGGTGTCGACCAGGGCGGCGAGGTTCGCGGCGAAGAAGCCGTCGATGGCCCCGCTCCGGGTGAAGAGCCGGCCGAACTCGGCCAGCGGCACCTCGCTCGCCGAGGCGGCGAAGGGGAAGCGGCCTTCCGTCGCGCGCTGGCAGAGCTGGCCCGGCCCGCTGCGCCAGAGTTCGTCCAGCCGCTGTCGGGCGCCGGTGATCGACAGGTCCGAGCTGGTGCGGCTGACGCCCAGGATCCACTGGTTGATCGGCACCGGCAGGCTGGCCGCCCGGCGCTCGATCTGCGCCATCGCCGCGGCGGCCTGGCCGCCCTGCCGCGCGGGATCCGCCGGCGCGCCCTGCAGCTCGCTCAGCGAGCGGTAGAGCTGGTCGAGGTCGCGGATGACGTCGTCGATCGGCGCCTGCGCGCCGGCCTGGCTGTTCGGCGGCACCTCCACGAGCTGCCGCAGCGGCCGGAAATGCTCGGCGGCGTAGCGGCCGGCGACGGAAGCCGGGGTGTCCGCCGCGCGCTGCGCGCGGAACAGCGCCTCCAGCCGGGCCGGGGCGGCGGCGCCCTCGGCCGGAGGGGCGGGCGGCTGGTCCAGCGCCGTCTCGCGGACCGCTGCGACCAGGATCAGCCGGATGGGCGAGGAGGGCCCGGCCAGCACGTTCAACACGCGCAGGGCATCGGCCACGTTGCGGATCGGCGCGACGGCGAGGTCGCCGATCAGCCGGTCCCATTGCAGGGTGAATTCCTGGAGGTAGAGCTCGGTCGCCTCGCGCTGCAGGCGCGGCGCCGCGTTGCGTGCGGTGTCCGCCGGCTCCGGCGCGGCCAGCACCCAGCGGTCTTCGGCCTGCGCCTCGGCCACAGCGGGGAGCTGCCGCAGGAAGGTCCCGTGGAAGCCGGCGCTGGTGAAGATGCCGGGGATGCCGGCGGCCAGCGGCTGGCCGGAGCGGCGGCGCAGCACGTCCTGCGCCGCGGGTCCTGCGACGTCCGACACGCGCCAGGCCGGCAGCCGCCCCGCCTCCGGGCTCGCCAGGATCGTGTTGAGCACGAGCCGCGGCAGCGAGACCCGCTGCAGCGCCCCGCGCACCTGCTCGATCAGTGGGCCGTTGAGGCCGATGCCCGCCAGCGGCGCATCCAGCAGCGCGTCCAGATGGGCGGCGAGCGCGGCACGCAGTGCGGCCTGCTCCTCCGACGGAAAGGCCGCGCTCCAGTCGAGCAGCATCCAGGACCGCACCGCCTGGCGCTGGAGCGGCCCCTGCTGGCCCAGCATGAGGTAGACCTTGAAGGCCTCGTACAGGAAGGATGGGTCGTCCTGCCGCGCGGCGAGCAGGGTCTCCAGCCGCAGGATCAGCCGCGGCAGCAGGATGCCGTTCAGGGCACGGCGATAGGCCGCCTCCGCCTGTCCCGCGAGTTTTCGGTTCTGGTCGAGGCCGGAGGTCAGCCCGCCCTCCTGCCGCAGCCTTGCGCTGAGGTCGCGCAGGCGGTCGAGCAGGGGCAGCACGGGCGGCAGCTCCGCGCTCTCCACCCGGTCCAGCGCCAGGGACTCCGCCTGGGCCGTGAAGGTCGCGGCCTCCGCGCGCACGGCGTCGATGAGCCGGGCGTTGCGCGCGAAGCCGAGGGTCCAGAGCCCGCAGGCGCCGCCGACCGCCAGCCCCGTGCCGAGATAGAGCGCGAGCCGCAGACGCGCCCGGCGCCGGGTCGAGGCCGGCTGCTGCTCCACCAGCCCCGCCTCGGGGAAGATCACCTCGTGCAGCAGCTGCCGCAGGAAGTAGCTGCGCTGCCGGCCGCTGAAGGCCGCCATGGCCGGCTTCGGCATGGCGAAGCTCCGCGCGAGGGCCTCGGTCAGCCGGTCGAGCGGCGTGCCGACCTGCGTGCCGCTGACGAAATAGACGCCGCGCAGCAGCACCGGCTCCTCGAAGCTGTTCGGGCTGAAGGCGTCCTGGAGGAACTCCTGGGTGAGGCCCTTGAGGCTCGCGACCTGCTGGGGGAAGCCGAACATCAGTGCGCGGCGCTCGATGTCGCCCTCGCGCTGGACGCGCTCGATCAGCCGCTCGTCCAGCCGGCCCACCAGCGCGTCGAACTCTGCCTCATAGGCGGGAAGGGGGCTGCCCTCCGGCTCCAGCTGCCGGTGCGGGAAGGTGATGCCCCAGACCGCATGGCGCCCCTCCTGCCCGAGGTCGTCGAAGAACTCGACGAAGCCGGCGATCAGGTCGGATTTGGTGAACAGGACATAGACCGGCAGCCGGAGCTGCAGCTCGCGATAGAGCTCCTGCACGCGCTGGCGGATGCGGGCCGCATGCTCCTGCCGCAGGGCCTCGCTCGCCGCGGTGAGCTCGCCGATGCCGATCGCGACGATCACGCCGTTCAGCGGCTGGCGGCGGCGGTAGCGGCGCAGCAGCCGCAGGAAGCCGAGCCAGGCCGCGCCGTCGCGCTCGGCGGCGCTGTCCTGCGTCACGTAGCGGCCGGCGGTGTCGATCAGCACGGCGCTGTCCGTGAACCACCAGTCGCAGTTGCGCGTGCCGCCGATGCCCGCGAGCGCTGCCTTCCCGAACTTCTCCGCGAGCGGGAAGGTCAGGCCGGAATTCGTGATCGCCGTGGTCTTGCCCGAGCCCGGCGGCCCGATCACCACGTACCAGGGGAGCTGGTAGAGCCAGCGGCGGCCGTCCGCGCCGGCGAAGCGGCGCTTCTTCAGCGTGCCCAGCGCCTCCTGGAAGCGCGCGGCGACGGTGCGGATCTCCTGCGCGGCCGCGGGGTCCTCCCCGGTGCGTTGCGGCCTGGCCGCCTCGGCGCGGCCCTCGCTGCCGAGCGCCTCGCTCAGCCGGTCCTGCACGGCGCTGCGGATCCGCTGCTGCGCCAGATACCAGGCGGCCATCCCCATCGGCAGGAGCAGCGATGCGCCGATCTGGGCGCCGAGGCCTGAGAGGGGCGCCAGCTCGCCGATCGTGATCGCGGGCCCCCAGGTGAAGATCAGCACCGTCAGCAGGGCCATGCCCAGCAGGACATAGGCAAGGCGCGGAACGAGGGTTTGCCGGAGGAGATGCATGAGGGCTCTCAAGGTCAGGTCGGCCTGCTGATGACGATCTCGATCCGCCGGTTCCGCCGCCGTCCCTCTTCCGTGTCGTTGGGCGCGACGGGCGCGGTGTCGCCGAGGCCCTGGGTGCGCAGGCGATCGGGCTCGCGCATGCGCGCGGCGATGATCCGCGCCGCCGATTCCGCGCGGGCCTGCGAGAGGTGGAAGTTGGACGGGAAGGCGACGCTGCGGATCGGCACGGAATCCGTGTGGCCGAGGATGAGCACGCCGCCGGGCTGGCCGTTCAGCGCCTGGCCGATGCGCTGGAAGAGCGGCTCGAAGGCACCCTCCACCTGTGCGCTGCCCGAGGCGTAGATCCCGGCGCCGCGGATGGTGACGGAGATCGCTTGCATGGTCTCGGTGACGGTCACGAGGCCGGCGCGGATCTCGGGCTCCAGGAAGCGCTGGATCTCCTCGCTCGCCGGCGCGGCGATGACCGGCGGCGGGGGCGGCGGGGCGACGCGCGCCAGGCTGATCGCATTGCGCGGCGGCAGCTGGCTCAGCGCGGCGAAGACGGCGTCGGAGCGGGCGTTCAGCGTGAAGAGGAAGACGCTGTAGACGAGCGCCAGGACGGCGAGCGCGCCTAGGCCGACGAGCCAGGCAGGGACGGCGCCGTGCAGGCGGCGCTCGACGGCGGCCCCGCGCCAGTGCGGCGACAGGTCCCGCTCGAAGCCGCCGCGCGCGGCGCGGATCAGCCGGTGCAGGTCCTCGCGCAGCGCCGAGAGCGCGGCCGGGCCGCGCGGGTCCAGCCGCAGCCGGCCCTCGAAGCCGAGGCTGAGGCAGTAGTACAGCAGCTCCAGCAGGTCGACATGAACGGCGGGATCGCGCTTGAGCTGGGCCAGCAGGTCGAAGAAGCGGTCGCCGCTCCAGGTCTCGCTGAAGAGCGAGCCGACCATGCTGCTGCGGGCCCACAGGCTGCGGCTGCCCCAGGGCGTGTTCAGGACGATGTCGTCGATGGTCGCGCAGAGCGCGTAACGCGCGGCGCGCACCGAGCGCGGCGCCAGCCCGAGCGGCACGATGCGCTTCTCGAAGGCCTCGATCTCGCGCAGCACGCGCTCGCGCAGCCCCGCCACGTCGTCATGCGCGAGGCTGCGCTTCAGCCGCGCGCCGAGCATCAGCAGCGGCCCCGCCGCGAGCACGAGGGGGCCGAGCCGGTTCGTCGTGTGCGCATCCCAGAAGACCGCGGCGGCCTCGTCCGCGGCGGCCGGCGCGGAGGGGGCCGGCAGCCTCCCGCCGGGATTGAGCCAGCCCGCTGCGCCAGGGGTGGCCCAGGGGGTCGCTATGGTGTCGTCACCCGACATCGGAGGCTCCCTGCGCGCCGCCGCGATAGGCGCGGACGAAATCCGCGCCGAGCAGCTCGACCATGTCGGTGTCCAGCCGGGCCACGACGTCCTCGAAGAGGCGCTGGTAGGCGGCCCATCGGGCGGTCGCCTCGGCATGGGGCCAGAAGCGCTGCCAGGGCGAGGGCTCCGCCAGGGCCGCGACGGCCGGCGGCGCGAGCTGCTCGCAGACGCTGGCGAGCGCCGCCTGCAGGCCGGCCAGCATCGAGAGCTGATGCGCCTTCACGTCGCCGAAGGCCTGGCCGATGGCGGCGTCGCCGGCCAGCAGGCCCGGCGTCCCGGGCGCGAGCAGCAGCTGCAGCGCGACGCGCGGGTCACCGACGAATTTCAGCGGGTTGTTGTCCGTGCGCCCCACCATGGTGCGCTCGACGCCGAACTCCTGCTTCGCCAGCTGCCGCACGGAAAGCAGGCTGTGCAGCTCCGTCACGGCGCGGGCCAGCATGGCGCCGGCGAGCGCCATCATTCCCTCCAGCTCCGGCGATGCCGCGAGCTCCACCGGCAGGCCGGAGGCCTCGAGGAAGGCAGCGACCGGGCCGTGCCGTTCCTGGACCGGGAGAGGCGCCCCGACCGGCTCCGGAGCCTCGATCGGGCGAGGCGCCATCGCGGGGGGCGCCACGGGCGGTGACTGAAGCTCGGCCGCGAGGTCCCAGTCGTCCGGGATCGCTTCGCCCGTCAGGCGAGGCTGGACGAAGACCACCGAGGTCGCGGGCACGTGGTCCGGGAAGGCCGCCGGGCGCGGGCCGAGGACGGGTGGCGGTTCCTCGAAATCCTCCAGCACGGACCGACCGGGACGAGGGGGCGCGACGTCGTCCCAATCCGCGAAGGGATTGCCCTCCGGCGCGAGGGGGTGGTCGGCGCGATCGTTCCAGGCGGACAGCTCCTCGACGGAGGCCGGCCTCGGCTGCGGTGGCGCGTCCCAGCCGGGAAGCGCCTCCTCCCGGTGCGAAGGAGCCGGCGCCGGCCGGGGCGGCGCGTCCCAGCCGGGAACCGAATCTTCGCCGTCCGGGGGCGCCGCGGCGGACAGCGTGCTCTCATCGGCGACCCACGCCGCGACCACCGTGATGCGGAGCGGGCCGATGCGGAGGACATCGCCCTCCCCGATGCGAACGGGCGCATCCGGCGGCGAGCGCTCGCCGCTGTTGTTCAGGAAGGTGCCGTTGCGGCTGCGATCGACGAGGACGTAGCCGCCGTCGCCCCGCAGGATCTCGCAATGCCGCTTCGAGATGGCCCTGCCCGCATCCGGCAGGACGAGGTCATTGTCCGGCCCGCGGCCGAGGCGCGCATCGCCGGCCGTCTCGAAATCCTCGGTGGGAGGAAGCGCATCCCCCTCGACGCGCAGGACCAGCGTCACGGCGTCTGGCCGCGGATGGCCCAGAGCGCCATCTCCAGATTGGGGAAGTCGCCGGCGACATGCATCGCGAGCCCGCCGGAATGGCGGAGCTCCTCCCAGAGCGGGCCCTGCCGGTCGATGCCGAAATAGGTCACGCCGGCGTGGAAGGGGATCTGCCGCGGCGCGACCGGCAGCGCCGTGAGGCTGATGCCGGGCAGCGCGACGTTCACCAGCTCCCGCAGCTTCTCCGCCGGGCCGATCTTGATCTGCGCGGGGAATTCGCGGCGCAGGCGCTCCGCCTTCACATCGGCCCGCACGGCCAGGACGAAATCGGCGCTGGCGAAGAGCGTGCGGTCCTGCACCTCGGCGACATGCACGCCGTAACGGTGCTGCCGCAGCGGCACGGCGACGGCCGTCTGCTCCAGCACCATGCTGAGCGAGGCGCGGATTGCCTGGATCACCGGCTGGAAGCTCTCGGCGATGGCCTCGTGCCGATAGGGGCTGAAGGGCGTCGCGCGCTTGTCGGCGCGGGTGAAGGTGGCCAGCTCGCCCGCGAGCTGCGCGGCCAGCGCGAAGAGCGTCTCCGGATGCACCAGCGCCGTGCTGCCGAGATGCGCGAATTGCGGCTCATAGCGGTTGATGGACTGCAGCAGGAGGAAGTCGGCGATCTCGGCCACGCCGCGCGTGCCGGATTGCGTCACCCGCGCCGCCAGCGCCTCCGCGCGATGCCGCAGCAGGCCGGTGATCTCGGTGATGTGGCTGGTCAGCACGCGGCAGGCGGCGCAGTCCAGCATCGGCGGGATATGCGTCTCCTCCAGCACGACCTGCCGGTCCGTGCGCATCTCCACGACGCGCGCGACCGGCAGGCAGGTGAAGCCGGAGCGGTCCGCGCCTTCCGTGACGAGGGAGAAGTTGAGTCGCGCGACCTCGATGGCGATGCCCTCGCGGTCGTCGGAATGCGTGTCGATCAGGAGCTGCTCCGCGACGGCATGGCGCGCCGGCACCTCGTTCGAACGGCGAGGAGCGATGTCGGTCGTGCCCGGCTGGTACAGCGGCAGCGCCAGGTGGATCAGGCCGTTGCGCAGCTGCTCCGGCACCGAGAGCGGCGTGGGCGGATCGGCGTCGTCGGGAATGCTGAAGGGCGTGCCGTCCTCGAGCACGCCGGTCGCGCGCTCGATCGCGACCTTGCCGAGCGCGAGCAGCTCGCGGTTCACCCGCAGCTCGGTGAAGCCCCAGCCATAGCCGCGCAGCGCGGCGGCCCGGCGCTGCAACAGCCTCTCGACGTAGCGGTCGCTCTGCTGGAAGTGCTGCGGGCGCAGGAAGAGCCCTTCCGACCAGACGACCCTGTTGTCCCACGACATGCCACGCCACTCCGCAAGCGCCCTCAGATCGGGCGGCGCGCAGTCTTGTCGCATCCACGCCGGCGGGGCTCATGCGGCTTTGTTATCGCGCCATGCCGGTTCGGCTGGATGCCTTCATATCAACCCTGCATGGCCTCCGTGCCGCAGGGCCGTGCGAAGCCGCCCTGGGACGCCGTGAGGTCGTCCGGACTTCGGCGGCGAGGACCTGCGTATGGATGCGAAGAGAGGCCCGACCTCGATCACGGGGAGCGCAGCCGGGAGCACCTTCGGTGAGCCTTCTGCAGCTCCAGTCGGGCGTCGGGCTGCTGGTCCTCGCGCTGCTCGCCTGGCTCCTGGGAGGCGCCCGGCGCGGCGTCTCCAGGCGCCTTGTGCTCATGGGCCTGGGCGCGCAGGTGGCGGCCGGCGCCGCGCTGCTGCACGTGCCGCTGCTGCGCGCCGGCTTCGCGCTGGCGGGTGATGCGGTGTCGGCGCTACAGCGCGCGACGACCGCCGGCACCACGCTGGTCTTCGGCTATCTCGGCGGCGGCCCGCTGCCCTTCGCCGAGACCGCGCCGGGCGCGAGCTTCGTCCTGTTCTTCCAGGCGCTGCCGCTGGTGCTGGTGGTCGGCGCGCTCTCCGCGCTGCTCTATCACTGGCGGATCCTGCCCTTCCTGGTGCGCCTCCTCGCCGGCGGGCTGCGGCGCGGCACCGGCCTCGGCGGCGCCGCCGCCTTCTCGGTCGCCGCCAATGTCTTCGTAGGTTCGGTGGAGGCGCCACTGCTGATCCGGCCCTGGCTCGGGCGGCTCTCGCAATCGGAACTCCTCGTCGTCATGGTCGCCGGGCTCGCCACCATCAGCGGCAACATGCTGGTGGTCTATGCCGTGATGATCGCGCCGGTCGTGCCGGATGCGGCGGGGCAGCTGCTGACCGCCTCCGTCATCGCGGCGCCGGCGGCCGTGCTGTGCGGGCAGCTGATGCTGCCGCCCGGCGCCGGCGAGGCCCCGACGGAGGAGGAGGGCGCGGCCCCGCGCCTGCATGCCTCCTCCATGGAGGCCATCGTCGCCGGCACCACCGACGGCCTGCGGCTGCTGCTCGGCATCATGGCCTCGCTGATCGTCTTCGTGGCGCTCGTCGCGCTGGTGAACCAGGCGCTGGAGCCACTGACCGGGCTTTCGCTGCAGGCTATCGCGGGTTGGGTGTTCCGGCCGCTCGCCCTGGCGATGGGCGTGGGACTGGAGGAGGCCGGGGCGGTCGCGCGGTCGCTCGGCGTGAAGCTCGTCGTCAACGAGTTCGTGTCCTACCTCGATCTCGCTGCGCATGGCGGCGATCTCGCCATACGGACGCGGCTGATCCTGAGCTACGCGCTCTGCGGCTTCACCAATTTCGGGTCGCTCGGGATCATGGTGGCGGGCATGAGCGCGATGTGCCCGGAACGGCGCGCGGACATCGTGCGGCTCGGCCCGCGCTCCCTGGTGGCCGCGCTGATCGCCTGCTGCATGACCGGCGCCGTAGTGGGCCTGCTGACGCCGCCCTGAACTGGGACGCGGCTGTTTCCGACCAGGCCGGAGAATCCGGCGCGACGAGCTGCGCCCAGGGAGCACGTGGTCGATGCCGATCTGAAGGTTCATGGATTGACGGGGCTGCGGGTCGCCGATGCATCCATCATGCCGACGATTCCCAGGGCGAACACGCATGCCGGGACGGTGATGATCGCCGAGGTGGCCGCGAGCAGGATCGCGTCCGCGCCTTCAGGTGCCCGGAGCGCCTGAGGGCCCGTCCGGAAGCGTGATTCCGTCCGTGCTGCTCGGCCCGTCTGACCTGACGGGCGCGGCGTGCGCACCGGACTCTTACGCGCAAAGCCACGGCGGCGGATGCCGGCATATCAACCGTGCATGCGCCGCACGCAGCGACTTCCGTCAATCTGGCCGTGACCGAGACACCCGGGACGAGAGCCAGACAGGCGGTATGACCGAGTTGGATACGACGCAGCTGCTGATGCCGATCGCAGGGGACGATCCCTGCGGCGAGGCGCTCGACTACGACCTGGAATTCCTCGCGCTCGAGGCCGCGGCGCAGGGCGGCGGCGCCGATGGCGCCGGCGGCCCTGACTGGAACGAGGTGGGCACGCTCGGCCTGGCGCTGGCCGGGCGCAGCAAGGACCTGCGGATCGGCGTGCTGCTGGCCCGGGCCGGCCTGGCGCTGGACGGCTTTCCCAGCCTGCGGAATGGCCTTGCGCTCCTGGCGCAGTATGTCGAGCAGCATTGGGAGGGCGTGCATCCCCGGCCCGACACGGAGGATGCCGCGGACCAGACCGTGCGCATCAGCGCGCTGACCAATCTCTGCGACCCCGATGGGCTGCTGGCCGAGATCCGACGGCTGCCGCTGGCCCGCTCGCGCATCTTCGGAACATTCGCCTTCCGCGACTGGGTGGAGGCGCAGCGCGCCGAGTCCGCTGGCCCCGACGCCGGGACGATCGCCCGCGCCTTTGAGGACAGCGACGGCGAGGCCCTGGGCACGGCGCTGGACGGGTTGGACGGCTGCCTCGCCGCCGTGGCCGGGCTGGATGCGGCGCTGCGCCGGCGCGTCGACGCCACCGAGGCGGTCCGCTTCGAGCCCCTGGCTGGCCTGCTGCAACAGGTGCGGCAGATCCTCGAGCCGTATCGCCCAGCCGCTGCGCCGGAGCCAGTTGGAGCGCCGCTCGCGGTCGCGCCTGCCCTGGCGCCCGCGAGCTCTCAGATCCGCGACAGGAACGACGTGATCGCCGGTCTCGACCGCATCTGCCAGTGGTACCGCGCGAACGAGCCGGGCAGCCCCGTGCCGGCGCTGCTGGTGCGCGCGCGGCGGCTCGTCGCCAAGGATTTCCTCGCCCTGCTGATGGACCTGGCGCCCGACGGCGCCGCCCAGTTCCGCGCCATCGCGGGCGCCGCCGGCGACGGCGAGTAAGCCATGTACGACCGAGAAGGATGATCCCATGTCAGGTTCCGGCAGCAGCCAGAAATTCATCGCGCGCAACCGCGCGCCGCGCGTGCAGATCGAATACGACGTCGAGCTCTACGGCTCCGAGAAGAAGGTGCAGCTACCCTTCGTCGTGGGCGTGCTGGCCGATCTCACGGGCATGCCGGCGGAGCCGCCGCCGCCCGTCGCCGAGCGCAAGATGCTGGAGATCGACGTGGACAATTTCGACGCGCGGCTGCGCTCCATGAAGCCCCGCGTCGCGCTGCGCGTGCCGAACCGGCTCACCGGCGAGGGCCAGCTCGCCGTCGACCTGACCTTCGAGAGCATGGAGGATTTCTCGCCCGCCGCCGTCGCGCGCAAGGTCGACGGGTTGAAGGAGATGCTGGAGGCGCGGACGCAGCTGACCAACCTCCTCACCTACATGGACGGCAAGACCGGGGCGGAGGAGCTGATGGCGAAGCTCCTGCGGGATCCGGCGCTGCTCGCGGCCCTCGGCAGTGCGCCGAAGCCGCCCGAGACCGCCGCGGAGGAGCCGACGCCATGAGCCAGGCCGTCACCTCCTCCGGCGCGCTCGCGACGGCGGAGACCATCGACGACTTCTCCAGCCTGCTGCAGCGCGAGTTCCGCCCGCGCTCCGACCAGGCACGCGATTCCGTCGAGCGCGCGGTCCGCACGCTGGCCGAGCAGGCCGTCGCGAGCGCTGTGGTGATCGGCGACGACGTCATCGCGACCATCCAGTCCATCGTCGCGGCGATCGACCGGAAGATGACGGCTCAGGTGAACGAGATCCTGCATCACGAGGATTTCCAAGCTGTCGAATCCGCCTGGCGCGGCCTGCATCATCTCGTGACGAACACCGAGACCGACGAGATGCTGAAGATCCGCGTCATGCCGGTCTCGAAGAAAGAGCTCTCGCGCGAGCTGCGGAAGTACAAGGGCGTGGCCTGGGACCAGAGCCCGCTCTTCAAGAAGATCTACGAGGAGGAGTACGGCCAGATCGGCGGCGAGCCCTATGGCTGCCTCATCGGCGACTACCATTTCGACCACTCGCCGCCCGATGTGGAATTGCTGGCGGGGATCGCCCAGATCGCCGCCGCCAGCCACGCGCCCTTCATCGCCGCCGCCGCGCCGCAGCTGCTGCAGATGGACAGCTGGCAGGAGCTCGCCAATCCCCGCGACATCACGAAGATCCTGACCACGCCCGAGCATGCGGCCTGGCGTTCCTTCCGCGAGAGCGAGAACTCGCGCTACGTGGCGCTCACCATGCCGCGCACGCTGGGCCGTCTGCCCTATGGCGCGCGCACCAATCCCGTCGACGCCTTCGCCTTCGAGGAGGAGGCCGACGGCACCGACAGCGGCCGCTACCTCTGGACCAACGCGGCCTATGCGATGGGCGTGAACGTCACGCGCTCCTTCAAGCTCTACGGCTGGATGTCGCGGATCCGCGGCGTGGAATCCGGCGGGCTCGTGGAGGGGCTGCCGGTCCACACCTTCCCGACCGACGACGGCGGCGTGGACATGAAGTGCCCGACCGAGATCGGCATCAGCGACCGGCGCGAGGCGGAGCTCTCGAAGAACGGCCTGCTGCCGCTGCTGCACCGGAAGAACACGGATGTCGGCGTCTTCATCGGCGCGCAGACGGTCAACAAGCCGACGAAGTACAACGACGACGAGGCGACGAAGAATGCCGAGCTGAGCGCGCGGCTGCCCTACATCTTCGCGATCTGCCGTTTCGCGCATTACCTGAAGTGCATGGTGCGCGACAAGATCGGCAGCTTCAAGGAACGGAGCGACGTCGAGTCCTGGCTGAACCTGTGGATCCAGAACTACATCCACCCCTCGCCCGAGCTCGGCAGCGAGGAGAGCAAGGCCGAGAAGCCGCTGGTCGCGGGACAGGTGACGGTCGAGGAGATCCCCGACAACCCCGGCTACTACGCCGCCAAGTTCTTCCTGCGCCCGCACTACCAGCTGGAGGGGCTGTCGATCTCCCTTCGCCTGGTCTCGCGCCTTCCCTCCGCGCAGAAAATCTGACGCATCCCCCGCCATCCTAGAAAGGAACAGCCATGGCCTTCGACGCCGTTCTGTACTTCCCCCGCGACTGCAAGGAGGGCTTCCGGCCCAAGGGCGAATCCGTCCTCTGCGACGATGGAATCACGCTCGCCGACGGCTGGGGCTTCTCGCTGGAGAACAAGCTGAACATCGGCCCGCACACCGGCGGCGCCGGCCTCGGCAAGGCGGAGTTCGAGGTCTTCACCGCCAAGAAGTCGGTGGACACGGCCTCGCCCAGCCTCTTCGTCGCCTGCGGCCGCGGCTGTCACTTCAACGGCGTCGAGCTCAAGCTCTTCCGCGCCACCGGCGCCGGCGAGAACACGAACCAGTCCAACCTGTTCCTGCACTGGACCTTCAACATGATGGCGGTCGAGAAGGTCGAATGGGCCTATGGCGAGGCCATGCCGGAGGAGACCGTCACCTTCCGCTTCGGAGCCTGCAAGATCACCTACAGCAAGCAGGACGACAAAGGAAAGCTCACGGCGGGCGGCGAGTCGGTCTGGAACCAGGTCGCCAACAGCACGGACTTCAACAAGCTCATCGCGTGACCCGAAGCCCAAGGCAGGACCTGGTCCAGCCGTCGCTGCTCGACCGGCTCACCGACGAGCATCCGCAGCGGCAGGCGGACGGCCGGGAGGAGCGCGTCTTCTCGGTCCGCCGGCTGCGCCAGGCGATCCTGCGCGACGTGACCTGGCTGCTCAACGCGGGCAGCCTGGCCGCGACCACCGATCTTGGGCCCTATCCCGAGATCGCCTCCAGCACGCTGAACTACGGCGTCGCCACGCCGCATGGGCTGAGCCGCGAGGGGCTGGACACGGACACGCTGCGCCAGCGCATCGTGACGAGCCTGCGCCGCTTCGAGCCGCGGCTGCTGCCCGCGACGCTCAAGGTGGCGGTGCTGGACGGCAGCGGCGGCCTGCACTTCCGCATCGAGGCCGACCTCTGGGCCGAGCCCATGCCGCTGCGGATGATCATGCGCACCGAGGTGGATGCGGATGTGGATTCCATCCGCGTCGTCGAGATGCCGCACGGGGGCCTCTGATGGATCCGGCCTTCCTGCATCTCTACAACGAGGAGCTCGCCTTCCTGCGCGGCATGGGCGCGGAATACGCGCAGGCCTTCCCGAAGATCGCGGGCCGCCTCGGCCTCCAGGGCGACGAGGTCGCCGATCCCTATGTCGAGCGCCTGCTGGAAGGCTTCGCCTTCCTGGCCGCACGTGTCCAGCACAAGCTCCGCGCGCGCTTCCCCGCCTTCACCCAGCACCTGCTGGAGCAGGTCTATCCGCATTTCCTGGCGCCCGTCCCCTCGATGGGCATCGTGCGCTTCGAGCCGGATGCCGAGGCCGGGCGGCTCGAGCGCGGCTACCTGGTGCCACGCGGCACGCGGCTGTTCAGCCAGCTGCCGCCGGGCGGCTCGACGCCCTGCGAGTTCCGCACGGCGCAGGACGTCTGGCTCTGGCCGATCGCCGTCACCGACGTCGACTATTACGGCGAGCCCGGCCAGCTCGCCGCGCTGGACCTGCCGCGGCAGCCGGAGGCGCGCGGCGTGCTGCGCATCCGCCTGCGCACGACCAACGGGCTGCCCTTCGATCGCCTCGCACTGAAGACGCTGGCCCTGCACTGCCTGGGGCGCGGGGGCACCGGCGCGCTGCTCGCGATGCACCTGCTGGCGGATGCCGTCGCCGTCGTCACGCGGCCGACGGCGCGACCCTTCGCCTGGCAGGAGGTGATGCCGGCCTCGTCCCTGCGTCATGCCGGGCTGGAAGCGGAGGAGGCGCTGCTTCCCCCGATGCCGCGCTCCTTCGACGGATACCGCCTGCTGCAGGAGGTCTTCGCCCTGCCGGAACGCGCGCTCGGCCTGGAGATATCAGGCCTCGCGGACGCGGTGCTGCGCAACGCGGAGGACCAGATGGACCTGCTCGTCGTGCTCCGCCGCGCCGAGCCGCGGCTCCAGCGCCAGCTCGGCACGCAGAGCCTGCTGCTCTTCACGACGCCCGCCGTGAACCTCTTCGAGCGCCATGCCGACCATGTCGACATCAGCGACCGCCGGCACGAGCACCGCGTCGTCGTCGACCGGCTGCGCGGCCAGGACCTCGAGCTGCATTCGATCCTGCGCATCCTCGGGATCGGCGAGGATTCGACGGAGGCCATCGAGTTCCGGCCCTTCTACAACCTCCGCGACCACGGCCGCCGCGGCGGCCATGACAGCTACTACACGCTGCGGCGCGAGGCGGGGCTGCTCTCCGAGCAGCAGCGGCGCCACGGCACCCGCACGGGCTATGTCGGCAGTGAGGTCTATGTCGCGCTGGTCGACCAGTCGGCCTCGGCCTTTTCCGGATCGCTGCGGCAGCTCGCCATCCGCGCCCTCTGCTCGAACCGCGACCTGCCGCTGCTGCTGCAGCCCGGCCACGGCGAGACCGACTTCACGCTGGAGATCGGCGCGCCGGTCGCCGCCGTGCAGTTCGTCGGGCTGCCGAGCCGGCCGCGCGCCTCGCCGGCGCAGGGCGACGTCTCCTGGAAGCTGATCAGCCACCTCTCGCTGAACTACCTGTCGATCACGGGCCAGGAGGGCGGCGGCGCCGAGGCGCTGCGAGAGCTGCTCCGCCTCTACCTCGACGGCGAGGACTCTGCGGCGGCGCGCCAGATCGACGGCATCCGCGACATCCGCTCGCGTCCGGTGATCCGCCGTCTGCCGGGCCGCGGCCAGGGCGCCATCGCGCGCGGGCTCGAGATCGAGGTGACCATGGACGAGGCGGCCTTCGAGGGCGTCGGCGTCTTTCCGCTGGGGGCCGTGCTCGCGCGCTTCTTCGCCAAGTACGTGTCGATCAACGCCTTCACCGAGACGGTGCTGACGACGCTCCAGCGGGGCGAGGTCATGCGCTGGCCCATGCTGGCGGGGCGGCGGGAGATCCTGTGAGGACGGAGCACGCTCGCCGGCTGCTGGAGGAGGTGTCGCAGGCGCCGGAGGCCTTCGACCTCTTCCAGCTGCTGCGCCGGATCGACGCGCTGCATCCGGCGCAGCCGAGGCTTGGGGAATCCGCCCACCCCTCGGCGGATGCGCTCCGCATCGGCCAGCATCCGAGCATGGGTTTCGCGCCGCGCGACATTGCCGGGCTGGAGCCGGGGGAGGGCGGGGCGCCGGCGCGGCTGCGGCTCTTCGGCTTCGGCCTCTTCGGTCCCGGCGGCCCGCTGCCGGCGCATCTGACGGAATACGCGCACGCCCGGCTGCACCAGGCCGGCGATGCGGGCTTCGCCGGTTTCGCCGACATCTTCCACCACCGCATGGCGAGCCTGTTCTTCCGGGCCTGGGCGGAGAGCGAGCCGACGGTCAGCCACGACCGGCCCGGCGAGGACCGCTTCGCGATGCAGCTCGGTGCGCTTGCGGGCTTCGGCATGGCATCGCTGCGCCATCGCGACAGCGTGCCCGATCTCGCGAAGCTGCATTTCACCGGCCGCTTCGCGCTGCACACCCGCAATGCGGAGGGGCTGGAGGCGATCCTTGCAGACTTCGTCGCCGCACCCGTCCGTATCAGGGAATTCACCGCGCACTGGATCGACCTGCCGCCGGCCTCGCGCTGGCATCTCGGTCGCGATCGCTCGAATGGCGAGCTGGGCGGCACCATCATGCTGGGCGCGCGGCTGCGGGTCCATCACCTCCGCTTCCGCGTGATCGCCGGGCCGCTCGACCTCGCCGGTTACGAGAACCTGCTGCCCGGCAGCGCCGGCCTGACCACCCTGGCCGACGTGATCCGCAACTACCTCGGCGACGAGCTCGACTGGCGCGTCACCCTGGTGCTGCACCGCGACGCCGTGCCCGCCGCCCGGCTGGGGCGCACGGGAAAGCTCGGCTGGACCACCTGGCTCGGCCGCCGGCGCTCCACGGCCCATGCCGACGACCTGACGACGGCGCCACCTCATCCTTCACCCTGGAGTTCGCCATGACGGGCATCACGCGCCAGACCTTGTTCGGCAAGCTCAACACGACCTGCTACCGCGCTCTGGAGACGGCGACGGGGTTCTGCCGGCTGCGCGGCCATGCCTATGTGGAGCTGGTTCACTGGCTGCATCAGATCGAGCTGCTGCCGGATTCCGACCTGCGCCGGATCCTCCGGCACTTCTCCGTCGATGAAGCCCGGCTGAGCGGCGACATCACCCGTGCGCTGGACGCGCTGCCGCGCGGCGCCGGCGCCGTGTCGGACCTTTCCGTTCATGTCGAGGACGCCACGCAGCAGGCCTGGCTGAGCGCCAGCCTGGTCTTCGGCAGCGACCGCATCCGTTCCGGGCACCTGCTGCATGCGGGCCTCACGGACCGTTCCCTCGCGCCGCTTTTCCTCGGCATCTCGGGCGAACTGCGCAAGCTGCGGCCGGACACGCTGCGCGCGGAATTCGATGCGACCACCCAGGGCTCGCCCGAGGCGGCCGAGGCGCCGCGCGTGGAATCCGCGACCGCCGAGCAGGGCGTGCTGGCGCGCTACACCGTGGACCTCACGGCCGACGCGCGCGCCGGAAAGCTCGATCCCGTGATCGGCCGCGACGCGGAGCTGCGGCGCGTGATCGACGTGTTGATGCGGCGGCGGCAGAACAACCCCCTGCTCACGGGCGAGGCCGGCGTGGGCAAGACCGCCATCGTCGAGGGCCTGGCGCTGAAGATCGCCGCGGGCGAGGTGCCGCCGGCCCTGCAGGGCGTTGTCCTGCTGGCGCTCGACCTCAACCTGCTGCAGGCCGGCGCCGGCGTGAAGGGCGAGTTCGAGCAGCGCCTCCAGGCGGTGATCGAGGCCGTGCAATCCGCGCCGCGCCCCGTTATCCTCTTCGTCGACGAGGCGCACACGCTGATCGGCGCCGGCGGGCAGGAGGGCACGGGCGACGCGGCGAACATCCTGAAGCCGGCGCTTGCGCGCGGCGCGCTGCGCACCATCGGCGCCACGACCTGGGCCGAGTACAAGCGCTACATCGAGAAGGACCCCGCGCTCAGCCGCCGCTTCCAGGCCATCCCCGTGGAGGAGCCGGAGGACCCGCAGGCCATCGCGATGATGCGGCGCATGGTCGCGGTCCTGGAGAAGCACCACGGCGTGGAGATCCTGGACGAGGCGGTGGAGGCCGCGGTCACGCTGTCGCGGCGCTACATCGCGGGCCGCCGCCTGCCGGACAAGGCGCTCAGCCTGCTCGACACCGCCTGCGCCCGCGTGGGCGTGAGCCGCCATGCCCGCCCCGACGCGCTGTCCCACCGGCAGGCGCGGCTGGAGGCGCTGGCCGTGGAGGGCGAGATCGCGCGGCGCGAGGCCTGGAAGGGCGAGGAGACGGAGGTCCGCCTGGCCCGCATCGAGGACGACATGCTCGCGGAGCAGGCGGAGGTGGCCCGTCTGAAGGCCCGCTGGCAGGAGGAGCTCGACCTCGTGGCCCGGTTGCAGGCGGCGCGCGCGGCCTGGCGCGGCGAGGGCACGCGCGAGGCGCTGGCCGCCGTGCAGGCAGAGCACCATCAACTGGCGGGCGAGGCGCCGCTCGTGCTCGACCAAGTGGACCGCAACGCCGTCGCGGCCATCGTGCAGGATTGGACGGGCATTCCCACCGGCCGCCTCCTGAAGGACGAGGCGGCCACCCTGCTCTCGCTCGCCGATGCGCTGGCCGCGCGGGTGGTCGGCCAGGACCACGCGCTGGAGGCCATCGCTCGGCGCATCCAGACCAGCCGCGCCGGCCTCGAGGATCCGGCCAAGCCCATCGGCGTCTTCCTGCTCTGCGGTCCCTCGGGCGTGGGCAAGACCGAGACGGCGCTTGCGCTGGCCGACGTGCTGCTGGGCGGCGAGAGCGACCTCATCACCATCAACATGAGCGAGTTTCAGGAGGCGCACACCGTCTCCTCGCTGAAGGGCGCGCCGCCCGGCTATGTCGGGCACGGCCAGGGCGGCGTGCTGACCGAAGCCGTGCGTCGCCGGCCGCATGCGGTGATCCTCCTCGACGAGGTGGAGAAGGCGCATCCCGACGTGCACAAGCTCTTCTTTCAGGTCTTCGACAAGGGCGTGATGGAGGACGGCGAGGGGCTGCGCGTCGACTTCCGCAACACGCTGATCCTGCTCACCTGCAACATCGGATCGGAGGAGATCGCGCAGCTCTGCGCGGCGACGCGCCCCGATGCCGCGACGCTGGAGGCGGCGCTGCACGACCCGCTGCTCGCCGTCTTCCCGCCGGCGCTGCTCGGCCGCATGGTCACGCTGCCCTACTACCCGCTCAGCGCGTCCATGCTGGACCGGATCGTGCGGCTGCAGCTCGACCGCGTCGCCGAGCGGCTGGAGCGCGCGCACCGGATCGCCTTCACCTATGCGGAGGGCGTCGTCGCGCTGATCGCCGCCCGCGCGCGGCACGCGGACAGCGGCGGGCGGATGATCGACGCGATCCTGACCCACAGCCTCCTGCCGCGGATCAGCCGCTACATCCTGGGCGCGCAGCGGGACGGCGAGCGCCTCGGCGACGTCCGGCTCGACGTCGCGGACGGCGAGTTCCTGTTCCGCTTCGATGCCGACGCGCCGGCCCTCGCCGAGATCGGCGCGTGAGCGCGACCGCGCCTTCCGTCTCCGAGCTCCTGCGCGACAACCGATTCGCGGCCGTCACCTCCGCGGCCTTCGCGCTGGAGGATGTTCGCCTCCGCTCCTTCAAGGGGACGGAACGCCTCGGCGAGCCCTTCCGCTACGAGGCGAAGATCGCGAGCCGCGATCCCATCCAGGGCTTTTCCCGCATTCCCGGCCAGTCGATGACGATCGGCATGAAGCTCCGCGGCGCCGACGCGCGCTTCTTCAACGGCATCGTGACGCGCTTCGAGTATCTCGGCCTCGACGACACGCGGCGCCCGCACTACGCGGCCGAGATCCGCCCCTGGCTGAGCCTGCTCGCCTGGCGCCGGAACCACCGCATCTTCCAGAACCGGACGAGCCTCGAGATCGCCGCCGCCATCTTCGGCGAGCACCGGGGCCGCTTCGTCAACCGCGCGGGCGGCCGCGTGCCGCGCCGGGAGTATTGCGTCCAGCATGGCGAGACCGACCTGGACTTCGTCAGCCGCCTCCTGGAGGAGGACGGCATCTACTACCACTTCACGCACACCGAGCAGCGGCACGAGCTCGTGCTGCTCGACGACGCCGCGCGCCATCCGGCCTGCGATCCGGATGTCGTCGAGACCCACCAGAACCTGAAGCAGTTCCGCCACCTCGACGACATCTTCTGGCACTGGCGGGAGAGCGTGGAGCTCACCAGCGCCAAGGTCGTGCTCGACGACTACGATCCGGAGAAGCCCACGGCCGAACTCGCGGCGCTGGCGGAGGTCATGCCGGTCCGCACCGGCGGCGTGCCCATGATGAGCGGCACCGCCGCGCCGGCGCCCCGCCTCGGCAGCGGCCCGCGCATCGGCACGACGAAGGGCATGACCGTGCCCGGCGGCGGCGCGCCGCTGGCCGAGGCCTTCGCCTTCCCCGGCCGCTACGCCGAGCGGCGCGACGGCGAGTTCCGGGCGGGAATCCGCGCCGAGGAGATCGCCTGCCGTGCCTATCGCGTCCGCATCGAGGGCAGCGCCCGCCAGGTCTCGGCGGGCTCGATCTTCCGGGCCGCGAATCCCTTCGACATTGCCGACAAGGCCATGGCCCCGCCGCCGGACGAGCGCTTCCTGGCGGTCGGCGTCGAGTTCGAGGTGCTGGGCGACGTCGGCGCGGTCGCCGCGGGCGACGATCCCTCGCTCTTCTACCGCAGCACCGTCGAGGCGATGCCGGCCACGACCCAGTTCCGGCCGCCGCTGCGCACGCCGAAGCCCAGCAGCGGCCCGCAGACCGCTGTTGTCGTGGGCCGGCCGGGCGAGACGATCACCACGGACCGCCTCGGCCGCATCAAGGTCCAGTTCCACTGGGACCGCGAGGGCCGCCGCGACGAGAACAGCTCCTGCTGGATCCGCGTCGCGCAATGCTGGGCGGGCAAGGGCTTCGGCGGGCTGGTGATCCCGCGCGTCGGCCAGGAGGTGGTGGTCGACTTCCTCCAGGGCGATCCGGACCGGCCGATCGTCGTCGGCGTGGTCTACAATGGCGCCAACATGCCGCCGGAGAGCCTGCCCGACCAGGCGACGCGCTCCACCTTCCGCACCCGGACGGACGGCCGCGGCGCGCTGGCCGCCTACAACGAGCTCCGCTTCGAGGACCGCGCGGGGGCCGAGAACGTGCATCTGCGCGCGCAGCGCAACCACACGGTGGAGGTGAAGCGGCTCTTCGCCCTGGAGGCCGCGGAGGGCGCCGCGATCAGCTCGGCCGGCGCCAGCATCCTCGAGAGCGGCGTCCGGCCCGGTGCGCCCATGGGCAGCCGGATCGAGGTCACGCCCGAGGGGATCGCGCTGCGGGTGGTGGGCGCGGGCGGCGACCAGAGCATCCTGATCGGCGCCGACGGCATCACGATCAGCGGCAGCGGCATCCGGCTGCTCGCCAACGGACCGATCCTGGGCACCTCGCCGATGCTGCCCCTGCCGCCACAGCTGGCGCGCCCGGCCATGCTGGCGGTCAAGCGCGCCGCCGTGCAGGCGCAGTTCCGCCGGACCGGCGAGGCGGCGGAGACGGAGAAGGATCAGGCCTGAGCGGCCGGCGCCTGACCCGGGAGGATCCGATAGGGGGTCACGCTGGTGTAGGTGGTCCCGCGAATGGCGTAGTACTTCCTGATGGCGTCGAAGAGGTCCTCGACATCCTGGGGCTCGACCGCGAGTTCTCCCAGGTTGGGATCGAAGACCCGGAGCCGCCGGGTCCTGCTCCAGGCCGGCGGCCGATAGACGGCGATGGCGTGACCTTCCCCGTACCCGCCGAGCGCCAGCAGCCTGTAGCCAGGCTCACTCAGGTACTCCGGCATCCTCGCGCTGTCGAAGGGGACCGTATCCCTCTCCGGCGTGGCCTCCAGGCCTTCCACCGCGAGGGCCTGCCTGATGGCCGTCGCGTTGGCCTCGCCCGCGTCCAGCGGATTCGGGCCGGTTCGGGCGTCCTGGCGCATCATCTCGTAGGATTCCTGGAGATCCAAGGCCGCCGTGAGCCTGTCCAGCAGCTGCATGTCTTCGCTCCGCCGGTCCGATCCGGCTCGCGGAGCCTGCAGATGCCGCCTGAGCCAATCGGTGGAGAGGCCGACACAGGCGCCGTTGCCGACACGGTGCGCGAGGTTGTGGGCCGCAGCGGTGGCGTCCAGGTCGTAAGGGCGTCGGTTGAAGGTTGCCAGCGCTTCGTCGATGCGCCTCCTGGCCTCCGCCTTGTCGCCGAGATGAGTGACGTTCGAGAGGTCCGGCCGGTTCGGCCTGCTCCGCCACCGGTCCGGCACCACGCAGCCGCAAAGCGCATCGAGCCACGCTGGCAGGCGCGGCGCCGCCTGGCCGCTCACGAATCGTCGCGGCCGGACAGGTAGGGGCCAGCGGCAGACCTGATGGTCGAGCTCTGCTGCAGCTTGTAGTTCCGTTCCAGCTCGGTTCGCCGGCGGCCGATCTCGGCGTCGATCCGCGACAGCCGGGCGGCGTTGGGCAGGCTGTCCAGGTTGGTGCCCATCGTGTCCGTCAGATGCTGCAGGCGGTTGAAGAGGCCCCTGATCGCCGTGACCTCCTGCTCAGCCGGCTCTCTTCCGTCGACCTTCTCCAGCCCGGCGCTGAGGCTGCCCTTGCAGGATGTGAGCGTCTCCAGCTGCTCGTCCAGCAGCCGCAGGCGTTCCCGGATCGGCACGAGGCAGCGCTCCGTCAGCTCGGCCCGGGCGTCGCGGATCGCCCCATCCCGCTTCAGCGCGTCCTTGGTCTCCTTGTGCGGCGGCTGGGTGCACCGCGCGATAGCGGCCCTCCGTGCGGTGTCGGCGGCCGCGAGCGCCTCGACGGCCTTGTCGAAGGCGATGCAGGCATCCAGGGGATGGCTTGTCGTGCCGAGGGTCGACACCTCGCCCCTGGCCGCCTCGTATCGGGTCAGCGCCTTGGTGAGGCCGGTGGGCAACAGGGTCGCGGCCCGGTTCTTCTTCCACCAGCTGGAATCCAGTCGAAAATGGTCTCCGGCTTTCATGCTTGTCTCCATGCCGCGGGGGATCTTCCGGAGACCGAGCATAGGCCGCGAATTTTACCATAACATATTGAAGGTCATGCACTTTTGATATGACGCCATCGCCTCATCCGGCCCGGCTGCCCTGGAGGCCGGCCCGCAAGGCCCGCGCCAGCTCGTGGCTGTCCGGCGGGTATCGCAGGATGTCCGTGACGCCGCGGGCGGCCTCCTCCGCGTCGATCCGCCCGGTGGCCGGCACGGCGAGGATCACCGCCAGGCCCGGCTTCGCGCGTCGCAGCTCATCCGCCAGCCTCAGCGCCGATGCCGCCGGCCCGGGGTCGCAGAGGAGGGCGAGGTCGAAGCGGTCCGGCGTGGCGCGGATCGCCTGCAGCAGCTCCTCCGTCCCGGAGAATCCGACCGGCTCGTAGCCCAGCATCGCGAGCATCTCCTCCTCGATGGCCAGCCGGTCGGCGAGCGGATTCAGCAACAGCACCGTCTCGCCCTCCCCGAATCCGGGTTCCGGCGGCGCGGCGCCGTCCACGGCCGACCCGGCCGGGCTGGCGGGCAGCCAGATGTCGAAGCGGCTGCCCCGTCCCGGCGTGCTGCGCAGGCCGATCGCGCCGTCATGGCCGAGCACGATCTCGCGGACGGTGGCGAGGCCGAGCCCGTGCCCGGCGGCCCGGGTGGTGAAGAAGGGCTCGAAGATCCGCCGGCGCAGCGCCTGATCGATCCCCCGGCCGGTATCCGCGACGGAGAGGAGGATGTACCGGCCGGGCATCAGCTGGCCCTGGTCCAGCCGGCGCCGATGCGTGATCTCGCGCTCCTCCACGCTGATCGCGATGGTGCCGGCGCCGCCCATCGCCTGGGCCGCGTTCCCGCACAGGTTCAGGATCACCTGCTGGAGCTGCGCCGCGTCGCCGGACAGCACGGCCGAGGCGGGGATGCTGCCGACCCTCAGCTCCACGCCCTCCGGCAGCGAGGCGCGCAGCAGGGAGGCGGCCTCCTCGACGAGGCCCTGCACGCCGACGGGGCGCCGGGTCGTCGCCCGGCCGTGCCCGAAATCCAGGATCTGCGTCACCAGGTCCCGCGCCTTCTCGCCGGCCCGCCGGATTTCCAGCAGGCTCTCGCTCCGGCGCGGATCCGAGGGGGTGGAGGCCCCTTCCGCGATGTCGGCGTAGCCGAGGATCGCGCCGAGGATGTTGTTGAAGTTGTGCGCGATCCCGCTAGCGAAGCTGCCCAGCAGCTCCATCCGGCGCGACTGCTGGAGATGCGCCTCCAGCCGCTGCCGCTCGTGCTCCAGCCGCGCGCGCTCGACGAGGTTGGCCACCGCGTCGAGGGCCAGCCGCAGGGGCGCGAGGTCGGGCGTGGCGGGCAGCTTCAGGCCCGGCCGCGCGATGTCGCATCCGAGCAGGGCGGTCGGGTTGCCGTCCGGATCGGTCCTGAGGGCGGCGACCCAGCCGTGCAGCCCGGCGCCGGACAGCTCGGCCCGCAGGCCGTCCGGCAGGCGGTCGCCGGGTGCCACGCGCAGGATGCTCTCCCCGGCCTGGCCGAGCCGCGCGGCCAGCGACCAGGCCCGGGCCGGCCAGCCCGCGCTCCGCGCCGTCCCGGGCGCCTGCCAGACATAGTTCTGCGCATGCGGCCCGGTGAGCAGGAGATAGGCGCGCGCCGCGCCCAGCTCCGCGGCGATGCGGCCGAGGCCGCGCTCGACCTGCGCCCGCACCTCGGCCGGGCCGGTGGCGATGAAGCCGGTCGAGATGTCCGCGAGCATGTGCTCGAAGGCCGCGCGGCGGGACTGGGCCCGGCTGTGCGCCCGGATGTGGAAGCCGAGCCCGGTCAGGCCGGCGAGCAGGAGCACCGACACGCCGTAGAGCGACAGGCGATAGGTCAGGGACACCCGCCGGACCGCCTCCTGCCGCAGCAGCAGCTCCTCGCGGATCGCCAGCCGCTGCGGCTCGCTGGCCGCGGCGAGCAGGCCGCGCAGGTTCCGGTCGGCCACGGGCATGAGGTCGATCAGGAGGTAGCCATGCGCCAGCAGCGCCGAGACCTCCACGCTGGCATCGGGCCGGGCGGGCGTCGCGGCGAGCATCTCCAGCCCGCGCCGCACCTCCTGCGCCCCGTCGGGCGAGGTGCGGAGCGCGAAGTCCAGCATGGCCGAGGCCAGCGGGCCGGCGCCGGGCACGGCCGTCGCGCCGTCCTCCGGCAGGGCGAGGCGCCGCGCGATCTGGCCGAACTGGGCGAGCGAGTTCTGCAGCAGGGCGTTGGTGGACTTGAACTCCTCCAGCATCGAGGCCTGGCTCTCGCGCCAGCTTGCGAGCCGCTCCACCAGGGATGGCGTCACGAGGCCGGAACGGCCCAGCTGCTCCACCGCATCCTCGAGCTGCTGCGCCGTGCTCACCAGGGGATCGTAGTTGCGGAGGATTCCGGCCCGGGCGCTGAGCACGTCCCGGAGCAGGCTGCTCTCGGCGAGCTCCACGTGGTCGAGCACGGCGAAGGCCTCCCGGAAGGCCCGGGAATTGTCGTCGAAGCCGCGCAGCAGCAGCCAGGTGAGGACCAGGAGCGAAAGCCCCGTCGCCGCGGCCAGGAGAGGAAGCCGCGTCACGGTCGCGCCGCGGGGGGCGGCGCGGTGAGGGTGGCGCCGCGCCAGGTACCGGTCAGCGAGCGGAGGAAGGCCGTGATGGCGTCCACCTCCTGCCCGGTGAAGACGCGGTTGAGCTGCGCGAGCCCCATGCCGCGGACCGCCTCTTCCAGCGTCGCCGCGCTGCCGTCATGGAAATAGGGCGCGGTGACGCCGACATTCCGCAGGCTCGGCACCCGCAGGAGCTGCGGCTCCGGCGAGGCGAGGGGATGGAAGATGCCGTGGCGCTGGAACAGGTTGCCGCCGACATTCGTGCCCTGGTGGCAGGAGGCGCAGCCGACCATGCGGAAGAGCTGGTAGCCGGCCTGCTCCTCGGCGGTCAGCACCGTCGTCTCGCCGGCGAGCCACCGGTCGAAGCGGCTGCCGGGGGTGAGGAGCGAGCGCTCGAAGGTCGCGATCGCGTCGAGCAACGCGGCGCGGTCCGGCGCCCGGCCATAGGCCGCGCGGAACGCCGCCTCCATCTCGGCATCGGCGGCGAGGCGGCGCAGCACGGTCGGCAGGTCGGCATCCATGACCAGAGGGTTCAGCAGGATCGCCTCGGCCTGCGCCTCCAGGCTTCGGTGGCCGCCCTCCCAGTTCAGCCGGAAGTTGAGGGCGGCGTTGAAGACCGTGAGGGTGTTGAGGAACAGCTCCTGTCCGTCCGGCGACAGGTCGCGCCGCCCGCCGCTGGCGCCGTTGCTGCGCATGTCGTGGCAGGACGAGCAGGCGCGCGTCCCGTTGCCGGAGAGGCGGGTGTCGTGGAACAGCCGTTCGCCGAGCGCCAGCCGCGCCGGATCGGCCGGCGCGGCGGCGGGCAGGGGCGAGAAGGGGTCCTGCCCATCCGCCCCGCGCGGCGGCCGCGCGGGACCCTGCGCGAGGGCGCCGCCCAGGAGGAGCACGGCGAGGAGGCCGAGCCCCATCCAGGCACCGATGCGCCGGACGCCGCCCCTGCGGGGCCCGTGCAGCGCCAAGGCGCCTCAGCCCCGCTCGACGGGCAGGGTGAAGACGTAGCCCACGCCGCGTTCCGTGCGGATGATGCTGGGCTCGTTCGGTTGGACCTCCAGCTTCCGCCGCAGCCGCAGGATCTGCACGTCGATGCTGCGGTCGAAGATGTCCTCGTGCACGCGCGTCGCCTGCAGCAGATGCTCCCGCGTCAGCGGCCGGCCGGGGGCATCGAGGAAGGCGGTCAGCAGCGCGTACTCGCCCTTGGTGAGCCGGACATCGGCGCCCTGCGGGTCGCTCAGGCGCCGCGCCCGCCGGTCGAGCCGCCAGCCGCCGAAGACCTGCACGTCGCGGCCGCCGCGCCGCGTGGGCGCGCGCCCCGCGTCGCGGCGCAGCACCGCCCGGATCCGGGCGAGCAGCTCGCGCGGGCCGAAGGGCTTGGTGAGGTAGTCGTCGGCGCCGAGCTCCAGCCCGACGACGCGGTCGACCTCGTCGCGGCGATGGCCGGTGATGATGATCACGGGCACGTCCGATCGCGCGCGGACGGCGCGCAGCAGGTCCAGCCCGTCCTCGCCGCCGAGCCGGAGATCCAGGACCACGAGGTGGGGCTCGTCGGCCGTGAATTCACGTTCCATCTCCTGCCGGCTGGCGGCCGAGGCGACCCGCAGCCCGTTCTCCGAGAGATAGTCGATGATGAGCCGGCGCAGGGCCGGATCGTCCTCCACCACCAGGACCCGCGCTGGCGCGATCAAGGTTGTCGTACCCTCCTGCCGTTGAGTGGCATTCGCAAATACAAACATATGTCTCGCCCTATCTTTCTCTGAATGTGGCGGCGCGGGGCGCGCCTGCTTGCTCTGGACTCCTTGTTCGTTCCCCACCCGTGAAACTCTCGCCGGGGCGCCGTCTTCGGGCGTCGCCGGCGTTATCCGAATACTTGCAGGCCCCTTGGTGGCCCTTGCGGACGACGGTGATGATCGGGCCTCTGCATCGCCGCTGTCTGTTCCCGGTGGAACAGCGCTTTTCGGTGACGCCGGTAACATCCACGTCGATGAGCCGTGATCACTTCGCTGCGACCTGCCCGTCGGTTGCGGTGCGAGGACCGGTGAAAGCGCGGCCCGGCCCTCCGGACCCTCGCGATCCGGTGTCCCTCCATCGCTATCGTTCCCGCAGCGGCATCCCACCTCCAGATGGCATGGATAGATTTGAACGCATGTAAATCACGGGGTCGTGAACATTCTTGCTGTCGACAAGTGGACCCGGCGCATCGGATCGGCTGCAGATGCGGTTGGGGCAAGTACAGGTCGGCATCGTTGGATTCTTCGACAGGGCCGTGATCCCATCGTGAGACATTTTGTCCGGACCGATAGGTCTGCAAGGGCACCGTTGCTTCACTCTCGCGCCGGAACGCCAATTCGCCGGACCGTTTCCTCCAGTCAGGCCGATTCGGCCAGCGAGGAGCGGCAGCTACCGCCGTAGCACGGCGCCGCCGGGCGACACGGTTCCGTAGCCCGGGCCTGGCCAAGCTAGGGGCGGCGTGAGCCGGGCCGTGCTGCGGCGCCGGCTCGCCCGACCCCTGGCAACCGCTCCTGGAGGACAACAATGGACCCGGAAAAGACCCGATCGCTGCTCCCTTTCCTGAGACGCCTCGCCAGGATCAGGAACACCGGTGACGGAGAGGCGCCGAACGAGGAGGAAGGCCAGGACGCCGAGCGATGGAACCCGCTGCAGATGGAGGTGGACGGGGACACGTTCCGCAGCCTGCAGCGCTCGTATTGGATCGACCACAGGGACGCCCTCACGCGTGCCGCGGGGACCGGCCTCGGCCAGGCGCTCGACGAGCTGAATGCGGCGAGGGGCGATGTGCGATGGCGGGACCTTCGCATGGAGGGAACGCAGGCGGACCGCGCGCCGGGAAGGCAGATCGCTTCGCTGACGAATCTCTTCGCGTCGGCGAATGCCCAGGTCGCGGGGCTGGAACGCCTCCGGGGAAGCCTGTCCGAGGTCATCGACAGGGCGGCCTCGACGAGGCAGCGCGTCACATCGGGCGCTTCCGTCAGGGCCGCCTGCGACGAGATCGGCGCGGAGGCGAGGACGTTCTCGCGCGGGATCGAGGTGCCGTTCCTCGAGGAGTCGCTGAGACGGAGATATGCATCCGCCATGGTGGCCGTCGCGGCGGAGGATCTCAGGCACTCCGCGCGGGACGCGATCGAGCTCGTCGTGGAGACCAGGCGGAATGCGCAGCGGATCCACGAGACCGCCGACAGGAGGCTCATCGAGGAGAACGAGCGGATCACGCAGCAGATCCGCGAGGCCGCCAGCCGGATGATGGCGGACCTGTCCACCCTGATGGACATGGCCGACAGCGGGCTGATCGCCGGGAACGACGCCGTGGAGGAGTTTCACGGGGCCTTCGACCATTGGTTCAGGGCCCACCAGGACATGGGCTTCCTCCAGAATCTGCTCGGGGAGATGGAGGCCAGCAGGGAGCTGAATCTCCGGCTCGGCGACGCCGGGCCGGAGGCTGCGCCCGCCGCGCCCGAGCCCCCGGCGCAGCCGGGCGCGTCGCAGACCCCGCCGCTGGATGGGGGACGCCGCCCCGCCCCGCCCCGCCCGGCCGGTCCCCGCCCAATGAAGCCGGGGCTGGACCGGCCGAGCCGGCTCCAGCCTCCGACCGGGGCGGCGCCATCCGGCTCCATGGACGACGCCCGGCATCGGCAGCGGGCCGTCCAGACCCTCCAGGATGATTCCGGCGACCCCGCGGCAGAAGCACCGGAGGACCCGGCGCCCGGCGGAAGCCAGTGGTGACGCCGCGGCGATCATCCCCCGCCTCCAGCTGGGCGCGCAGGGGCCGCGCCCGGGTGCCGGCCCATCGCGCGGTCCTCGGCCCGCTACGGCTGTAGCCCGAACGGCCGATCCGCAGCGCGGCGCGACATCAAGCTGAAATCCGCGCCCGGCATATCCCGGTCCGACAGCGCCGGGCCTCAAACGCCCCGTGCCGCAACGCGACGGTGGAGTGGGTCATGAGCAGTGGGCAGCATCTGGCGCTGAAGTTCGGTGTCTTCGATCACATGGACGATTCCGGCCTCGGCCTGGAGCGGCACTATGCCGACCGGCTCGCACTCGCCGCCGCCTGCGACCGGGCGGGCTTCCGCGCCTACCACGTCTCCGAGCACCACGGCACGCCCCACGGCCACGCGCCGTCGCCGAATCTCTTCCTGGCGGCGGTCGCGCAGCGCACGAGCCGGCTGCGCCTCGGTCCCATGGTGATGCTGCTGAACCTGTACCACCCGCTGCGCGCCTTCGAGGAGATCTGCATGCTCGACCAGATCAGCGGCGGCCGGGTCGATCTCGGCATCGGCCGCGGCGCCGGATTCATCGAGCCCGGCTTCTTCGGCGTGGCGCCGGATCAGGCGCAGGACCTCTACCAGGAGACCTTCGAGATCATCCTCAAGGCGATGGCGACGGACTCGCTCAGCCATGAGGGCCGCCACTTCCGGCTGGAGGGAGTCCCGATCACGCTCTCGCCGGCGCAGCGGCCGCACCCGCCGCTCTGGTACGGCACCACGAAGCCGCAGACCGCGAGCTGGGCGGCCGGGGCCGGCATCCACATCGCCAGCATCGGGCCGGCCCCGGCGATCCGGGAGGTGACCGACGCCTATCGCGCCCGCTGGGCCGGGGGGCCGGACGCCCGGGCGGAGATGCCGCTGCTCGGCATGGTCCGCCACGTCGTGATCGCCGACACGGATCCGGAGGCGCGCGCCGTCGCCGCCCCGGCCTATGCGCGCTGGTTCGAGACGCTGCACCACCTCCCGCGCAGCCGCGGCGTCGCCGTGCGTCCGATGCTGCCAGCCTCCTTCGCGGAGGCGGTGGAGGAGGGCCATTGCCTGGTCGGATCGGCGGCGACGGTGCGCGACGCGCTGCGGCGGCAGGCGCGCGAGGCGGGCGTAACCTACCTGATGTGCCACCTTGCCTTCGGAGATCTGCCGCTCGCCGCCTCGCTCGACACGATCGCCGCCCTCCGGTCGGAGGTCATGCCGGCCTTCGAGGAGGCCGTCCTCGCCGAGGCGGGAGCCGTTGGCGCCTGAAGCGCCGTCGTCGCAGGCGGGTGCCGGCCCAGGCTCCAACGAGGTGTCCGTCATGAGGAAGGCCTGCGCCAGGCCGGGCCTCGTGCTGCTAGGCTTCCTGGGCCTCGGCCTGGTTTCCGTCGGCTTCCTCGACCGTCCGCTCGAGGCCTGGCTGGCCGGCCTGCGCGTGGAGAACGGCGTGCTGCCGTGGCTCCCCCGGCCGTGGCTTTCGGCCGTGGAGGCGCTGCCGCCGCTGGTCGCGGCCGGCTGCGCGGCGCGGCTCCTCGCCCTGGCGGTGCGGCGCCGGCTGCGGAGCGGCGCGGCCGCCGGCGCAACGGTCCTCCTGCTGTCGATCAGCGGCCCGGTCCTGGCCGCGCTGCCGCTCAAGCACGCCGTCGGCCGCGGGCGACCCTGCTGCTCCGGCGGGCAGGGCCCTCTGCATGTCGAGCCCTTCGCCTTCCTGGACGCCTTCGCGTCCTTTCCCTCCGCCCAGTCGGCGATGGCGGCGGGCATGGCGGTGGCCCTGGCCCCCCTCCTCCCGCGCCTGTGGATCCCGGCCGCGGCCCTGGCCCTGCTGATCGGGCTGGGGCGGCTGTCCATCGGCGCCCATTGGGCGAGCGACGTCGTCATGGGCTGGGGGCTGGGCGCGGCGCTCGGCCTCTGGGCGGTGCGGCTTTCCACACGGCGCGGAAGGCCGCGGGGCGGACAGGCGCCAATATGACAATTGCAACGCGATTTCCCGAGGGCTGCAGCGATGGCGCAACCGTCGCAGCCAGGCCTCGCCCGCTGGCCATGGCCTCGTCGACGCCGGCCCATCCGCCGAGGCCGGCACGGATAGCCCGGCAACGGCAAAAGTCCTGATCGCGGGCGGATTCCGGGGCCGGCCTCCCGAGCGGGCGTTCGACCGGATGCGGGCCAGGAGACCCCGGGGCCGTCGCCGCGCCAGGGCGCCTGAGGCGCGGCGCAAGGGCACCTCCGGGCGGCCTCGCGGATGGCCACGAGGTTACCTGGAGGTGGGTTGCTTCCCTTCCCGTGCGTTCTTGCGGGCCCAGGCCGGTCGGCCATATCCCGCGGGCCGTAACCCGCCGCTGCCGCCGGCGGACATATGCTGCACACAGACCGATGGCATGGACCCTGCATGACAGCGACCGACCGATACCTCCTGGCGCAGAAGGATGGCGCCCCGCCGGCCCGATCCGTGGCCGGGCGGGCGCCGGGTGAAAGCGGCGTCTCCGTCGTCCGCCTCAGCTTCCGGGACGGCGCGCAAGTCGACACGATGGTCCGCGAGCATCTCGTCTGGTTCCAGATGTCGTCGAGCGTGCGGCTGGAATGCCGCCTCTCCGGCCGGATCCTGCGGCACGAGGCTCCGGCGGGCTCGTTGGCGATCGCTCCGGCGGGCGCCGACGCCGGCGCCCGCGCGGAGGGGAGCATGGAAGCCCTCCTCGTCACCATCCGGCCCGGCGACCTCGCCGTGACGGCGGCCGCCGATGCCGCCTTCGAGAAGCAGCTCGTCGAGCGTCTCGAAGGCTTCGACGAGGCGCTCTTCGGCGCGGCGCGGCGCCTGGAGCTGGAAAGCGCCGCCGGCTATCCGAACGGGTCGCTGGGCTGGCAGGAGCTCGCGAGCAGCTTCCTCGACGGCCTCCTCTCGCGCCACATGTCGCGGCCCGTGGAGGAGGCCCGCGGCGGGCTGGGCAAGGATGTGCTCGCGAGGCTGCGGGACCACGTCGTCTCCCATCTGGACGGGCCCATCGAGGTGGCCGCGCTTGCGCGGCTGGCCGGGCTGAGCCCCTTCCACTTCTCCCGCGTCTTCGCGCGGTCGGTCGGCGTCACCCCGCATCGCTACGTGGTGCAGCTGCGGCTGCAGCGGGCGATCGAGCTGCTCCGGGAAGGGCGGCTGAGCCTGGCGGACATCGCGGCCTGCACCGGCTTCGCCGACCAGAGCCACCTGTCCCGCTGGGTGCGGCGCGTCCACGGCATCTCGCCGTCGGGGCTGGCGGCCTGCTACCAGGCCGGCGCAGCCGGGTGATCGTCACGCCGGCGGCGCCCGCTGCGAAAGGGCCTGAAGCGCGGGCCTGGGAAGCCGGCGGACTCAGGCCGCCTTCACCCGCCGGGCCTCGGCCGGAACCGGCGGCGCCAGCAGGTGCATCCGCTCCATGAGCGAGCGATGCGCCTCGGGGTCGTCCATCGCGCGGCCGAACATCTCGCCCTGGAGCCGCAGCTTCTCCTCCAGATCCGCCGGCCGCTCGCCCTCGGTCTGCGGATAGGCGTAGTCCGGGATCGCCGAGAACTCCCAAGCGGCGGCGATCAGCGCGTCGGCGCCGGCGAGGAATTCCCGGGCCAGCCCCGCCAGGGGGGCGAGCGTCCCGGCCCGCCTCGCCAGGATGTCGCGCAGCAGCCGGGCCTCCTGCGCGGCGACGCTCATGCCCTGGCCGTAGATCGGATTGAACCGGCAGAGGGAGTCCCCGATCGCCAGCAGGCCGTGGGGAAGCGACGTCCCGTCGAAATGCCGCCGGACGCTGGCGCGGAGCCCGAAGCGCGCGATCTCGTCGGGAAGGCCGGCATATTCGAGGGCGTTCGCGATCGTCTGCGTCGACAGGGTGCTCGCGAAGGCGAGGAACGCCTCGACGTCGCCCGGCGGACGCTCGTCGCCGCGGCCGGCGAGCGACACGTGCCACATCCCCTCGCCGATCCGCACCATGTAGCCGGCGCGGCTGTCGTCCGGCGCCTGGGGCAGCGTCGCCACGGCGACGAAATCCAGGCCGGCGGAATCGGGGATGAAGAACACGCCCGTCGAATAGCCCATGTCCACGCCGATCACGGTCTGCCGCGGCGGCTCGCGCCCGGCGGCCTCGAGACAGGCCGTCGTCAGGACCGCACGGCCGGAGGCGTCCACCACGAGGTCCGCGCCGAGCTCCCGGAGCCCGCCATCCGCCCCTTCGTACCGCACGCCCGTGACCCGCCACCCATGGGGGGAGCCGTCAGGCGTGGTCCGGATGCCGACCACCCGGGATCCGGGCCGGACGTCGACATTGCCGAGCGCGGCGACCCGCCGGAACAGCAGCTCTTCCAGCCGGGGGCGCGTCGTGGCGAAGCTGGACAGGGCGATATCCCGCTTCGGCAAGGCGCCCAGGCCCGGGATCTCCGAGCGGATGTCCAGGCCGACCGTGTAGGGGACGGCGCCCGCGGCCTGCAGATCCTGGCCGAAGCCGGGCATGAGGTCGGACAGGGCCTGGAAGCCGCCGGCCAGCAGCAGATGCGCCTGGCTGCCCTGCGGCGCGCCGGGGCGGGGCCGGTCCGTGGAGGGGGGATCGTCGCGCTCCAGCACGACCACCGCGTCGAAGGAATCGGCCAGCGCCTGGGCCGCCGACAGGCCGGCGATCCCCGCGCCGATGACGACGGCTGTTCCACCAAGTTTGCTCATTTCGACCTCGCGTTTCCGTTGATGGGGGCAGCCTCCCGCCGCCGCGCTACGCGAGGGTTTCGGCCGCGCCGCGCCGCGCTACGGCCGTAGGAAGCGCGCCGGGGTCCGGATGGGGGACGCGGGGCCGTTCGGCTGGATCGGGGCGTCGGTTCCTGTCGCTCCGCGAATGGCGCCATGCCTAAGGGGGCGCTGAAGTTTCCGCGCCGGGTTGATAAGGACGGGCGGAAGCCGCGCGGGATGCTCCATGCCCGATCGGCTGCCCCATGCGCGCGGGCGCCGCCCGCGCAGGCCGGAGAGTGCTGTCGAAATGGCAAGAACGCGCCGGAAGATCGTCTATGTCCCCGATCGCCCGGACCGGGGCCACACGCCCGTCTCCGCGGCCATCAGCATCGAGCAGGCCCTGTCGTATCTGGAGGGGCGCTGGAAGCTGCTCATCCTGTTCCACCTCTTCGACGGCCGTCTGCGGCGCTTCTCCGAGCTGGAGCGCGCGATCCCGACGGTCTCGCAGAAGATGCTGAGCCAGCAGCTCCGGCAGCTGGAGCGCGATGGGATCGTGCGGCGGATCGTGCATCCCCAGGTGCCGCCCAAGGTCGAGTACGGGATGACGGGCTGGGGCCGGACGCTGTGCCCGGCCCTCGACGCCCTCCTGGCCTGGGCGGCCCAGCGGCCGGACGACACGCCGGAACAGGCGTAGTCCCACGGCGATTGCAGCCGTAGCCGAACGGCCAGGGACGGAAACCACCACGTAGCTCCGCCGGATCATCGTCGCATCGCTTCCGGAAGCGGCGCGGCACAGGGCAGCCCATCAGGGGACCTGTGCCGCGGCTGCGAGCGGATGACGGCGGATAGGATGAAAGGAACGGCATGGCCCTGATCCAGGTGAGCGTGATCGAGAATGTTTTCACGACCGAGCAGAAGCGGCGGATCGTGGAGAAGCTCACGGACGCGATGGTCGAGGTGGAAGGCGAGGCGATGCGGCCCATCACCTGGGTGACGATCCAGGAGGTGCGGGGCGGCGAGTGGGGGATCGGCGGCCGGTGCCTGGACGCGGCGGACGTTCGCGCGATGGCGCAGCCGGGTCCGCGCCGCGAGCCCGTCGCGTAGCCGGCCTCTTCCGAACCCGAAACAGCATCGCGGCGAGGCGCCGGGCGGCGCATCGCGGCTTCGACATTCCTCCTTCCACGGAAACACGACATGAACTGCAATTTCCGCCTCGCCCTTGGCGCGGCCCTCCTCCTCATCGGCAGCGGCTGCGGCCAGGTCACCGGCAATCCGGTGCCGCGCTACCCGTCGGGCGGCGCGCGCTCGGAGCTGCAGGTGCCCCATCGCGAGGCCCCGCGGATGACGGCCGACCGGGGAAACCCGATCGAGCCGGGCTTCGGCCTGGCCTGAGGTCGCCTCGTCCCGCTTGCCGACTGCCCCGCCCGACGGCGGACAGGATCGACGGGCGCCGTAGGATCCGCCGCGCGGCCTCGGTCTCCCTACCGGCTTCCGTGCAGGGTTTGCGGCGCCGGCCTCAGGCGAAAACCCGACAGACCCGGCCAGTCCTTCCGGGGGAGAGTCGTGGCACATGACCCGCAGGTCGGAAGCGCGAATGCCGGACAGCCCGCGCCCCCGGATCGTTCCGCTGCGTGCCGACCCGTGACCGACCGCGGCCGGCGCGCCCATGTCCGCGAGGAAGAGAGGACGGAATGCGCCCACCCGGAACCCCAAAGCCCAGCCGGGCCCTGCCGAGCGCGCGGCGGGCGGCGGTGCTCTGCCTCATGGGCGGCCTCGCCTGGGTCGGCCTGGAGATGCGGCCCTATGCCCCCGCCTTCGCGCAGCAGCCCGCGGCCGCGCCGGCGCCCGTCGCCGCCGCGCCCGGCTCGGACACGCTGACGCAGCCGCAGCTCGAGCAACTGCTGGCGCCCATCGCGCTCTACCCGGATTCCCTGCTGATGCAGATGCTGATGGCGTCGACCTATCCGCTGGAGGTGGTGCAGGCCAGGCGCTGGCTCGGCCAGGGCCAGAACGGAGCGCTGCGGGGCGATGCGCTGGCCCAGGCGCTGGTGGCGCAGCCCTGGGATCCCTCGGTGAAGTCGCTGGTGCCCTTCGCGGACGTGCTGGGGATGATGAGCGACCAGCTCGACTGGACACAGCAGCTCGGCGACGCCGTGCTGGCGCAGCAGGACGACGTGATGAACGCGGTGCAGGCGCTGCGCGGGCGCGCCCAGGCGGCCGGCCAGCTGCAGAGCGGGCCGCAGCAGACGGTGACGGTGGTCCAGAACACGGCCCCGGCGCCGGCTCCGGCCCCTGGGGCGCGCCGCAGCGTTCCGCCTCCGCCGCAGGTGATCACGATCGAGCCGACGCAGCCCGAGCAGGTCGCGGTGCCGGTCTACAACCCCTCGGTGGTCTACGGGTCGTGGCCCTATCCAGCCAATCCGCCGGTCTACTACCCGCCGCCGCCCAGCTATCCCGTCGGCAGCGCGCTCCTGACGGGCATGGCCTTCGCGACCGGCGTGGCGGTGGTGGGCTCGCTCTGGGGCTGGGCGCGGCCGGGCTGGGGCGCGGGCAGCGTCAATCTCGATGTGAACCGCTACAACAACATCAACGTCAACCGGAACCAGATCAGCGGCAACAGCTGGCAGCACGACGTCAGCCACCGGCACGGGACGGCCTATCGAAACCAGGAGGTCAACAACCGCTTCCGCGGCGGCGCGGACCGGGCGCAGAGCCGCGAGCAGTTCCGCGGGCGCGTGGAGCAGGCCGAGCGCGGCGGCGGGCTGGGCAACAACCGCCCGGGCGCCGGCGGCGATCGCCAGGGCCTGGGGAATCGCGCCCCTGGCGGGGATCGGCCGGGCTTTGCCGACCGCGGTCCCGGCGGCGGCCCGGGTGGCGGGGACCGGCGGCCCGGGGGCGGCGACAGGCCGGGGGCCGGGGACCGGCGGCCCGGTGGTGGTGACAGGCCGGGTGGCGGGGACCGCCGGCCTGGCGGTGCAGGGCAGCCGGGCCTCGGGCACGCGGGCAACGGCCGTCCGCAGGTGCAGCCCGCCCGAGGGGGCGGCGAGGGGCCGAGGGGGCTGCAGGGCGCGGGCCAGGGGCAGGGCCAGAGGGAGCGCGCCGCCTCGGCGCGCGGCCAGGCCAGCCGCGAAGGCATGGGCGCGGCGCGCGCCCAGGCGCCGCAGCGGCATCCCGGCGGCGGGGGCATGGCCGCGCGCGGCGGCGGCGGTGGCGGCGGCTTTGCCGGCGCGCGTGGAGGCGGGGGCGGCCACGGCGGCGGCAGGAGGCATTGAGGATGGAACGCAGGATTCCCCATCGGCTGGCCTGCGGGCTGGCCCTCGCGCTCGCCCTGTCACCGGCCTTCGCCCCGCGCGCCGGAGCGCAGGAGCAGCCGCCCGCGGAGGCCGCCCCACGCCCGGCTCCCGTCCAGCCCCAGGCCTTCCGGACGCCGGAGGAGGGCTTCGCGGCCCTGGCCGCAGCCGTGGCCGGGGCCCATGAGCGCGTGTTGCTGCGCGTCCTCGGCAGCGCTGGCCAACGCCTGATCCGCTCCGGAGACGGCGTTGCCGACCGGGCGGCGCGCGAGCGCTTCATCGCGGCCTATACGGAGAAGGCCGAGATCCTCCGTCCCGCGCCGGACCGCGCCGTGCTGCAGATCGGCGCGGACGGCTGGCCGCTGCCCATCCCGATGCGGCAGCGGGGCGGCGTCTGGCGCTTCGACGCGGCGGCGGGCACGCAGGAGATCGTGAACCGGCGGATCGGGCACAACGAGCTCGACACCATCGACACGCTGCGCGCCATCGCCGACGCGCAGGACGAATACGCCCGCATCGCCGGCCGGCAGGGTGCGGCCGGCGCCTATGCGCGGCGGTTCTTCTCCACGCCCGGGCAGCGCGACGGCCTCTACTGGCCGACGGCGGAGGGCGAGGCCCAGAGTCCCCTCGGCCCGATCGCGGCGGCGGCGAGCGCGGGAGGCTACAGCCGCGGCCAGGGGCAGGGGCCGCAGCCCTATCACGGCTACGTCTTCCGCATTCTGGAAGCACAGGGGCCCTCGGCGCCGGGCGGTGCGATGGACTATGTGGTGAACGGCAGGATGATCGGCGGCTTCGCCGTCCTGGCCGTGCCTGCGCAATACGGGTCCAGCGGAGTCCAGACCTTCATGATCAGCCATGACGACGTGGTCTGGGAGCGGGATCTCGGCCCCGGCACGCCGCGCGAGGCCGCCGCCATCGCGGCTTTCGATCCGGGCGCAGGCTGGCGGCGGGTGGCGGAGTGACGCCCTGAGCCGGCGCGGGGCCGACAAGGGGGAACCAGGCCGTGATGATGACGATCGCCGAATTTGCGGCCTGGAGCTGGCCCGCCTTCTGGCTCGCGCTCTTCGCCGCCCAGATCTCGGCGAAGGAGCTCGGCTACTGGTTCGGCCGCCGCGACAGCGGCCGGGCCGAGAGCCATGCCCAGCAGGTCGGCGTCGTCGTCGGCGCCATGCTGGGCCTGCTGGCCTTCGTGCTGGCGCTCACCCTCTCCTTCGCCAACACGCGCTTCAGCGAACGACGGGCCGGCACCCTGGCGGAGGCGAATGCCATCGGCACGGCCTGGCTGCGGGCGGAGGCGATTGGCCATCCCCGCGCGACGGAGATCGCGCGGCTTCTCGAGGACTACACGCAGGTGCGGGGCGACTTCGTGCGCGCCGGCCTCGACCCGGCCGTCACCGCCGGGCTCCAGCAGCGCACCACCGTGCTGCAGAACACGATCTGGGGCCATGCCGCGGCGATCGCGCGCGAGCGGCCGGACCCCATCGTCGCCTCGTTCATGGCCTCGCTCAACGAGACCTTCGACATGAGCACCGCCGAGCGCTTCGCCTTCGCCTTCACCTTGCCGCCGCAGCTGTTCTGGCTGCTGATCGGGCTGGTGCTGATCGCGATGGCGGGGCTCGGCTACCAGTTCGGGTTGCGGGGCGTGCCGCTGCGGATGCTCGCCGCGCTGCTCACGGCCATGTGGACCATGCTGATCACGGACATCCTCGACCTCTCCGCGGCCCGGGTCGGAAGCTTCCGCACCAGCGCCGCGATCTACGACTGGACCCTGCAGGGCTTCCAGGGCGGCGTGACCATCCCGCCAGCGCCGGCGGCGCGCTGATGGTGCCGGTCGGCCATCCGCGGATCCCGCCTCACGCGAAGACCCGCGCCCAGTCGTCCCGCATGGAGACCACCTGCCAGCCGCGGGCTGGCGCCTCGTCCAGCGCGCGGGCGAGGCGCCCGACATGGCTCTCCCGGTCGTAGGCGTATTCCCGCGCGGAATCGTCGTGACGCACGATCATGCCGAGGCGCCGGCCCGGCCCCTCCGTCGTGTAGCGCAGCATCTGGTAGTCGCCGTCGGAATTGCCGAAGGCGGCGATGGGGCGCTCCCCGATCTGGCGCGCGATGCCGACCGGCTTGCCGGGGCCGTCGTCGACGAAGTCGACCTGCGGCTCGCGCGTCAGCACGATGCGGCCGTCGCGCTCGCCGGGCGTGAGCGCGAAGCTGGACCCGACCACCTGGTGCGGCGGGACGCCGTAGGCGCTCCGGGAGAAGGCGCGGACGAACTCGACGCCGCCGCCGGAGACGATGAAGGTCGTGAAGCCGTTCGCCCGCAGGTGGGCCAGCAGCTCGAGCATCGGTTCGTAGAGCAGGCTGGTGTAAGGCCGGCCCCATCGCGCGTCGCGCGCCGCGGCGAGCCAGTCCGCGACGATGCGCTGGAACTCCTCGGGGCTGTTGCCCGCCTGGGCCGCGCCGACGAGCCGCAGCAGCCCCGCGCTTCCGCCCGCGGTCATGCCCGCGACGTCGCCGGCGATCGCGGCGCGGAACACCGGATCCTGCTGCCAGTCGGGATGGCCGGGCGCGAGGGCGCGGATGCGCTCCAGCACGAAGATGAGCTGGGTGTACATCGGCTGCTCGACCCAGAGCGTCCCGTCATTGTCGAAGACCGCGATGCGCGCGGCCGGCGGCACGAAGTCCGGAGCGCCCGGCGTGGTCACGGCGGCGACGAAGTCGAGCAGCGCCCGCCGGCGCGGCCCGTCGCGCCAGGACGGCAACGGGTCGGCGGATTGCGCGCCCGCCAGGCGCGGCGCGGCCAGGAGCGCGCCGGCCAGGGCCAGGGACTGGCGCCGCGACGGGGCGCCGCTTCGATCCGTCATCGTCTGCACTCCTTTTCAGGGCCCCGGTGCAGGGCCGGACCGTCACCCGCCGCCGGACGCCGCTTCCTCCATCTGGCGCAGGATGCCGTCCAGGTTGAAGCTATCGGGACGCTGCCGGGGCGGGAACTCGCGGAAGGTCTCGTAGAACTGCCGCGCCATGGCCTGCGCGGGGACCAGCAGATAGACCCGGTCCATGAACCAGTCGTTGTAGGTGTTGCTGGAGTCGTCGGCGCGCTCGAATGGGTCCATGCGCAGATCGAACAGCTTGGGCACGCGCAACTGCACGAAGGGCTCGCGCCACACGCCGAAGCCCACGCCCCGCTGCTCGAGGAAGACGACCTTCCAACGCTCGTAGCGCATCGCGACCATCTGGCCGTCGTCGTTGAAGTAGTAGAATTCCTTGCGCGGGCCTTCCTGTGTCTGGCCCGTCAGCAGCGGCAGCTGGTTGTAGCCGTCCAGATGCACCTTGTAGGTGTGTCCCTGCGTGGTGAAGCCCGCCCTCAGCTTGTCCTTGATATCAGGGTCGCCGGCGGCGGCGACCAGGGTGGGGAACCAGTCGAGGTTGGAGAAGATCTCGGTGGTGACGCTGCCGGGCGCGATGCGGCCCGGCCAGCGGACCGCGAAGGGCACGCGGAAAGCGCCTTCCCAGTTGCTGTTCTTCTCGCTGCGGAAGGGCGTGATGCCGGCATCAGGCCAGCTGTTGAAGTGCGGCCCGTTGTCGGTGCCGTAGACGACGATCGTGTCGTTGGCGATGCCGAGGTCGTCGATCTTCCTGAGGATCTTCCCGACCCATTCGTCGTGCTGGAGCATGCCGTCGGCATACTGGTTGAGCCCGGACCGGCCGCGGAAGCCCGGCGGCACATGCGTGCGGAAATGCATGCGCGTCGCGTTGCACCACACGAACATCGGCTCGTTCGCCGCGTGCTTGCGATCCATGAAGTCCATCGCCGCGGCGAGGAACTCGTCGTCCACCGTCTGCATGCGCTCGCGCGTCAGCGGCCCGGTGTTCTCGATGCGCCCGTCCGCATAGCTGCGGATCACGCCGCGCGGGCCGAAGCGCCGGCGGAAGTCCGGGTTGCGCGGATAGTCCTCGTTCTCCGGCTCCTCCTCGGCGTTCAGGTGGTAGAGGTTGCCGAAGAACTCGTCGAAACCGTGCGCCGTCGGCAGGTGCTCGTCGCGATCGCCGAGGTGGTTCTTGCCGAACTGCCCCGTCGCGTAGCCCATGCCCTTGAGGATGCGCGCGATGGTCGGGTCCTCGGGCTTCATGCCGGCCGCGGCGCCGGGCAGGCCGACCTTGGAGAGGCCGGTGCGCACCGTCGCCTGGCCGGTGATGAAGGCTGAGCGCCCTGCCGTGCAGGACTGCTCCGCGTAGTGGTCGGTGAAGGTCATGCCCTCGTTGAACACGCGGTCGATGTTGGGCGTGCGGAAGCCCATCATGCCGCGGCTGTTGGCGCTGATGTTCCAGAAGCCGACGTCGTCACCCCAGATGACGATGATGTTCGGCCTGCGCCCGCCGGCGGCGGTGGGCGGCGCCGGAGCGGGGGCCGCCGCGGGAGGTGCCTGGGCCTGGGCGAGCTGAAGGCCCTCGGCCGCCGCGGCGAGACCGGCGGCGCCTCCCAGCAGCATGCCTCGGCGGGATGGGTTGTCGGCCATTACGGTGTTCCTCCTGTTGGACTTGGGACGTCTCGGCGGATGCAGCGGAAGCCGATATGGCTCATGCCGGTGTCCACCATCTGGGCGTGGCGAGCGGCCGGGCGGTATCGCCGGCAATAGGACGGCGCGCACAGGAAGGACCCGCCCTTGACCACCTTGCGCGGAATGCGGATGGCGGCCTGGCGGGGATCGTAGCTGGCCTCCATGGCCGGGCCGCGCGGGTTCCTTGGTGCGCAGCAGGGCTTCGCGGGGCCGGCCTCGTGGCGGGCGGCGAACCAGTCGCTCGTCCACTGCCAGACGTTGCCGGCCATGTCGTGGAGGCCGTAGGCGTTGGGGGGGGAAGGCGGTGACGGGCAAGGTGCGGGCGAAGCCGTCGGCCTCGAAGTTCCGCCGGGGGAAGGGCCCCTGCCAGGTGTTGGCGAGATGCACGCCCTCCGGAGCCATCTCGTCGCCCCAGGCGAATTCGGCGCCGTCCAGCCCGCCGCGCGCGGCGAACTCCCACTCCGCCTCGGTGGGCAGCTCCTTGCCCACCCAGCGCGCATAGGCCTCCGCATCCTCGTAGGCGACGTGCACGACCGGATGGTCCTCCCGGCCGGTGAGGCCGGTGCCGGGCCGCATCCAGGCGCAGCTGGCCGAGGCCCGGGCGGAGGCCGCCGCGACCGGGCAGCTCCACCCCGCCTTTCCAGCCCTGATCCATGAGAGCCCGACGGTGGGGCTCACCGCCGTGCGTCATTCCGATGGGATCGGGGCCGTGCCCGTTGCGCTCGCGGCCGAGGCCATCCGTCACGGATCGCTCGCCGCGCTTCCCTGGCGGGCGCCCTGGCTGGCGATCCACTGGGGAATCATCCGGCCGCGCCATCGTCGCGCGAGCGAGGCGGAGACGGCCTTCCTCGATCTCCTCCGCTCGGCCGACCGCGAGGCGGCGGCGGCGGCGCGCGACTTCCTGGCTGAGGCCGGCATCGACGGAAGCATCGGCTGGGCCGCTTCGCCTGCAGGGCGTTCCCGGGCCAGGCGATGCGCGTTGCAGGGCCGCGTGCGCCTGCACGTCAGCGGCCCGATCTCGAAGCGGCGGCCGCGGCGCGTCCGTTCGGCATGATATCTCCTTCTCGGATCATCGGCCGGCATCCGATCGGATCCCCAGCCGCGTGCCGACTCCTTCGGCCTCCGGCGAAGCGGCCGATGTCGGCCTGCCCTCGATGCAACCCTGCGCACGCTCGGCCAAGGCGAGGCCCGGCGGTATCGGTCAGATATCCGAGGCCAGCGGGCGATGGCCGGCGGCCGATCCGGCGAAACACCGGAACGGGCACGGTCGGATCGAGGCCCGGATGGGCGGTTCTTCCGGAGGCAATGGGCTGCCGATCTCAGGTCCTTGCGGTGTTCACCGGAGGGATTCCTGGGAACCGATGCCGCCAGGCCGGATATCCGGTCATGCGATCCCGGCGGCAAGCGGCCTGTTGTGGCGCGGTCGGATGTGCGCCAGCCTTCTGCGAGCAGCCTCACCCCGAGCAGGAGCCCAGCATGGCACCGTCACGTCGCGGCCAGATGCATCTCGGCGCGTTCTTCCATCCGACCGGCAATCACGTGGCGTCCTGGCTGCATCCCGGCGCGCAAGCCGATGCGGGCAGCAACATCGACCACTACATCGAGATCACGCGCACGGCCGAGCGCGGCCGGTTCGACATGATCTTCCTCGCCGACGCCGTCGCCACCCGCGACGGCAACCTCGACGCGCTGAAGCGCTGGCCGCAGTACATGGCCTATTTCGAGCCGACGACACTGCTGGCGGCGTTGGCCGTGGCCACGAGCCGGATCGGCCTCGTCTGCACCGCCACCACCAGCTACAACGAACCTTATAATATCGCCCGGCGCTTCGCCTCGCTGGACCAGATCAGCAAGGGGCGCATCGGCTGGAACGTCGTGACTTCGGCGAACCTCACCGAGGCCTGGAACTTCGGCCGCGAGGCGCATTTCGAGCATGGCGAGCGCTACGACCGCGCGGTGGAGTTCACCGAGGTCGTCCAGGGGTTGTGGGACAGCTGGGACGATGATGCCTTCCTGCGCGACCGCGAGAGCGCGGTCTATTTCGACCCGGCCAGGCTCCACTACCTGCACCACAAGGGCGAGCACTTCTCCGTCCGCGGGCCGCTGAACGTGGCGCGCTCGCCGCAGGGCCAGCCGGTCATCTTCCAGGCGGGGTCGTCGGAGGTGGGCAAGGAGGTCGCGGCCCGCGTGGCCGAGGGCGTCTTCACGGGCCAGTACACGCTGGCCGGCGCCCAGGCCTTCTACAACGACCTCAAGGGGCGGATGGCGAAGTACGGCCGGACGCCGGACCAGCTTCTCGTCCTGCCCGGGCTGAACGCGATCGCCGGGCGCACCGAGGCGGAGGCGAAGGAGAAGCACGCCGCCCTGCAGGCGCTGATCCACCGCGATGTCGGGCTGGAGCTGCTCTCCAATGCGCTGGGCGGCTTCGATCTCAAGCCGCACGACATCGACGGCCCGCTGCCGCCCGAGGCCTTCGGGATGACCACCAACGGCAGCACCACGGCGCTGCGCAACGTGCTGCGCTGGGCGAAGGAGGAGGGGCTGACGATCCGCCAGCTCTATCAGCGCTTCGCCGGCGCGCGCGGGCAGCGGACCTTGGTGGGCAGCGCGGAGCAGATCGCGGACGAGATGGAGGAGTGGTTCCTGAACCACGGCTCCGACGGGTTCCTCATCCAGCCCTCGCACCTGCCGGAGGGGCTGAACGACTTCGTGGACCTCGTGGTGCCGATCCTGCAGGAGCGGGGGCTGCTGCGTCGGGAGTACGAGGGCACGACGCTGCGCGACCATCTGGGGCTCGCGCCGCCGGTCAGCCGCTATGCCGTGGGGCGGGAGGCTGCGGCGGAGTAGGACCGGGGGGCGCCTGCGTTCTGGCGCGGGCCGCTAGCTCCCGCCCTCGGCGGCCCTGGCGGCAAGGCCCTCGGCGACAATGGCCGCCAGCTCCGCCGTGCTCAGCATGAGGATGCGCCGCGCATCGAGCAGCTGCGGCACCTGATGCTGCAGGGAGGGCCACCGCGCCTCGATCGCATCCAGGGCCTCGTCGGCGTTCGCGAAGCGCTCCTCCTCCGGAGCGGGGCGCCCGGCGCGCCAGCGCAGGTAGACAGGTCCATCCACGTCCATATGTCGATTCCTCCTCGGTCCTGGATCCTGCCCCAGAACCCTCAAATCGCGGAGGCGGCAAGACCCGCTGGCGCGACGCGATTCGAGGGGAATACCGTCCACCCATGCCCAGCACGCCGAATCGCCGTCCCGCCCGCGGCCTCGAGACATCGCTCTATACCGCCGTGAAGCGCCACCTGGAGCTGCTCGGCTTCGCGGCCAAGGGCGAGATCTGCGGCTGCGACATCGTGGCCATCCGAGTCGCCGAGGAGCCCTTCCTCGTGATCGTCGAGATGAAGCTGAGCTTCACCCTGGAGCTCGTCCTGCAGGCCGTCGACCGCCTGCCGATGGCGGACGAGGTCTGGCTGGCGGTGCGCGGGAGCACCCGCGGGCGCGACCGGGACGGCCGCGTCCGGAAGCTGTGCCGGCTCCTGGGCTTCGGCCTGCTGCGGGTGTCGCCCGGCTCGGGGCAGGTCGAGGTGCTCACCGAGCCAGGGCCGTATCGGCCGAGGGCGGACGGGCGGCGCCGCAGCCGCCTGCTCGACGAGCACCGCCGCCGCCAGGGCGATCCCGCCTCCGGGGGCTCCACGCGCCGGCCCATCATGACGGCCTATCGCCAGCGGGCCCTGGCCTGCGCGGCGCAGCTGCGGGAAGGGCCCCAGCCCGTGCGGGCCCTGAGGCCGTTGGCGGAGGATGCATCCGCCATCCTGCTGCGCAATGTCTATGGCTGGTTCGAACGGGAGCGCCGGGGCATCTATCGGCTCACGCCGGCCGGCGAGGCGGCTCTCTCGCAGTGGCCGCCCGTGAGCCCGGTCGCTGACGCGATGGCGATGGCCGCTTCCATCTAGCCTTCCCCGGCATCAGCCTCCGAGAAGCTGTGCGTCCTCCGCCGCCCAGCCCAGCCGCACCGCCGCCCCCGGCGGCAGCGCCGTGGCGGGCGACCACTCCGCGGTGCTGACCGTAACGGCCTGTCCCATCGCCTGCACCACGTAGCGCGCGTGACGCCCCAGGAAGGTGCAGGACTCGACCATTCCCTCCAACGGCCCCTCGCCCGACAGGCGCAGGCGCTCCGGCCGCAGCGAGACCAGGGCCCGCCCGCCCTGCGGTGGAAAGGCCGCCCCCTCCGGCAATCGTGCGCGGCCCGTCGTTCCGTCGGCGAAGCGCACCACGGCGAAGCCTTCCTCCGTGCCGCAGAAGATGCCCGGCAGCAGGTTCGTCTCGCCGAGAAAACCCGCGACGAAGGAGGTGCGGGGGTGCAGGTACACCTCCGTGGGCGAGCCGAGCTGCACGATCTCGCCCTCGGCCATCACGGCGATCCGGTCGGACATGGACATCGCCTCGTCCTGGTCGTGCGTGACGAAGAGGATGGAGATGCCGACGCGGCGCTGGATGGCCTTGATCTCCGCCTGCAGGTTTTCCCTGAGCTTGCGGTCCAGCGCGCCCAGCGGTTCGTCGAGCAGCAGCGCATCGGGCTCGAAGACCAGCGCGCGGGCCAGCGCGACGCGCTGCTGCTGCCCGCCCGAGAGCTGCCGCGGTAGGCGGTCGGCGAAGGGAGAAAGCCCGACCTTCTCGAGCATCTCACCCGCGCGCCGACGCCGCTCGCGCGTGGGCAGGCCGCGCATGCGCAGCGGGAAGGCGACGTTCTCCAGCACGGTCATGTGCGGGAATAGCGCATAGCCCTGGAAGACGACGCCGAAGTTGCGCTGCTCCGGCGGCAGGGGCGCGACGTCCTGGCCGGCGACGCGGATCTCCCCGCGGTCCGGCGCTTCGAAGCCGGCAACCATCATCAGTGTGGTCGTCTTGCCCGAGCCGCTGGGGCCGAGCAGGGTCAGGAATTCTCCCGGCTGGAGGTGAAAGCTCACGTCGCGCACGGCGGGGTAGGCGCCGTAGCTCTTCCAGAGGCTGCGAACCTCGACGCTGCGCCCGGAGACGGTCATGTCCGCGCCTCCCGCCGCCGGCCCAGCGCCTGGAGCAGCAGGCCGAGCAGCGCGAGCGCGATGAAGACCGAGGCGGCCGCGGCGATCTTCGGCGTGAGCTCGAACTGGATCGCGGTGAACATGCGCACCGGCAGCGTCACCGTCTGCGGGCCCTGGAGGAAGAGCGCGATCACCACCTCGTCGAAGGAGACGGCGAAGCCCAGCAGCGATCCCGCGGCCACGCCCGGCCGCACCGCCGGCCAGTAGACGTGCCGCAGCACCGAGAGAAAGCGTGCGCCGAGGCTGCGGGCGGAGCGGATCAGCGCCGGATCGAGATGCGCGGCGAGACTCGTCTGCACGGAGATGAACACATAGGGCGTGGCCAGCAGCCCATGCGCCAGCCCGATCGCGAGCGGGCTGCCCAGCAGGTGCAGCCGCGCGAAGACGAGGTAATGGCCGAGCGCCAGCACCACCAGCGGCACGACGATCGGCGCCATGATCAGCCCGGTCACCAGGCTGCGCCCCTGGAAGCGGCGGCCGTGCAGGGCGATGGCCGCCGTCGTGCCGCAGAGCGCCGCGACCGCCGTCGCCAGCAGCGCGATGCCAGCAGAGAGCCAGGTGGAGGCCATCCAGCCCGGGTCCTGCAGGTAATCGCGGAAGGGGCGGAGGGAGATCCATTCCGGCGGGAATTGCAGGAGCTGCCCGCGCGTCAGCGCCATCGGCACGATCACGAGCGAGGGCAGCAGCAGGAAGAACAGCACCGGCGCCGCCGCCAGAAGCAGCAGCAACCGGCCGCGTGCCGCGCGGCGTTCAGGCCTGGCCCCTTCAGGCGCGCCCATAGGAGCCTCCGCGGTCCAGCACCTGCTGGAGGATGATCACCGGCGTGATCGCCAGCAGGATCAGGATGGCCAGCGCGGAGGCGCCGTCGAAATCCACCAGCTCGTGCACGTAGTAGCCCACGAGGTTGGAGACCATCATGTCCGACGGCGCGCCCAGCACGACCGGCGTGACGAAGAAGCCGGCCGAGATGATGAAGACCAGCAGCCCCGCCCGCGTCAGCCCCGGCAGGGTCAGCGGCAGGACGACGGTGAGGAACAGCGGGAGGCTCCGCGCGCCCAGGCTGCGCGCCGCGCGCTCCAGCCGCAGGTCGATCCCGCGCATCGCGGTGTAGATGGGGAAGACCGCATAGGGCAGCACGTAGTGCACCATGCCCACGATGACGGCGAAGCGGTTGTGCAGCAGCGTCACCGGCGCGTCGGTCAGGCCCGAGGCTTGGAGCAGCGTGTTGACCACGCCGTTGTCCTGCAGCAGCGCCGCCCAGGCGAAGTTCTTGATGAGCACGGCCGTCCAGAAGGGCAGCATGATGAAGCCCAGCAGCAGGCTGCGCATGGCCGGGCCGGACCGCCACAGCGCCGCGGCAAGCAGATAGCCGAGCAGCAGTGCGATCGCCGTGGTCGTCAGGCTGATCGACACGGTGTTGGTCACCGCGCGCCAGAGCAGCCGGCCCTCCCAGAGCGAGGCGTAGTGCGACCCTCCGTCGGAGAGGCTCAGCCGCAGGAGGTTCGCGATGGGCAGCAGCGCGAGGCCGCCATAGAGCAGCCCGGCAGGCAGCAGCAGCCAGACGGCGGGCAGGTGGTGCTTCCTCCCCCGCGAAGTGACAGGCGTTTTCATCCTGCTGGGGGAAGCAATCGATGTGCCATCCGAAGGCCGGATGCCGGAACGGTTCTTGCTAGGTCCTGCGTATAAGGATGTTTCGGAGACAAGACATGGCGGATACGGAGACGACCCCCGCGAGCGGCCTTGGCCGGCGGCGCCTGCTTGGGGCGGCGGCAGCGGCCGGCGGCCTGGCGGCGGCCGGCACGGCGCGCGCGCAGTCTGTGACGGTGAACGTCGCGGCCTATGGCGGGGTCATTAACGAGTACCTCGCCAAAACCTTCGGCGAGCCCTTCGAGAGGCAGACCGGCATCAAGGTGAATTTCGGCGCCAACGCCTCGCTGGCGCTGGCCCGGCTGCAGGCCAGCACGGGCGCCGCGGCGCAATGGGACATCATCGTGCTGTCGGGCTCGGAATATTCCGCGGCCATCGAGCAGAACCTGATCGAGCCCTACGACTACGCCATCGTCGACCCGCACAACCGCATCCCGCCGGCCTTCCGCCAGTCGCATGGCGTGAAGCTGTCGCTCTACCTGTTCTCGATGTGCTGGGATCGGAGGCAGATTCCGGACGATCGCGCGCCGAAGACCCTGGCGGAGTTCTGGGACACCGAACGCTACCGGGGCAAGCGCTCGCTCTACTCCAACGTGGTGGACGGCAGCGTGCTCGAGATGGCGCTGCTCGCCGACGGCGTCCCGCTGACCAGCCTCTACCCGCTCGACGTGGACCGCGCGCTGCGGAGCCTGAACCGGCTCGGCAAGCAGAACATCATCTGGCACACCACCAACCAGGAGCCGATCCAGCAGCTCACCTCCGGTGCTGTCTCGCTGGCGACCGCCTTCAACGGGCGGGTGATCCTGGCCAACCGCGCCGGGGCGCAGCTCAACTACAGCCCGGCGTACAGCGGTGTCAGCGGCAGCCCCTACACCGTCAGCCGTGCTTCCACGAAGAAGCGCGAGGCGATGCAGCTGCTGGGCTTCATGCTGACCAACCCTCAGGCCGGGGCGGAGTACATGCAGCTGACGCGCTACGCCCTGCCCAACACGGAGGCGCTCAAGCTCGTGCCGCAGGCGGTGCTCGACGAGCTGCCGACCAGCCCGGCCCTGCAGGACAAGGTCTTCATCAAGAGCGACGCCTGGTGGGCGGCGAACTTGGCCACCGTCACCCGGAAGTTCCGGGAGTGGCAGCTGACGGGCTGAGGACCAGGCCCCTGGGCCCGCCGGCCAGGTGGACCGGCGGCTCCGCCGCGGCGAGGTCGCGGAGGATGCGCAGCCCCTCGGCCAGCCGCTCGGCGGAGGCGGCGGCGTTGAGGCAAATTCGCACCGCCGCGTCCTCGACGATTCGCCCCACCTCGAAGAGCGAGCCAGGCGCCACGCCCACGCCGCGTGCCTCCGCCTCGCGCACGAAGGCCTCGGCGGTCCAGCCCGCGCGCAGGCGCAGCCAGAGGTGGAAGGCCGCCGGATGCCGCACGGCGCCCGATGCGCCGAAGATGGCGGCGGCCACGCGCTGCCGCCACTCGATCTCCTCGCGCACGCGGCGGCCGATCGCGTCCAGAGTCCCTGTGACGATCAGCCGGCTGACCGCCTCGGCGGCGAGGCTGGAGGCCATAAGCGTGGTGGCCCGCAGCGCCACGCCCAGCGCCTCGTGCATCGCCCGCGGCGCCCGCAGATAGCCGACGCGCCAGCCTGGGCCGACGATCTTCGAGAGGCTGGTCACATGCGTCACCCGCTCCGGCGCCAGGGCGGCCAGGGAGGGCAGGGGAGGGTCGATCAGGAAGCCGTAGACGTCGTCCTCCACGACATGAAGCCCGTACCGTTCGCAGACATCAAGCACCTCGTGCCGGCGCCCGAGCGGCATGGTCGCCGTGGTCGGGTTGTGCAGGGTGGGCGAGCAGAAGAGCGTCTTCGCGCCGGTCCGGCGGCAGGCGGCCTCGAGGTAGTCGGGCATCAGCCCGTTCGCGTCCATGCGGACCGGCACAAGGGTCCGACCGAGCAGCGTGGCCGCCGATTTCAGCCCGTAGAAGCTGAGCTCCTCGGTCAGCACCGGCTCGCCCGGCTTCGTGTGCGCGGCCAGCGCCAGCAGCAGCCCGTGCTGCCCGCCGCTGGTCAGGATGACATCTTCGGCCTCGGCGGCGATGCCGAAGCGGGACATCCAGAGCGCGCCGGCGGCCCGGTGCGACGGCCGGCCCACATCGGCCTGCCCCGAAAGCAGCCGGCCGAGATCCGGTTCGGAGAAGGTGGCCGCCTGGGCGATGGCGGCGAGGCCCTGCACCGGCGCGGTGGGCGGGAAGTTGTGCGACAAATCGAGAAAATCGTCCCCGGGAACGCCATGCGACAGGCTCCAGGGCCCGTCCTGCCATTTCGGCTCGGCGACGAAGGTGCCGCGTCCGGGCTCGCCCTGCACCAGCCCGCGCCGCTGCATCTCCAGATAGGCCCGTGTGACGGTGCTGACGTTGAGGCCCAGCTCGCCCGCGAGGTCGCGATGCCGCGGCAGCCGGTCGCCCGGCCGCAGGGCGCCGGCCTGCAGCGCCGCGGCCAGGCAGTCGGTGATCGCGAGGTAGCGCGGGCCCGCCATCTGCGGGAGCTGCGCGAGCCAGGAGGGGCGGGTCATACAGCCTCACTGTATGCATAACCGTGTGCATGGTCGGGATTTCCCGGCGCCAATTTCAGCATTCTGCCGCCCGCCTGTCCAATCCTCGCGCGGGTTTCGGGAAATTGCACGTATACTGAACATTATGATGTCCGCGCCGCGCGGCCGTCCGGCCTATCCTTCCCCCACTTCCCGCTCCCCTGACGAAGGGACACCGGCATGGCTGAGACCGAGCGCGACATCGACCCGGGCGAGATTCCATACCGCCCGCACAACATCCCGAAGCTGGGCTTCGCGAACTACTGGTACCCGATCCTCCTGACCGGGGAGGTCAAGCGGAAGCCGAAGGCAGTCCGGCTGCTGGGCCAGGACATCGTGCTCTTCCGTGACGCCGGAAAGCTCTTCGCGCTGGAGGACCGCTGCCCGCATCGCGGGCTGAAGCTCTCGCTCGGCAGCTGCGACTATGCCGGCAGCGGCACCATCGCCTGCCCCTATCACGGCTGGACCTTCGACGGGGAGACCGGGAAGCTGGTCGCGGCCATCATGGACGGGCCGGACGCGCCGATCACCCGCAAGGTGCAGATCCGCAAGTATCCGGTGCAGGAATTCGCGGGGCTGATCTGGCTCTGGCCGGGCGAGATGGAACCGGTCGACCTGCCTGGCGACCTGCCGCAGTTCATCGGCCGGCAGGACACCTTCTTCAACATCTCCATGTACACGGACTACAAGTGCAACTGGCGCGCGCTGGTGGACAATTGGGGCAACGACCAGCACGCCCAGTACGTGCATCGCAGCTCGCCGGAGCTGATCTTCCAGCCGGTGCTACCCTTCGCGATCGACATCACGCCGAAGCCGCTCGCCAACAACAAGGGCATGTCCTTCAAGCGCTCGGGCGGCGTGACCAGCGCGGAGTATCCCGGCCTCGGCCGCTTCCCGAACAACGAGTGGTGGCGCGTGATGAAGCCCACCGGCCGCGGCGCCGTGGGCGGCTTCGAGAATTCCAGGGCGCGCAAGGTCTACGGCATCGAGAACCAGTCGGAGCTCTGGCTGCCCGGCCTCATCATCGTGGGCCGGCTGAGCGGCGAGTACTGCCTGATCCAATGGGCCGTGCCGATCGACGGCGAGACCACCCGCTGCTTCAACATCAACAATTTTCGGCGCATGGGCCGGATGCGCGAGATCTACGACCGCGTGCACTACGCGGTGTGGCGCGGCTGGGCGCACGACCGGATCTTCTCCGACCAGGACAAGGTGCTGATCGAGGGCCTCGTGCCCGGGCCGGAGCGGCTCTCCAAGAGCGACACCGGCGTCATCGCCTGGCGGAAGTTCGCCGGAGCCAACGCCCGTCGTCCGACGCAGCCCCAGGAAGTCGCGCGCGATGTCGCCTGAGCGCGTGCTGCGCAAGGTCTGGCAGGCTTGGCCACCCGTGGTCTTCCTGGTGCTGCTGCTGGCGGCCTGGGAGGGCTCGGTGCGGTGGTTCGGGATCGATGAGCTGATCCTGCCGCCGCCCGGCGACATCCTCTGGCAATTGAAGGAGGGCTTCGCCAGCGGCATCTACCCCGAGCATCTCGGCGTGACGCTGCTGCAGGCGATGCTGGGCTTCGTGGTCGCCATCGTGGCGGGCGTCGGCATCGGCGCGCTGATCTCGCAGTCGCCGCTGGTCGAGCGGACGCTGAACCCCTTCCTCATCGCCTTCGAGGCCATGCCGAAGATCGCGCTCGCCCCGCTGGTGATCGTGTGGTTCGGCTACGGCATCGGCTCCAAGGTCGTGCTGGCGGGCCTGATCGCCTTCTTCCCCGTGCTGATCAGCACCATCGTGGGCCTGCGCGCCTGCGAGCCTGGCCGCATCGACGTTCTGGCGGCGCTGGGCGCCAGCCGCGGCCAGATCTTCCGGATGGCGCGGCTGCCGAGCGCTTTGCCCTTCATCTTCTCGGGCATCAACGTGGCCGTCGTCTTCGTGCTGCTCGGCAGCATCGTGGGCGAGTTCGTCGGCGCCAAGGCAGGCCTCGGCACGCTGATCCTCTACGCCAACGAGAACCTCGAGACCGCGCGGACCTTCTCGATCCTCGCGATGCTCGCGGCGCTGGGAATGCTGCTGCATTTCGGCGTGGCCGCGTTACGCCAGCGCCTTCTTTTCTGGGCGGAGCCCCAAGGGACAAACCTTGCCGGCCCGCCCACCGCCTGACCCCAGAAGCAGAGGGAACACCTAATCCATGACCATCATGCGCGACATGCGGGAACCGACCGACATCTTCGACCCGCGGCACTATGCCGGCGTCCGCCGGCCCTTCGATTCCGCCGAGACCCTGCCGGCCTGGTGCTACACCTCGCCGCGCTTCTACGAGCGCGAGAAGGAGACCATCTTCAACCGCTACTGGAACTGCCTCGGCCACCAGAGCCGCGTGCCGGAGGCCGGCAGCTACATCACGCTGACCTATTGCGACGTGCCGCTGGTCATCGTCCGCGGCAAGGACATGGTGATCCGCGCCTTCATCAACTCCTGCACGCATCGCGGCTCCGTCGTCATGGAGGGCGAGGGCACCTGCAACGTGATGAAGTGCCCCTACCATGCCTGGGCCTTCTCGCTGGAGGGCGACCTCGTCGGCACGCCGCTCTTCGAGGAGCACGAGAACTTCCAGAAGTCAGACCACGGCCTGACGCCGGTCCGGCTGGAGCTCTGGTGCGGGCTCATGTGGATCAACTTCGACATGAACGCGCCGGACCTCGCCACCTATCTCGGCGACCTGCCAGATCGCGTGGCGCCCTGGAAGACCGACGAGATGGTCTGCGTCGCCCGCCGCGAATTCCCGGTGAAGGCGAACTGGAAATTCTACGCGGAGAACTGGAGCGACGGGTATCACGTGCCCTTCGTCCACCAGACCACGCTGAACAAGAAGCGCGTCTCCAAGCGCGACTTCCACGATCCCAGCGTCTACCTCGGCAATTATCTCATGCACTACACCTACTTCAGCGGCAGCCGCGGCACGCCCGAGGGCCAGAAGAAGTTTCCTGAATTGGACCTGCCGCCCGAGCTGAAGATCGGCACCTTCTTCCCCTACGTGCACTCCAACGCGATGATCGGCTTCGCCGTCGACATGGTGAGCTGCACGGAGATCATCCCGGAGGGGCCGGGCAACTGCCGCCTCTTCACCTCGACCATGGTGCCGAAATCCACCGCCGAGCTGCCGGATTTCGAGGAGACGCTGAACCTCTACCTCAGCTACTCCGACACGGTGCGCGACGAGGACGTGATCGCCGCCGAGCGCCAGCAGCGCGGCGCGGAATCCGCCTTCAACCGTCCCGGCTGCTTCACCCCGCAGGACAAGCTCGTGCACGACCACGACCTGTGGATCCTCGATCGCGTCATCGGCAACGCTGCCCCATGAGGCAGACAACGTGAGTCAGGCCGGCAGCACCGCGCCGCTGATCGCCGTCCGCGACCTCAGCAAGATCTACCCGACCGCCAAGGGCGAGCGGGTGCAGGCGCTGTCGCATGTCGACCTCGACGTGATGCCCGGCGAGTTCGTCTCGCTCGTCGGTCCCTCCGGCTGCGGCAAGACGACGGTGCTGCGCATCCTCGCCGGGCTGATCCGCGACTACAGCGGCAGCGTGGCGCTGCGCGACCGCCCGCTGCACGGGCCGAGCCGCGACGTCGGCGTGGTCTTCCAGGACGCCAACCTGATGCCGTGGCGTACGGCCCAGGCAAACGTGATGCTGCCGGTCGAGGTGCTCGGCCTCGACCGCAAGGTCATGGCGCCGCGCGCTCAGGCGCTGCTCTCCATGGTCGGCCTCGACGGCTTCGAGAAGAAGCTGCCCGGCGAGCTCTCCGGCGGCATGCGCCAGCGCGTCGCCATCGCCCGCGCGCTGATCCACGACCCCGCGCTGCTGCTGCTGGACGAGCCCTTCGGCGCGCTGGACGCGATGACGCGCGACACCATGAACCTCGAGCTCGGCCGCATCGCCGCGCAGTCCGGCAAGACGGTCTTCCTCATCACCCATTCCATCGCCGAGGCCGTCTTTCTCAGCGACCGCGTGCTGGTCATGTCCAGCCGACCCGGCCGGATCGTGGAGAACATCCCGATCGACCTGCCGCGCCCGCGCGACCTCGACATCATCGCCTCGCCCGTCTTCTCCAGCACGGTGGTGCGCATCCGCCGCCTGCTGGACGGGGAGGGGGCCGTCGCCATGCCGAGCATCGCGCATTGAGCGGGCAGGAGACCTTGCAGGCGTCTGCGCTGCCACAGGCGGCCCCGCGCCTCGTCCCGGCCTGGCTGCGCGAGCGGCCGGAGCTGGCGCTGACGCCGCTGGTCTTCCTCCTCATCGTCACGCTCTGGCAGGGCGTGGCCTGGCTGGAGCTGGTCAGCCGATTCGTCCTGCCCGCGCCCTCGAGCATCGCGCAGGCGCTGGGGCAGGGGCTCGCCAGCGGCCTCTTCCTGCAGCACGCGCTGGTGACGGTGAGCGAGGCCGCCACGGGCTTCGGCCTCGCCGTCGCCGCCGGCCTCGTCATCGGCACGCTGATCGCGGAATTCCGCTTCCTCGAGCGCGCGGTCTATCCCTTCCTCGTCGCGCTGCAGACCATGCCGAAGATCGCGCTCGCGCCGCTCTTCGTGGTGTGGTTCGGCTTTGGGCCGAGCTCCAAGATCGCGGTCGCCGCGATCATCTCCTTCTTCCCGATGCTGGTGACTGTTATCGCGGGGCTGCGCGGCACCGACCAGGGACGGCTCGACGTGCTGCGGGCGCTCGGCGCCGGGCGCTGGCGCTGCTTCATATCGGCCAAGCTGCCGGGCGCGCTGCCGCACATCTTCTCGGGCCTCTCCATCGCCGTGGTCTTCGCCATGACGGGCGCCATCGTCGGCGAGTTCGTCGGCGCCTCGGCGGGGCTCGGCTACCTCATCATCCAGGCCAATGCGCGGATGAACATCCCGCAGGTCTTCGCAATCCTTCTGGTGCTCGGCGGTATCGGCGTCCTCGCCTACGGCACCGTGCAGACGCTGCGACGGCGTCTGCTCTTCTGGGCGCCACAAGAGGAGTTGAGCCGCAAATGACCTCACGCCGATCCCTGTTGGCCGCCGGCGCGGCTCTCACCGCGGGCGGGCTCGCCGCGCCGGCCCTCGGACAGACCCTCGCCAAGACGAGCTTCGGGCCCACCACCACCGATATCTCGACCGGCCATGCCGCGCATTCCTCGCTGCCCCGCGCGCTGGGCTACTGGCGCGAGGAGGGGCTGGACGTCGACGTCTTCGGCATCGCCGGCAACACGGCGGGGCTGCAGCTCATCGCCAACAGCAACATCGATTTCATCAGCATCGTGGGCGAGGAGCTGCTGACCGCCCGCCTGCGCGGCATGGCGGCCAAGGGCGTCTACATGCACGCCCGCCAGCCCATCTCGCGCATCGTCGTGCCCAAGGCGAGCGGCGTCACCAGCCTGGCCGAGCTCAAGGGCAAGACGGTGGGCATGCCGGTGCTCGGCCCCACGCCCTACGGCGTCGCGGCCTTCCGCGAGGCCGGGATCAGCCTGCAGGACGACATCCGCCTTGTCGCCACGGGCACCGGCGCGCCGGCGCTGCTCGCGCTGCGCCGCGGCGACATCGCCGGCTGGATCTCCTGGGACACGGCGGTGGCGGGCCTCGAGAACCGCGGCATGGAGTTCACCGAGTTCCGCCCGAGCTACTTCAGCGAGCTCTTCGGCAACGTGGTCATCACCCGCGAGGAGGTGATCCGCACCAACCCCGACCTGCCCGTGAAGATGTGCCGCGCCATCGCCAAGGCCGTGCATTTCGGCCTGACCAACCCGGAGGCCGCCATCCGCATCCACTGGCAGGTCTATCCGCAGACCCGGCCGCAGGGCGGCGACCCGGCCAAGGTGATGGAGGAGGCGAAGCGCGTCTTCCTCTCGCGCTTCAGCAGCTACGCGCTGAATGGCGTGACGCGCTACGGCGAGAGCCTGCCCGCGCAGTGGACGCGGCTGGCCCAGCAGATGCAGGCGGCCGGCGAGCTGCCCGCCGGCTACGATCCAGGCACCGCCTTCACCGGCGAGTTCATCGAGCGGATCAACGCATTCGACCGCGACGCGATCGCCGCCCAGGCCCGGTCCTGGAACGGTTGAGCACCATGTCCCTGATGCCGCCGATGCTGTTCCACACGCTGCAGGACGGGCCGGACCGGGTGGCGCCCTTCAGCCATGCCGTCTCGGTCGGGCCCTGGGTCTTCGTGACGGGACAGATGCCCACCGACCCCCGCGACAACACGATTCCCCTGCCGGAGGGCGTCGAGGCGCAGACCCGGCAGGTGATGGAGAACCTGAGGACCGTCCTCGCCGGCGTCGGCTGCGGGCTCGCCGACGTCGTGCAGGCGCGGGTCTACCTGACCGAGTTCCAGCGGGACTACGAGGCGATGAACGCGACCTACGCCGCCTGCTTCCCGCCGGACCGGCTGCCGGCGCGCACCTGCATCGGCGTCACCGGGCTGGCCAAGGGGGCGCTCGTCGAGATCGACCTGCTGGTCTACCGGTCGGAGGGGCTGGCCGCCTGAGGCGCCGCGGCGGCCGGATCGCTCACCGCGGCCTGGCCGGGCTCGCGCCGCGCGGCCGCGGCGCCACCTTCCGCTCCAGGAAATCGCGGATGAGCGGGGCCATCACGTCGAGCTTGTCCTCCAGCGCGAAATGCCCGGTGTCGAGCAGGTGGAAGTCAGCATCGGGAAGGTCCCGCCGGAACGGGTGCGCGCCCGAGGCCGGGAAGATCTTGTCGTTGGCGCCCCAGACGATGAGCGTCGGCGGGCGGCGCTGGCGGAGCCAGGCCTGCACCGCGGGATAGAGCGGGACGTTGGTGCGGTAGTCGTAGAACAGGTCGAGCTGGATCTCGGCATTGCCCGGACGGTCGAGCAGAGCCTGGTCCTGCACCCAGTTGTCCGGCGCGATGCGCGTGACGTCGCGGACGCCGTCCGTGTACTGGAACTTGGTCGTGGCCGGCGCCACCAGGAAGTTCAGCGCCTGGCGATGTTCCGTCGAACCGCTGGCCCAGTAGGTCTTGATCGGATCCCAGAAGGCGCCCAGCCCCTCGTCATAGGCGTTGCCATTCTGCACGATCAGGCCGGTGATGCGGTCGGGATGCTTGAGCGCGAGGCGCCAGCCCACCGGCGCGCCGTAGTCCATCACGTACATCGCGTAGCGCGCGACCCCGAGCCGGCCGAGCAGCCCGTCCACCAGCTCGCCGTAGCGGTCGAAGGTATAGGGGAAGGCGGTGTGGTCGGGCATGTCGCTCTGCCCGAAGCCGGGATAGTCGGGCGCGATCACGCGGTAGCGGTCGGCCAGCGCGGTGATGAGGTTGCGGAACATGTGCGACGAGGTCGGGAAGCCGTGCAGCAGCAGCACGACCGGCGCGTCGGCCGGGCCCGCCTCGCGGTAGAAGATGCCGATGCCGTCGATGGTCGCGCTGCGGTGGTGCGTCACCGGGAAGCCCGGCCGGGCGGGCCGCGCCGCCGGCGCGGCCTGGGCCAGCGCGGCGCGCGGCGCGGCCAGAGCCGTGGCCATGCCGGCACCGCCGAGCAGGAGGGCTCCGCGCCGATCCTGCGGCACGGTCGTCTTGAGCGTCTTGTCCATGGGGATTTCCTCGATATCGGCGGCGCCGCCCTGAGGCGCGCGGCGGGATCGCGCTTCGGCGGGCATGTCAGACCCCCGCATGCACGAGGCGGGTGAAGAAGGCGGGGTCGATGACGAAGTTGCCCCACACCGCGTCGTAGTCCACGGTCGGCCTGGCGGCGACGATCTGCTCCAGCGAGAGGCCCTGCTGCTTCAGCTCCGCCACGTTCCCGCGGATGCCGACCAGCATGTCGCGGAAGGCCTGCAGCTCGCGTCGGTTGCTGACGGGCCGGCCATGCCCGGGGATGACGATCGTGCCGTCCGTCGTGGCCGCCAGATTGGCCTCGGCCGCGCGGATCGAGCCGTCGATGCTGCCGCCGGTGGAATAGTCGATGAAGGGGTAGACGCCGTTCCAGAAGGTGTCGCCCGCGTGCAGGATATCCGGCTCGACCAGCCGCACCGAGATGTCGCTGTCGGTGTGCGCCGGGCCGTAGTAGCGGAGCTCCAGCGTGGTGCCGTTGGCCCGCAGCGCATGCTCCTGCGCGAAGACCTCGGCCGGCAGGCCGCCGGCGGGCAGGGCGGGGAAGTCGTAGGACCAGTCCTCCACCCGCTGCATCGTCGAGAGGTGCTTCCGCGTGTTCTCGTGCGCCAGGATCCGGGCGCCGACCGAGTGCAGCCAGTCGTTGCCGTCGGAATGGTCGAAGTGCCAGTGGGTGTTGATGAGCTGCGTGACCGGCTCGGCGCCGAGCTCGGCGAGCGCGCCGGTCATCTGCCGGCGCGACACGCCGATGCCCGCATCCACCAGCAGCTTGCCGTCCGGTCCCGTCAGCACCGCGACATTGCCGCCGGAGCCTTCGAGCACGGCGACGTTGCCGCGCAGGCGATGGATGGTGATCGGGGCCCGCGCGGCCTCGGCCTTGATCATCTCGACGATGCCCTGGGCCTGGGCGAAGGCCTGGCGCGGCGTCAGCCACACGCCGGTGGCGGCGAGGGGGGCGCTCAGGCAGCAGAGGCAGAAGCCGCGGCGCGACGGCGATGTCCGGTGGGAAAAGGTCATGGCGTCTCCGATCGTGCGGTGAAGGATCCCGTCCGGCATGGCGGCCCGCCCGTTCATGGCGCGCGCGCCGGAAGGTCGAAGCTGACCGTCTGGCGGTCGATCACGCGGTGCGTGGGATCGGCGAGCTCGACCAGCACGCGATGCGGCCCGGGCATCAGGCCGACGACGATGATCGTCTCGCCGCTTGCATCGACGAAGTGCCAGGGCAGGTCGTCGACGGTGATGTGGAGATGGCCGATGCGCGGCGACACGTCGAGCGCGCCGGTGCCGAAGACCGGCACGACCCGCAGGTTCTCCGTGCGGTACTGGATGAAGACCAGGCCGCGCGCGAGCTGCTCCGGAAGCGGTGGGTCGACGATCAGCCGGGCCGGCGCCTCGTTCTCGATGGCGACCAGGGCCGAAGGGCCACGGATGTCCCGGGCGCTCTGGGCGAGGGCGCCGGTGGCGATCAGGCTGCTGGCAGCCATGAGGATCACATCCTTGAGGGGGACGGGCATGGCGGCCTCAGCTCCGGAGGAAGGCGGGCAGGCGGCGCGGCGCGGTGCCGGCGGCCGTCGTCGTCGGCGCGCGGCGCAGGCGGTCGTCGCGAGCGGCGGTATCGGTCATGGCCATCCCTTCGACCGGGCGGAACAGGGCCGGTCCTCTCGCGGTTTCGACGACGGAGCCTGCGTGGGTCGGCGCTCCGTTGCTGCTTCGGAAGCTGGGCCCGGGGGAGGCGCGACGGCCAGGAAGATGGCGTGAGATCGCGTGAGATCGCGTGAGCCGCCGAGGCGCGGTCCGACGCCTTCGCGCTGCCGGATAGGGCCGCGTCGCCATGGGTGACATCGACCGGAGCGGATGATGCCCCGACGGATGCGCGAGGCGGCGTCCGGCAGCTTCCGCCGTCCCGCTGCTACCAAAGTTGCATTGCCACGCGCGTTCCCGCCTGCCCATGTTGCGGCATGGACGAGGTTGTTTTTGCCATCGCGCCGCGACCGCCCGAAGCCGCGACCGGCCTCGTCCTGCAAGTCCGGGGATCGTGAGCCAACCCGAAGGAGGGATCCGCGTGAGCACCATCGAACCTGCATTCGCCCCCGCCGCCGGCGAGGCCGCGCTCCGCTTCCGCGGCTACGAGCTGCTGCCCGGCGAGCGCCTGCTGCTGCGCCATGGCCGGCCCGTGGAGCTCGGCGGCCGCGCCTTCGACCTGCTGTTCGTCCTGCTGCGGTCGCGCGGGACCCTGGTCGAGAAGAACACGATCATCGGCCATGTCTGGCCGACCACCATCGTGGGCGAAAGCAGCCTCCGGTTTCAGATGGCCTGCCTGCGGCGCGCGCTCGGCCCGGACGGCGACGTCATCAAGACGGTCAGCGGCCGCGGCTACCTCTTCGCCGAGGAGCGCGGCGGGAGGCGGGCCGGCCTGCAGGCGGAAGCCGCAGGTCCCGTTGCCGCCGCGCCGCGCGGGACGATTCCCGACGAGGAGTGGCGGGAGGCCCCAGCGCCGCCGCGCCGCGCCGTTCCGCAGCCGGTCATGGCCGTGATCGACGACGGTCCGGACCTGGGAGAGGCCCTGGAAGCGCTCCTCAGGTCCGTCGGGCTGTGGCGCGAGGACCTCCCATGCGGGGAGGCCGGCTCCGCCGCACGGGCGCTTTGCCCGGCGCCGGACGCCTGGATGTCCGGGCGTGGCGGCCTCGATCCCCAGGCCGGGGCGGCGAAGGCGGGCCGCAGCCTTCCCGTCATCCTCATTGGCGGCCATGCCGACGCGCCGTCCGTGCGGGCGGTGCGGCTGGGCGCCCTGGATTTCCTGACGAGGTCCGGGCGCCACCAGGATCTCCTCGCCGCGATCCGGACGGTCCTGTCGCTCCCGGCCGAGCCCGCGCCCGCCGAATGAACGGCCGCGGCATCGCCTGCGACCGCCCAGGCCTTCCCGTTCCCGGAGGACGACCCATGACCGGCATGACAATGAGTCTGAACCTGGCCGGCGGACAATGCGGCGCCTATATCGCCCGGCCGGGCGCCTGCTCAGCCCCGGTCGTGGTCGTGCTGCACGAGATCTTCGGCGTCAACGACGACATGCGCCGGACCTGCGACGAACTGGCCTCGAACGGCTTCATTGCGCTCTGCCCCGAGCTGTTCTGGCGCAGGGAGCGCGGCGTGAATCTCAACCACTGGTCCGAGGCCGAGTGGAAGAAGGGCCTCGACCTCTACGCGACCTATGACCGGGATCTCGGCGTGCGGGACATCGCCGAGGTCGTCCGCGCCGCGCGTGGACTGACCGGCGCCTCCGGCAAGGTCGGGGTCATGGGCTTCTGCCTGGGGGCCCTGATGGCCTTCCTCACGGCGGCGCGCGGGCGCGTCGACGCGGTGGTGGCCTATCACGGCGCCGAGACCGAGAAGTATCTCGGCGAGGTGGACGCCATCACGGCGCCGATGGTCCTGCATCTCGGCGAGCTCGACGAGTTCATCGCGCCGGCCGCCCAGGCCGCGATCAAGGGGGCGCTGGCCGGCCGGGCGGAGGACGAGGTCTACAGCTATCCCGGGTGCTACCACGCCTTCGCCCGCCACACCGGCACGCATTACGCCCCCGATGCCGCGGCGCTCGCCAACGGCCGCACCTGGTCGTTCCTCGCCGATCATCTGAGCTGACCGGGCGAATCAGGCCTCTGCCGCCACCCGGCGCAGCGAGGCGCCCATCGTCACCAGCTCGGCCAGCGATCGCGCGCGCATCTTCCGCATCGCGCTGCCGCGATGCACCTTCACCGTCATCTCGGTGATCCCGAGCCGGCCGGCCACCTGCTTGTTCAGGAGGCCGGAGACCACCAGGGCCATGACCTCCTGCTCGCGCGGGCTGAGCGAGGCGTGGCGGTCGCGCAGCGCCTGCAGCCCGGCCTCGCGGCCAAGCGCGACGCGGCTGCGCTCGAGGGCCTGGCGGATGGCCTGGAGCAGCACCTCGTCGCTGAACGGCTTCGTCAGGAACTCGACGGCCCCGGCCTTCATGGCCCGCACCGTCGTCGGCACGTCGCCGTGGCCGGTGATGAAGATGATCGGCATCTCCGCGCGGTCCGCCGCGATGCGCTTCTGCAGGTCGAGGCCGTTGAGATCGGGGAGCGTCACGTCGAGCACCAGGCAGCTCGGCACCCGTGCCCGCGGATGGGCGAGGAAGGCCTCCGCCGACACGAAGGTCAGCGGCTGCCATCCCGCCTGGTCGATCGCCAGCTCCAGGGCCTCGCGGATGGAGACGTCGTCGTCGACCACGAAGACCAGGGGCGCGGCCTGCGGCGGGGACGCAGGCTCCGGACCGTTCAGCCGCATCTCGCGGCGCGCCCGGAATCGCCGTCGGGCGGGCAGGGCAGGGAGAAGCAGAACCGGGCGCCCGGCCCCTCGTTGGGCATCGCCCAGAGGCGGCCCCGGTGGCGCTCGATGATCGAGCGGCTCACCGACAGGCCCATGCCCATCCCGCCCTGCTTGCTGGTGAAGAAGGGCTGGAACAGCCGCTCCGCCGCCTCGGGCCCGAAGCCGGTCCCGGAATCCTGCACGGTGAGCCGCACGCAGCCGCCCTCGTCGCGCCCGGTCGCGACGACCAGCACCCTCGGACGGTCCTCGACGCCGCTCATGGCCTCCGTAGCGTTCAGCAGCAGGTTCAGGATGACCTGCTGCAACTGGACACGGTCTCCCGTGACGGGCGGGAGGTCCTCGGCCAGCTCCGGCCGCAGAACCACCCGGTTGCGCCGGAGCTCGCTCCAGGACAGCGCGATGACCTCCCGCGCGGCCTCGTTCAGGTTCACGGCCTCGGTCCCGCCGCCGCTCCGGCCGAACATCGCGCGCAGCCGCATGACAACCTCCGCCGCGCGGTTGCCGTCGCGGAGCGAGCGGCGCGTGGCCTCCCGGGCGCCCGCCAGGTCGGGCGGATCGGCCGCCAGCATCCGCAGGCAGGTGCCGGCATTGGTGATGAGGCCCGAGAGCGGCTGGCTGACCTCGTGCACGATGGACGCGGTCAGGGCGCCGAGGCTCGTGACCCGTGCCAGATGCGCCAACTCCGCCCGCGCCCTGGAGAGCTCCTCCTCGGCGCGCCGGCGTTCCGTCACGTCCTGCGCCGCGCCGATGTACTCGAAGGCGCCGGCCGGGTTCCGTGCTCGGCGTGCAGCCATCTGCAGGTGCCCCACCGAACCGTCGGGCAGCCGCAGCCGGAACTCGCCTGCGACGCGGCCCGCGCCGGCGCGGGCCTGGCCGGCCATGTCATCGAACGGCGCGAGATCCTCCGGATGCAGCCGGGATCTCAGGAGCTCCAGCGAGGCCGGTGCTCGCGGATCGATCGCGAGGATGCGGCGGAGCCCGTCCGACCATGCGGCCTCGCCCGTGGCCGGGCACCAGGACAGGCTGCCGGTTCCGCCGAGGCGCTCGACCTCCTCCAGCAGGGCCTCGCTCCGCTCCAGGGCGGCCGCCTCGGAGGGGGGGGCCTGCGCGGCGAAGCCCGCCGCGCCGCGTCCGGCCTCGGCGTGCCGCGTCCGGATGCGGCCCGGGCTCGCGCGGGATTCGGCATCCCGTCCCTTCCGGCCGGGATGGGCCCCGTCATCGATGGCGATCGTGCCTGCAAGGCCCGGCTTGCGGAGGCGGCCTCGCTGGCGCGGCGGAGGTGAGGGCTTCGGCACCGGAGGCAGCGCCTGGCGCGACATCTGGGACGAGGCCTGCATCGGAATCTCCATACCCATTCGGATGTCCTCATAAGGTCCCGACCGCGGGACATCCTTGGCGGTGATCTGCAAGAACCTGATTCTTACTTGAGGACCCGACGGGTCCTCCCGCGCAGGGCTGGCCGCCGGCGAGCTGGCGACGGCCCCTCCGGACGCCCCGTGGCAAGGCCCGTCGCGCCCGTTTCGCCGCCGCCCGCCGCGCCGTGCGGGCTACGGGCGACGGACCGTGTCCGGCTTGTCCGGGTGCGATTGCTCCCGGACGCAATGCTGTGCAAACCTGAAGAAACATGAAGCGAGGCTAGGGGCGTGCCAGAGCTACAGCTGACCTATGTGTGCAGCTGTCTGGAAGTCGACCTCGGCCGCCGGGAGCTCCGCGTGCTCGGCGTGGGCACCGCCATCGGGGATCGCGCCTTCGAGATCCTCGTGGCGCTGATCGAGGCCGCCGGCCAGCTCGTCACCAAGGACGAGCTGATGCAGCGCGTCTGGTCGGGCGCCATCGTCGAAGGGAACACGCTGGACGTCCATGTGTCGGCGCTGCGCCGGGCGCTCGGCCCGGAGCGCGGGCTGCTGAAGACGGCCTATGCGCGCGGCTACCGGCTGCTCGGGGCCTGGGCGGCCGTGCCGGGGGAAGCGCGCTCCGTCCCGGCCGGCTTGGCGCTGGCCGTGGTGCGGCCGCGCCGGAACAACCTGCCCATCCCGGGGACATCGCTGATCGGCCGGGCCGCGGCGGTCGAGCATCTCCGCCAGCTGCTCTCGGGCCGCCGCATCGTCACGCTGACCGGCGTCGGCGGGATCGGCAAGACGCGGCTGGCGCTGGAGGTCGCCCATCGGCTGGCCGACGGCTTCCCGGGCGACGTCTGGTTCGTCGACCTGGCCTCGCTGGCGGATCCCGGCTTGGTGCCCTCGGCGGTGGCGCGCCTCCTGGGCCTGCGGCTGGGCGGCGACGAATCCTCCGCCGAGGCCGTCGCCCGGGCCATCGGCGGGGAGACGACGCTCCTGGTGCTCGACAATTGCGAGCACGTCGTGGACGCCGCGGCCGTCCTGACGGATGCGATCGTGCGCCTCTGCCCGCGCGCGACCGTGCTGGCGACGAGCCGGGAGGCGCTGCGGGTCGACGGCGAGCAGGTCTACGGCGTTCCCGCGCTGGAGGTCGCGCTCCCGGGGACGGCGGAGCCCGGCCAGCTCCTCGCCTGCAGCGCGGGGGAGCTCTTCGTCGCCCAGGCGCGGGCGCAGAATGCCGCCTTCCTGCCCAAGGGCGACGACATCGTCGCGATCGCCGAGATCTGCCGGCGGCTGGACGGCATTCCGCTGGCCATCGAGTTCGCGGCGGCCCGCGCGGCGGCGATCGGGGTGGGCCAGGTCGCCGAGGGCCTGTCGGACCGCTTCGGGCTGCTCACCGTGGGCCGGCGCACGGCGCTGCCGCGGCACCGCACGCTCCGCGCCGCCCTCGACTGGAGCTATGACCTGCTGCCGGAGGACGAGGCGGCGACGCTGCGCGGCCTGGCGGTCTTCGCCGGGGATTTCTCGCTCGACGCGGCGATCGCCGTGGCGCAGGACCTCCCTCGGTACCTGGTCGTCGACAGCATCACGAACCTCGCCGCGAAATCCCTGCTGCTCACCGATCTCCGCGAAGGCACATCGTACTACCGCCTGCTGGAGACGGTGCGCCTCTACGCGCTGGAGAAGCTGCGCCTCGGCGGCCAGCAGAGCCGGATCGCGCGGCGCCATGCCGAGTACTTCCGGGACCTCTCCGTCCAGGCCGAGGCGGAAAGCCGGACGCGGGCGGAGGCGGACTGGGTCGCCGTCTACGGGCGCCATCTCGACAATCTGCGCGCGGCGCTCGACTGGGCCTTCTCCGCCGACGGCGAGGCGGGGATCGGCCAGGCGCTCACCGTCGGCGCCCTGCCCATCTGGCTCAAGCTGTCGCTGATGAACGAATGCCGCGCCCGCGTCGAGCAGGCCCTGGCCGCCGCGCCGGCGGAGGCCGATGCCGGCGTCACGATGCGGCTCAGCGCCGGGCTCGCGGTGGCCCTGTTCTACACGGAGAAGGGGGCGGTGCCCGAGGTCGCCGATGCCTGGCGGAAGGTCCTCTCGATCGCCGATCTCATCGACGACAACGAGCATCGGCTCTGGGCCCGGTGGGGGCTCTGGAACTATCAGCTGAACCACGGCCTGTTCCGGAACGCGCTGCTGTCCGCGCAGCAGTTCTGCGACCTAGCCATCGACGCCTCGGACAAGGCGGTGGGCGCGCGCATGGTCGGCGTTTCGCTGCACTATCTCGGGGAGCAGGTGCCGGCGCGGCAGCAGCTGGAGATCGTGCTGGCGCAGCGGGTCGACACCGCCGCGCGGTCGATGATCCGGGTGCAGTACGATCCGCGGCTGGCGGCGCTGTCCTACCTGCCGCGCATCCTCTGGCTGCAGGGATATCCGGACCAGGGCCTGCGCGCCGCCGAGGGCGTCGTCCAGGATGCCCGCGAGGCCGGCCATACGCTCGCCTTCTCCCTGGCGCTCGTGCAGGCGGGCTGCCTGGTGGCGCTGTGGACCGGCGACCTGACAGCGGCGGAGGACTTCGTCGAGACGCTGATCGAGACGGCGACCCTGCACGGCCTCGGCTTCTTCCTGGCGGAGGGCCGCTGCTACGAGGGCATCCTGCGCGTCCTGCGGGGCGATGCGGAAGGCGGGCTGCAGGTCTTCGGCCCGGCCGTGCAGCAGCTGCGGGACTACAACGCCACCATGAACGTCACCGGATACCTGACGGTGATGGCGGGCGCCCTTGCGGAATCCGCCGCCGGCGCGCAGGGCCTCGCCATGGTCCGCGAGGCCCTGGCCCGGGCCGAGGGCGACGAGGATCTCTGGTGCCTGCCGGAGCTGCTGCGCCTGGAGGGGGAGCTCCTGCTGCGCGCGGGCGCGCCGGACGCGGCGGCCGAGGCCGAGGCGCGGTTCCGCGCCTCGCTCGACTGGGCCGGCCGGCAGAAGGCGCTCTCCTGGGAGCTCCGGACCGCCACCAGCCTGGCCCGCCTGCTGCAGGGCCGGAAGCGGACGGCGGAGGCGCGGGAGGTTCTCGCGCCGGTCTATCACCGCTTCACCGAAGGCTTCGAGACCGTGGACCTGCTGCGGGCGAAGCTGCTCCTGGACAGCGCCGGCTGACGTGCCCGGCGGCTGGGCAAGCCGGTCACAATCGCCGGCCTAATCGTCAAGACCCTGCACCGCCCGGCCGACACATTCATCGCGGGCAGGCCCGGACCGCTTCGCCGTGATGGCGCCGGGCGATGTCTTCCAGTCGAGAATGCGTTGAGCAGGAGAACTCCCATGAAATTCCTTCGTCCCTCCCGGGCCGTCCTGGGCGCCACGGGCTTTCTGTTGTCGGGCCTTGCCCTGTCGCCGGCCGCGCGCGCCGAAGGCGAGGGCGGCGGTCATTTCAGGCCGGACCGCGTCGCCGAAGTGCTGATGGAGCAGGCCCGCTAGGCCGGCATGACCACCTGCGAGGGCGTCCTCACTCCCGCCGGCAACGGAACCTTCCGCCTGACCTACCGCGTCGTGCGGCCGGGCACGCCGATGATCGCCCGCCCGGACGACGGCATGACGGCCGTCATCGTGACAGACGCCTGCCTGAGATAGGCAGGCCGGGCGAACCGGGGGAGGCATGACGCATTCCCGACGCGATCCGGAATGGCGGCGCGATGCCGCGCCGTGGCGCGCGGGGCTCACAATCCCTCGCAAAGTCAAGCAAGCCCTATCGGGTGTTTTCCCGCGGCCTCTGCTGGGATGCTGGAGGCAGCGACGGCATCGGCCGCCGCTGCCGGGAAGCGCACCAGATGGTCCGGCTCGTTCGCCCCGTCCGAAACCCCGGCCATCCACAACAGGCAGGATCTGCGACCGCCGCGCAGACGCCTGCCGCCAAGAGGACAGGACGATGGGACAAGCCTTGCAGGCCATCGAGGCCTTCCCGGTTTCCGGCCGCGGGCGACCGCCCCAGGGTATCGGAGAGGGTGTCGGCGCCGAGGCCGCTGACATCCTCGACGACGTCCGCCGCGCGATCGGGCGCAACCCGGACCATGCCTGGGCAGCCGCCCTGCGGCTGGTCACGCTCCTCGCCCTGCCGCCCCAGGCCGGGGTGCAGGGCGGTCTGGCGTCGTGGCAGCAGCGCAAGATCGACCGCTACCTGCGCCAGCGCCTGGAGCGGCCGCTGCCCATCGCGGAACTGGCGGAGCAGATCCCGCTGAGCGTCAGCTACTTCTGCCGCGCCTTCAAGAAAACCTATGGCACGACGCCGCACATGCACATCACGCGGCTGCGGGTGGAGCTGGCGCAACGGCTGATCCTGGCCACCAGCGAGCCGCTCAGCCAGGTCGCGCTCGCCTGCGGGCTGGCCGACCAGGCGCATCTGTCGAAGCTCTTCCGGCGCTTCGTGGGCGAGACCCCCACGGCCTGGCGCCGGCGGAACCTCACCGAGGCGCAGGCCGGAGCCAGGGGCCGCCGCACGGCGGCCGGGCCGTGTCCGCGCGTGGCCGCGTGACGGCGTTCGTCGCGAGTGGCTGGCGGGGTCGGCCGCAAGCGGCGGCCAACCATCGCCCTCATCGAAGCAGGCCGATGCTGCGCAGCAGCGTCTCCTTGCCCTTCACGTCGTTCGCCATGCGCGCGGCGAAGGCGGCGGTGCCGAGATAGTAGCTGGCCGGCTGCAAGGTCCTGCGCGCCATGGCGGCGTAGGTCTCGTCGGTGGCGGCCCCGGCGCAGGCCGCTTCCAGCCGCGACCGCATCGCCGCCGGCAATCCGGCCGGGGCCAGGACGCCCCCATAGCTGCCGACCGAGACGTCGTAGCCGGATTCTCTGACCGTCGGGATCTCCGGGAAGCCGGGCGAGCGCTGATCGGCGAGGATCGAGATCACCCGGACGGGCTGGCCGACGGCGAAGGCCGCGACGGTGATGCCGAAATCGAGCCGCCCCGCCTGCACGTCGAGCACCACGGGTCCGTCGCCGCGATAGGCGATCGGCTCCAGCTCCACCCCCGCCGCCTGCGCCAGCGACGTGCCGGCCAGGTGCTGGATGGAGCCGATGCCGAGATGGCCGTATTGCAGGCTGCCCCGGGCGCGGCTCGCCGCCACGAGATCCGCCAGGGTGCGCAGCGGCGATTCGGGCCGCACCACGATGGCGAAGGCGTGATCGTAGGTCTGGCAGATCCCCTCCAGGGATTCCGCGTTGTAGCCGGTGTCCGCGCGCATCATCGGCGTGACGATCAGGGGCGTCGTCGCAGTGAAGGTCAGCGTGTAGCCGTCCGGCGCGGCGCGGGCGACCGAGGCGACGCCGACGCTGCCTCCGGCCCCGTCCCGGTTCACGACCACGACGGGCTGGCCGAGGCGGCTCGACAGTCCTGGAGCCAGGGCGCGGGCCAGCAGGTCGGTGACGCTGCCGGCGGGGTAGGGATTCACCAGCTGGATCGGACGTGTCGGCCAGTCCTGCGCCGTGGCCGCCCCCTGCCAGAACAGGGTCATGGCTATCATCAGCGCACCGCCTGCCAGTCGGCGGGCCGTCGTGCCGGTGTTCCCGGGCTGCGTCATGCTTGTTTCCTCCCTTGGTCGTGATCCGCGCCTACGGGCGCTCCGACTTGGCGGGGAGTGGATCACAGATCTGGCCCCGATGGACATGCCTCTCCGCCGCCATGCGGGCCACCTGACCTTCCGAACCCGTGCAGCGGGTTCGGTGCTGGGCGACCGGCCTTGCGGGGCAGGGCCGACGGCATCGCCGTCCGCGAACCGCCCGTCCTTCAGCCGGCGCGGCTGAGGGTGATGACGCGGCTGCGGTTGGTGCAGAGGCGCAGCTGGTCCGGCGCCTCCAGCCAGAGGCAGGCGCGGCCGGGCCAGGGCGGGGCGCCGACCGGCATGAGCGCGCGCCGCTCGTCGAGGGCGGTGAGCGCCGCCTGCCGCCGCAGCGGGCCGGCGCCCATCGTCGCCATGGCCTGGCCTTCGGGACCCGGCTCGATCAGCAGGTCCAGCCAGGGCCGGCCGGAGCGCCACCGCCCCGCGAAGGCCGCGGCTGACGCGGCGCCGGGGACGGAAAGAAAGCGCCGGGCCACATGGCCGATCGTGCCGGCGATGCCCCCGGCCTCCGCGCGCAGATGGATGGGCAGGTAGGGAGAGAGCGATATCGCCGCGCCGCCCGGGCCGGCGAACAGGGCCTCGCGCGCGCCGAGGAAGGTGAGCTGCCCGGCGCGGTGCTCGATCCAGGCCGGGCCCTCGGCCTCAAGGAAGAGGCCCTCGGGCAGCAGCGCCGGGGCCGGCGGCGGAAGGGCCGCGCCCAGCAGCGCGGCCATGACCCGGAGCGCCGGCAGCAGCGGGTCCGTGTCCTCGCGGTTGGAGAGCAGCAGGACGCCCACCCCGGCCTCGGCGTCGAGAAGGACGTGGTTCTTGAATCCCGGCAGGTGCCCGCCATGGCTGATCCACTGCCGGCCGCCGATCTCCATCAGCGCGAGGCCCAGCCCGTAGCCGGCCACCTGCCCGTCCTCCAGCACGCCAGGCGTGGCGAGGCGGGGCAGCGCGTCGCCCGCCGGTCCGTCGCCGCGCAGCAGCGCCTGGAGCCAGGCCGCGAGGTCCAGGGCGCTGCCGGTCAATGCGCCGGAGGCCGAGAGGGCCATGCCGTAGCGGCCGACCTGCCAGCCCTGCCCGGGCGCGGCGCGCCAATAGCCGTCGGCGAGGCCCGGCAGCGGCACGTCCCAGTTCCGCGGATAGCGGAAGCCGGTGCCGAGGCCGGCGTTCAGCGGACCCTCCACCCAGTCCCGGAAGATGGCGCCCCGGCGCGCCAGCCCCTGCTCCACGAGCCGGTAGCCCGTGTTGCTGTAGGAGGTCTCGGTGCCCGGCGGGTTGTCGAGGCCGGGCAAGTCGCGGGTGAAGGCGTCCAGCGCGGCGTCGTCCAGCGGGGCGGTGGCGGGCACGCCGCAGAGCACGTAGCTCGGCATCAAGTCCGGGATGCCGCCGGCCATGCCGAGGGCTCGGCCGGCCGTCACCGCCGCGAGAGGAGCGGGCAGGTCCGGCAGCATCGCGCCGAGCGGCTCGTCCGGATCCAGCCCGTGGCGCAGGGCGAAGGCGCAGAAGACGTGCTTGGTGAGCGAGGCGAAGCGCATCCGCGTGGCGGGCGCGACCGCCAGCGCATGCGGCAGGCTGGCAAGGCCGGCGGCCGCGGCGACGCGGATCTCCTGCCGGTCGAAGGCCAGGATCACGCCGCCCGGCGAATGCGCGTCCCAGGCGGCGGTGGCTTCGGCGGCCGTGGCCTCGGCGGCGGACCAGTTCGGGGGCATGCCTATCGCCGGGTCGGCCCCATCTCGCTCAGCTCCAGATTCTGCTGCGCGAGGTCGGCCGCCATGGTGTCCGGCGCCAGCTCGATCGCGCGGCGCCAGTCCGTCTGGGCGCCGCCCACGTCGCCGCGGAGCTGGCGCAGGATGCCGCGCTCCAGCAGGCCCTCGGCATTGTCGGGCGCGAGCGTGAGCCCGCGCTCCACGGCCTGGAAGGCCTGGTCCACGCGGTCCAGCCGCCGGAGCGCGGCCGCGCGGAGCACCCAGGCCTCGGCGCGCTCGGGCTCGATGGCCAGCGCCGCGTCGAGGTCCTCGATGGCCTCGTTGAAGCGGCGCAGCGCGGCGAGGATGACCGAGCGATCCACCAGCAATTCAGGGTCCTGCGGGGCGAGGGTGAGGGCGATGGTGGCGGCACCATAGGCGCGGTTGGCGTCGCCGGCGATCATCCAGGCCTGCGCGGCCTGGCCGAAGACCTGTGCCCGGGCGGTGCTGCCCGCGCGCGAGCCGCTGCCGAGGCGTTCCAGCCGCTCCGCGGCGCGCTCGGCCTCGCCCAGCCCGATCATGGCCAGCGCGATGCAGTGCCGCGCGCCGTCGCCCCCGCCGGTGGCGTCCCAGGCCTGGGCGAAGCGCATCGCCTCCTCGGGATCGTTGCGGAGGAGCGTGAGGCAGCGGTCGTAATCCGGCCCGTCGGCGATGCGCGGCATCTCCGGGGGCAGGGGCAGGATGTCGGGCGCGGGCTCGGGCGCGGTCGCGCCGGCGGCCGCCTCGGGCGGCACGGAGCTGCCGCCGCGATACCAGGCGACGCCTCCCCCCGCGGCGGCGGCGAGGATCAGCCCTAGTCCGAGGAATATGGGAAGGCGATTGCGCACGCGCCTGACTCTACAGCACTTCGCCTCCGGCTGGAATCGCACAAGGCCCGGGAGGGGCGGCAGGAGGGAGCGCAGGCTCGGCCATGGGGGGTCCGTCAGGGATTGGCACGACCGGGGGATCGCAGGCGCAAGGGAAATCATTCGCGATCGGAAGGGAATAGCCGGAAATCCTCGCATGGCGCATGACCGTCCTGCCCCGGAAGCGGGGCAGGGGCGAGGGTGTGCCCGCGGGGCCATACTGGCGGGCGGCGCGACAAGGCCTTACGAACGGGGGGATGAACGGCCTCAAGCCCATCCTGGCCCGCCTCGCCGCGGGGGAACGCCTGGCGGAAAGCGAGGCCGAGACGGCCTTCGGCATCATCATGGCGGGCGAGGCCACGCCGGCGCAGATCGCCGGCATGCTCATGGCCATGCGCGTGCGCGGCGAGACCGTGGCCGAGATGACCGGCGCGGTCCGCGCCATGCGCGCGCGGATGATCGCGGTCGAGGTGCCGAAGGACGCGATCGACATCGTCGGCACCGGCGGTGATTCCTCGGGCAGCCTGAACATCTCGACCACGACGGCGATGGTGGTGGCGGGCGCGGGCGTGCCGGTAGCCAAGCACGGCAACCGCGCGCTTTCCTCGAAATCGGGCGCGGCGGATGCTCTGGCGGCGCTCGGCATCAACCTCGACGTGCCGCTGGAGCGGCTGCCGGCCGTGCTGCGCGAGGCGGGCATGGTCTTCCTGCTGGCGCCCCGCCACCACGCGGCGCTGCGCCATGCCGGCGGCGCGCGGGTGGAGCTCGGCACGCGGACCATCTTCAACCTGCTGGGACCGCTGGCGAACCCAGGCCGGGTGAAGCGCCAGATGACCGGCGCCTTCTCGGCCGAATGGCTCCAGCCCATGGCCGAGGCGCTCGGCCGGCTGGGCACGGAGCGCGCATGGGTGGTCCACGGCCAGGGCATGGACGAGCTGGCGATCTCGGGCCCGACCGAGGTGGTGGAGCTGGCCGAGGGCCGCACGCGCCGCTTCATGGTCACGCCCGAGGAGGCCGGCCTGCCCCTGCACCCGATCGAGGCCATCCGCGGCGGGACGCCGGAAGAAAACGCGGCCGCGCTGGTCGAGCTGCTGGAGGGTGCGACGGGCGCCTACCGCGACATGGTGCTGCTCAACGCCGCCGCATCCCTGCTCGTCGCCGGGCGCGTGGCAACGCTGCGCGAGGGCACCATATTGGCGGGGGAGAGCATTGACAGCGGCCGGGCTCTGGATGTTCTAAACCGGTTGCGCCGTGCGACCTCCGAGGCCTGACCCCATCATGAACATCGACGTCCTGCCCGAGATGTCCGACACGCTCGCGAAGATTCTTCGCGACAAGCAGGCCGAGGTGGCGGCGGGCGCCTCCGCCGTCTCCATCGCCGAGATGGAGAAGCGCGCGCTCGACCAGGACAAGCCGCGCCCCTTCATGGACGCGCTATGCCGCGCGCTGGCCGAGGGCCGCACGGGGCTGATCGCCGAGATCAAGCGCGCCTCGCCCTCCGGCGGGCTGATCCGCGATCCCTTCGAGCCGGCCGCGCTGGCCGAGGCCTATGAGAGCGCCGGCGCCTCCTGCCTTTCGGTGCTGACCGACGCCAAGTGGTTCCAGGGCAGCCCGGACCATCTGAAGGCCGCCCGCGCCGCCTGCTCGCTGCCGGTGCTGCGGAAGGATTTCATGATCCATCCGTGGCAGATCTTCGAGGCGCGCGCGATGGGCGCGGATGCCATCCTGCTCATCATGTCGGCGCTGTCGGACGCCAAGGCGCAGGAGCTGGAGGAGGTCGCCCGCAGCCTTGACATGGCGGTGCTGGCAGAGGTGCACGACGCGCGCGAGATGGGCCGCGCGCTCGGCCTGCAGACGCGGCTGATCGGCGTGAACAACCGCAACCTCAAGACCCTCGAGACCGACCTCTCCATCAGCGAGGCGCTGGTGCCGCTGGTGCCCGCCGACCGCATCCCCGTGGCGGAGAGCGGGTTGCGCACGCCGGCGGATCTGGAGCGGATGGCCAAGGTGGGCGCGCATTGCATCCTGGTCGGCGAGTACCTGATGCGGCAGCCCGACGTCGCCGCGGCGACGCGCGCGCTCCTGGGGACGTGATGTCGCTGCGCGGCAACGAAGTATCCGGCCGCAAGGCGGCCGGCGCCGCCCGCTCAACCTTCCCGCCCGGCACGACAGTGGCGCGGCGAAGCCAGGGCGGCGGAGCCGCCGCACGGCGCTTGAGGGCATGAAAAATCTCACTCATTTCGATGAGGCCGGCCGCGCCGCCATGGTGGACGTGGCGGGCAAGGCCGAGACGGAGCGCCTCGCGATCGCCCGTGGCCGTGTGGTGATGCAGCCGGCGACGCTGGCGCTGATCGCCGAGGGGAAGGCCGGCAAGGGCGATGTCCTCGGTGTCGCGCGGATCGCCGGCATCATGGCGGCCAAGCGTACCTCGGACCTCATCCCGCTCTGCCATCCGCTGATGCTGACCAAGGTCGCGGTGGACCTGACCGTCGCGGAGCCGGATGCCGTGGAGATCGAGGCGCAGGTCCGTGTCACCGGTCGCACCGGCGTCGAGATGGAGGCGCTGACCGCCGTTACCGTGGCCGCGCTGACGGTCTACGACATGGTGAAGGCGGTGGACCGCGGCATGCGCATCGAGGAGGTGCGGCTGGTCCTCAAGGAAGGCGGCAAGTCCGGCCGCTTCGAGGCCGGCCATTCCGAGGAGGGGGCGTGATCTCAGTCGAGGAAGCCCGCACCCGCATCCTGGCCGGGCTGGGCGCGACAGGCCCCGAGACGGTGGCGCTGGCCGCCGGCTGGAGCCGCGTGCTGGCGCGGCCCGTCGCGGCGCGGCTGACGCAGCCGCCGGCCGACGTCTCCGCGATGGACGGCTATGCCGTGCGGGCCGCCGACGCGACCGAGGGCGCCACGCTGCGCCTCGCCGGCGCCGCGCCGGCCGGGAAGCCCTTCGCCGGCGCGGTCGGCGCGGGCGAGGCGGTGCGCATCTTCACCGGCGGCTTCGTGCCGGAAGGGGCGGACGGCATCCTGATCCAGGAGGACGCCGCGGCGGCCGAGGGCAGCATCCGGGTCAACGAGACGGTCACCGCCGGTCGCCACATCCGCCGCCGGGGCCTGGACTTCGCCGAGGGCGCCGAGCTGCTGCCCGCCGGGCGACGGCTGACGGCACGCGACATCGGCCTCGCCGCCGCCGGCAACCACCCCTGGCTGACGGTGCACCGCCGCCCGCGCATCGGCATCCTCGCGACCGGCGATGAGATCGCGCTGCCGGGCGAAAGGCTGCCGGCCGGGGGCATCGTCAGCTCCAACGCGCATGCGCTGGCCGCCCTGGTCGCCTCGGCCGGCGGCGAGGCAAGCATCCTGCCCATCGCGCCCGACGACGCGGCGGAGATCGCGGCGCTGGCCGGCAGCGGCGGCTTCGACCTGCTGGTGACCACCGGCGGCGCCAGCGTGGGCGAGCACGACCTCGTGCAGAAGGCGCTCGGACGGGACGGCTTCGTGCTGGACTTCTGGCAGATCGCCATGCGCCCCGGAAAGCCGCTGATCTGGGGAAGGCTGGGCGCCACGCCGGTGCTGGGGCTGCCGGGCAACCCGGTCTCGGCGCTGGTCTGCGCGGTGGTCTTCCTGCTGCCGGCCCTGGCGCGGCTGCAGGGCCTCGCCGACACCGCCACGCCCTCTATCCGCGCCCGCGCCGGCGTGGACCTGCCGGAGAACGACAAGCGCGCCGACCATCTGCGCGCGAAGCTGGCGCCGGGCGAGGGCGGCGAGTGGATCGCGACCCCGGCGTCCCGTCAGGACAGCTCGATGCTGGCGGTGCTGGCCGGCGCCGACGCGCTGATCCTGCGCGCGCCCTTCGCGCCGAGGCTGCCGAAGGGCGAGGCCGTCGAGGTCATCCCGCTGGCGGCGCTGGGGGTCTGAAGCAGGACCGCGGCGCGGTGCAGGACTGCGCCGGCGCGGCCAGCGCGCGCCGCGCGATCGCGAGGTCGTGGTACATCTGCAGCCGCAGCCAGAATTCCGGCGAGTTGCCGAAGCGCCGCCCCAGCAGGATCGCGGTCTGCGCCGTGATGCCGCGCGCGCCGTGCAGGATGTCGGTCACGCGGCTGCGGGGCACGCCGAGCTCGGCGGCGAGCCGCTTTCCCGACACGCCCGCCGGCGCCATGAAGAGATGGGCCAGTACCTCGCCCGGCGTGCGGAGCGGGCGGCGGGGGACGGCGTGCTCCACGACATCGATGGAAGCGGGACGCATCGCCGTGGGCTGCGGGCGTGTCGGGATCAGGCCGCGGGCGCGGCACACCGCCTTGAGCGCCTCGTCGACCCCGAGGGGCGCGCCGTCGCCATAGGCCTCGATGAGCAGCGCCAGCTGGTCCTCGGGGGTGATGGGGTATCTCGTGGTGTCCAGGGGCATCGGTTCGGCTTCCTTCTCGATGCAGGAAGGCTATCCGGCCTCGGGACCGATGCGGCATCGGGGGTTCCGATGCATCCGATCACCGCGCCCTATCACGCCACGCGGTGCAGCAGCTCCTCGCCGGCGGACAGCCGCCGCACATTCTCGGCGGCGACGGCGAAGGAGCGGTCGAAGGTGCCGGTGGTGAGCCAGCCGACATGCGGCGCGACCACCACGTTGGGCAGCGCGAAGAGCATGTCGCTGGGATCGGCCGGCTCGGCGGCGAAGACGTCGAGGCCCGCCGCGGCGAGCAGGCCGGAGCGCAGCGCCTTCACCAGCGCCGCCTGGTCCACCAGGCCGCCGCGCGCGGTGTTCACCAGCACGGCGCCGCGCTTCATGCGGGCCAAGGCTTCGGTGCCGATCAGGCCGCGGGTCTCCGGCGTCTCCGGGATGTGCAGCGAGACGACGTCGCTCTCCGCCAGCAGCGCGTCGAGCTTGCGGAACTCGCCGATCGCGCCCGGCTTCGGCGCGCGGGCGGTGTAGAGGATGCGGCAGCCGAGCGCCGCCAGCACCGGCGCGAGCAGGGCGGGGATGGCGCCGTAGCCGACCAGCCCGACCGTGCGCCCGCCGAGCTCGAAAAGCCCGTCCTGCAGCTCCGGCGGCTGTTGCCAGCCGCGGCCGATGCGGGTCTCGGCGTCGAAATACGCAAGCTTCCGCAGCGCGGCGAGCATGAGCGCCAGCGTCAGCTCGGCGACGGCGCGGCTGTTGGTGCCGGGCAGGTTGCAGACGGCGATGCCGCGGGCGCGGGCAGCGTCCAGGTCGATGGTGTTCACGCCGACGCCGATCTTCTGGATCAGCCGCAGTCGCAGCGCGGCGGCGATGTCGTCGGCGCTCAGCGGGCGCAGCACGTGCCAGATCGCCTCGGCCTCCGGCAGGGCGGCGGCGAAGGCCGCGTCGTCCGTGTCGGAGACGATGGCGAGGTCCAGGCCGGGCAGGGCGGCCAGGCGCTCCGCGAGGCCCGGCCCCGCGCGGTAGTGCAGGACGACCTTCACGGGCGGGAGCGCCCCAGTACCGCGCCGCCGGCGAAGAGCGCACGGGAGCCCAGCGCCTCCTCGATGCGCAGCGCCTCGTTCCACTTCGCCATGCGCTCCGACCGCGCGAAGGAGCCGACCTTGAGCTGCCCCGCGCCCCAGCCGACCGCGAGATGCACGATGGTCACGTCCTCCGTCTCGCCGGAGCGCGCGGAGACGATGCCGGCATAGCCGACCTCCTTGGCCGCCTCCCAGGCCGCCTTGGTCTCGGTAAGCGTGCCGCGCTGGTTGGGCTTGATGAGCACGGTGTTCGCCGCGCCGGCCTTGGCCGCTGCGCGCACGCGCGCCGCATCGGTCACGAGGAAGTCGTCGCCCACGACCTGGATCTTCGTGCCGATTTCCTTCGTGAAGGCGGCGAAGCCTTCGGCATCATCCTCGGCCAGGGGGTCCTCGATGGAGGCGATGGGATAGGCGTCGATCCAGCCGAGCAGCATGCGGATCATGCCCTCCGTATCCAGCTCACGCCCTTCCAGCCCAAGCCGGTACTTGCCGCCCTTGCCGAAATCCGTGGCCGCGATGTCGAGCGCGATCGCCACCTGCTTCCCCGGCGCGAAGCCGGCGCGCTCGATGGATGTCACCAGCGTCTCGAGCGCTTGTTCGTTGGCGGTGAAGGCAGGCCACCATCCGCCCTCGTCGGCGACGCCCTGCAGCAGGCCGCGCTCCTTCATGAGCAGGCCCGCGGCGCGATAGACCTCGGCCGTCCAGTCCAGCGCTTCCGCGAAGGACGTCGCCTCCGGGCAGATCACGAGAAAATCCTGGATGTCCACGCGGCGCCCGGCATGCGCGCCGCCGCCGAGGATCTGGATCTGCGGCAGCGGCATGAGCGTGGCCTCGTCGCCGCCGAGGTAACGGTACAGCGGCAGCCCCGCCGCCGCCGCGGCCGCATGGGCTGCGGCCATGGAGACGGCCAGCGTCGCATTGGCGCCGAGCCGCGACTTGTTCGCGGTGTTGTCCAGCGCGATCAGCCTTGCGTCGAGCGCCGCCTGGTCCGCGGCGTCCATGCCGGTCACGGCGGGCGCGATCTCCTCGTTCACCGAGGCCACGGCGCCCTTCACGTCATAGCCGCCGAAGGCGCTGCCGCCGTCGCGGCGGTCCAGCGCCTCGCCGCTGCCGGTGCTGGCGCCCGCCGGCGCGATGGCCAGCCCGCGTGCCCCGGAGGCGAGCGTCACCTCGGCCTCCACGGTCGGACGGCCGCGGCTGTCCCAGACGCGGCGGCCGCGGATGTGGGTGATGCTGGTCAAGCTCATGCGCCGATCTCTTCCCCCCAGGCGCGCCGCACATCCGTCAGACGTCCGGGCGGCGCCGTCAGCAGCGCGCGCGCCACGCGGCGCACGCGGTTCTTGTCGTTCTCGTCGGTGAGGTACTCCGCCGGGCTTTTCCCGTCCACGCGGGCCAGGAAGAGCCCGGGCAGGAGGCTCGCCACGCGCGCCTCGATCGCGGCCGGCGCTTCCCAGTCCACGCCGGCGAGATAGGCCTCCGTCATCGCCTCGAAGCACCGCAGGAATCCCGGCGCCACCAGCGGCGTCCAGAGGCATTTCAGCAGCAGGTGGTTCAGGCAGAAGGCGAGGTCGAAGGCGGGATCGCCCCACCAGGCGCATTCCGCATCCAGGATCACCGGCCCCTGCGGGCCCACCAGGATGTTCTTCGGGCTGACATCGCCATGCACCAGCGTCAGCTTCGTCGACGCCGTGCGCGCGGACAGCCCCTCCAGCACCGTCGCGATATCAGGATGCGCGCGCGCCGTGGCGATCAGGTAGGGCTCCAGCCGGATCGCGTAGAACAGCTCGTCGGTCGGGAACTCGGCCGCGAGCCCCGGCCGGCACGCCGCGAAGGCGTGGATCCCGGCGATGCGCCGGCCCATCTCGGCCGCGAAGCCCGCATCCGCCTCGCCGTCGCGCAGCCGCGCCTTCCACACCGGATGGTCCTCCGGCGACAGCCATTCCATCGCGAGCGTGCCCGTCGCCTCGTCCTGGCCGAGCAGCGCGGGCGCCGAGCCCGGCACGGCCTCGGCCGCGCGCGCCAGCCAGCGCGCCTCGTAGCGATTGCGGCCCACGGGCACGCGCCAGTCGGCGGCGACCTTCAGCTTCGCCAGCGCGCGCTTGATGCAGGCCTCGCGCCCGTCCGGCAGCACCACGCGCCAGATGTCGGACGACACGCCGCCCGACAGCGGCTCGCCCTGCACCACCGCCCCGGGCGCGAGCAGGCCCATGGCCCGCAGGCCCTGCGACATTTCCTCCGGGACGTTCTCCATGCGGCGGAAGGTAGCGCGACCGCGCCGGGAAGGAACCCGGCCCCATCAGCAGTTTTTTGCCCGCAGTTTTTCGTGGACGCCGGCAAGGGCGCTGCTAGCCTCGCCGCCACAGGGAGAAAAGCTGGTCGATCGCCAAGGAGGCCGCATGTCCGTCAGTCGCCGTTCCACGCTCGCACTCGCCGCCGCCAGCATCGCCGCGCCGCGGCTCGCCACGGCCCAGGGCGCCAACGTCATGCGGTTCATCCCGCAGATCGACCTTGCCTTCCTCGACCCGCACTTCACCACCGCCTATGTCACGCGCGGCCATGGCCACTTGGTGTTCGACACGCTCTACGGTTGCGACGCCTCCTTCAAGCCGTCGCCGCAGATGGTCTCGGGCCACACCATCGAGAACGACGGCAAGCTGTGGAACCTCACGCTGCGTCCCAGCCTGTTCTGGCACGACGGCACGCCCGTCCTGGCGCGTGACTGCGTCGCCAGCATCCGGCGCTGGGCGCGCCGCGACGCGCTGGGCGGCGCGCTCATGGATGCGACTGACGAGCTCTCCGCGCCCGACGACCGCACCATCCGCTTCCGCCTGAAGAAGCCGTTTCCGCTCCTGCCGGACGCGTTGGGCAAGGTGACCTCTCCCATGCCGGCGATGATGCCCGAGCGTCTCGCCAACACCGATCCCTTCACGCAGATGACGGAGATGGTCGGCAGCGGCCCCTTCCGCTTCGTGGCCAGCGAGCGCATCGCCGGCTCGCGCAACGTCTATGCGAAGTTCGACCGCTACGTCCCCCGCGGCGACGGGCCGACGGAATGGAATGCCGGCCCCAAGCGCGTGAACTTCGACCGCGTGGTCTGGACCACCATCCCCGACGCCGCGACCAAGGTGGCGGCCCTGCAGCAGGGCGAGCAGGACTGGTGGGAGAACCCCACGCACGACCTGCTGCCGCTGCTCCGCCGCAACCGCCAGATCAAGATCGAGGTGGTCAACCCGACCGGCTCGGTCGACATGATGCGACCCAACCACCTGCAGCCACCCTTCAACAACCCGGCCATCCGCCGCGCCATGCTGCATGCCTTCAGCCAGGCCGACTTCATGCAGGCCATCGTGGGCGACGACCCCACCATGTACCGCGTGCCGCACGGCGTCTTCTGCCCGGACACGCCCATGGCGAGCGAGGCCGGGCTGGAGCCCCTGATGGGCCCGCGCAACCTCGACGCCGTGAAGGAGATGCTGAAGCGGGCCGGCTACGCGAACGAGAAGGTCGCCATCCTCGCCGCCACCGACTACGCGCAGTTCAAGGCGATCGGCGAGGTGATGGCTGACGTCATGGGCCGCATCGGCATGAACGTGGACTATGTCGCGACCGACTGGGGCACCATGCTCTCCCGCCGCAACAACCGCGGGCCGGTGGAGCAGGGCGGCTGGAGCTGCTTCAACACGGGCTGGGAGGGCGTGGACCACATGGACCCCGCCAACCACTACGCGATCCGCGGCAATGGCGACCAGCCCTCCGGCTGGCCCGGCTGGTGCATCAGCCCGCGGCTGGAGGAGCTGCGCACCCAGTGGTTCGAGGCGCCCAACCTCGCCGCCCAGCAGGAGGCCTGCCGCCTCATGCAGATCCAGTGCATGCAGGACGTGCCGAGCATCCCGCTCGGGCAATATGTGCAGCCGACGGCCTACCGCACCAATGTCATCGGCGTGCAGAAGGGATTTCCGACCTTCTGGAACGTGCGGAAGACCTGAGGGCTCACACCAGCCCCGGATGGGCCGGCGCGGCGCGGGGAAAGCCGTCCCGCCGCCGCAGGATCTCGAGCTTGGTGGTCGGGAAGCGCTGCATGGCCGTGCCCGCCGGCGGCAGGGTCGTCATGGCCGCGACGACGTTCAGCCCGGGCGCATAGGCCGCCGCCGCCGCCGCGATCCCCGCCTGGGTCTGGGGCCACCAGCCGATCGCGAAGATCAGCCCGCGCAGCTCCTGCACGCCGTAGCCGCTGAGCCGCAGCTCCGGGAGGTAGGGGCTCTGCTCGGCCAGCGGCAGCGGGATGCGCAGCTCGCGCGCCAGCGTCTCGGTCGGCTTCAGCACGGCGCAGAGCGGCAGCACCGGCACCGGGATCCGCATGCCCGGCGGCACCGAGGGGATGTACTTGCCGACCACCGCCACCCCGTCGGCGCGCAGGATCACCTGCGCCACCTGCGGATCGGCCGACCAGCGCCCCTCCTCCTGCCGCGGCCAGGCGTCCATCACCAGCAGCGGCACCGGCCCGGCATTGGTGACCTCATAGGGGAAGACGAGGTGCCCGTCGGCACGGCCAGGCCGGCAGTTGAGACGGAGCTGGCCGTAGGGGGCCGGGGTCGCATCGCTCATCCGGGCTTGAGCGGCGGTGGCGGGGGTGGCGGCAGCGGGTTGGGACTGGGCGCCACGTTGTCCGGGTTGAAAGGAGGGGGCGGCGGGGTCACGGGCTCGCTCGCATTTGGGTTGGCGCCGCGGTCGTCGGCCGCGGAATCATTCAGCACCTGCGCGACGGCCTGGTGGTGCGCGGCGGCCGCCTCGTCCGATCCGTCATCCGGCTGGCCCAGCACGACGGCGGTGGGAGAGCCCTTGCCGGTGCCCGTCTCCGGCTCGCCATCCGGCGTGGTGCCGCCGGTGAGCTGGCCCTCCGGCGTGGCATCGGCGGGCTTGGTGGGCTGCGCGAAGGGCGGCGACTGGACGGTGCTCGGGTCGGGCTGGGTGATCACGACCGGGTTCTCGCGCTTCTCGGCCGCCGCGAGCGCCGGGGCGCTCGCGGGGTCGTCGCGCAGATCCTGGAGGGTGGAGACGGTCTGGTTCGCGAAGGCCGGGTCGGGCGGCTGCCCGGCATCGATGAAGATGCCCTGGCCGCCGTTCTCGCCGCCTGCGACCAGCGTGCCGTCGGGGCCGTTGCGCACCATGATGCCGGTCTGGACCGTCATCGCGTGCGACCTTCGTCCGCCGCCCCCGCCGCCCTTCTTCTGCTGCTGCACCAGGAAGTCGGCGGGGTCGCCCGGATCGGCCTCGGCGGCGTCCAGCGGCTCCTTGATCGTGGGCGAGCCGATATCGTCGGCCGAGGCGCCCTTGTGGTCGAGGATCGGCCCCTCGGTGAAGACGCCGGCCGGCGTGATCACCACCATCGACCCGCCCACCACGAGCTGGATCTTCTTCTTGGCGTGCAGCGCGATGGTGCCGGCGGTCAGCACGATCACGTCCTTGGCCGAGAGCATGCTGCCGCCCGAGACCTCCGTGAGCTGGTCGCCCAGGATCGTCAGGTGGTCGTCCTCGTCGATCTTGGTGTAGCGGTTGTCGCCGACATGCAGGTCCTTCTCGCCGCCGATGGTGGTGAAGTCGCCGCCCGTGGAATCCTGGTCCGCGGGCTTCTTGCCGCCGCCGACGAGCGTGTGCCGGCTGCCGCGCGTGGTGTCGAAGCGGCTGCCGGTGCTGGTCGTGTCCATCCGGTGCTCGGCGCGGACGAGCAACTGCTCCTTGCCCTTCTGGTCGTCGAAGCGGAGCAGGTGGAAGCCGGCCTCGGCGTCGGGCTGCGGCGTGCTGCGCGTGCGGATGCCACTGCGCGTCGTGTTGCTGTTCTGGGTCGCCTTGACGTCCGCCTCCTCCTGGATGGCGCGGGCGGCGGGGGAGGTCGGCACGAAGGGCATATGCGTCTTGCCCGATCCCGCATTGTAGACGCGGCCCGTCACCAGCGGCCGCTCGGGATCGCCGTCGAGGAAGCTGACGATCACCTCCTGGCCGATGCGCGGCACGAACTGCGTGCCGAAGCGCGTGCCCGCCCAGCCTTCGGCGACGCGCACCCAGGCGGTGACCTTGTCGTTGGCGAAGGGGCCCTCGGCCGGCGTGTCCGGCGTGGCGCCGGGCGGCCCCTGGTCCCAGGGGAAGCGGATGCGGACCCGGCCCAGCGCGTCCGTGTGGATGTCGCCCTCGGCGGTGGAGGTGCCTTTCGGCCCCAGCACCAGTGCGAAATGCGGACCCGCTGCCAGCGGCCGCGGCGAGGAAGGCGTGGGCCAGTGGTCGGGGTTCAGCGGGGCCGTGGTGGGCACCGCGTCGAAGGCGCAGGCGAAGCCGGCGCCGCCCTCCAGCAGCTTGTCGATGATCTTGGCGATCTCGCTGATCGCCGAGATCGCAGCCGTTGCCGCCGCGAAGACCCCGCCGCCCGCGCGGCCGATCGCGTTGGCGATGAAGCCGGGGAGGCCCGAGGGGTCGGAGGCGTCGGGCTTGGCCATCAGCCAGTTGGCGATGTCCACGCCCTTGGAGATGTCCTTCTTGAGCTCGTCGCGCATTTGCTCGGCGGCCTGGCCCATCGCATCCTCGGGGTCGCTGCCGCCGAAGATGGAGCTCTTGAGCAGGTCGCCGATCTTGGCCAGGAAGTTACGGTCGTCCACGACGTCGAAAGCGTCGATCGTGACCAGCTTCAGCACCATGGACTGGGTCTCTGCGCCCGAGTTGCTCTTGTCCGTGCCGATGCCGACCGTGCGTCCCGCATAGAAGCTGCTGCTGTAGGCGCGGCCGGAGAAGGAGGCTGAGGCGGTCTCGTTCACGCGCATGCGCAGCTTTGCTGCGGCGTCGGCATCCTTGGGGTCCACGCCGGGCGCGGGAAAGGCTTCGGCGCGCACGCCCACGCTGTTGGCCGCGAAGGCATAGGGCCGCTCCACCACCGCAAGGCCCTCCGGCGAGCGCTGCGGGTCGATCTGGTTGAAGTCGCCGACGCGCGCGTTCTGGGCCGCCGCGGTGAAGCTGCGCTTGAAGTTGCGGATGACGTCCACGCCCTTGCCGGACATCGCGGATTTCGAATCGCCGGCCGATCCGTCGTCGCCCACGACCGTCATCGTGTCGTCCACGCCGTTGGGATTGTGCCGGCGGAAGGAGAGCACCATCCGCTCGCGGGACGGAGTCGAGCCGGGGCGGCTGCTGTCCGCCCCGTGCTCGAAACGGTAGGCGACGCCGAAGCGGTCGAGCAGCCGGTGGACGAAGGCAAAGGTCGTCTCGTTGTACTGCACGCAGTAGGGGATGCGCGCCGGCGGCATGTCCGCGAGCAGCGTCGTGCGGAAGTCGATGAGCGGGAAGGGCTCGAAGACCTCGCGCAGGATGGAGATGAGGTCGCGGTCCTCGAAGACGCGGTAGCGCAGCTCGTAGGCGGTCATGCGGAAGGCGGGGACGAGGCGGGCGCGGTAGATGCGCCGCCCCCGCAGCGTGCTCAGGTGCTCGAAGGTCTCGAAGACGCCGAAGCGCTCGTTGAAGCCCTCCTCCTGGACGGTGTTGGTGACCTTGGTCTTGCGGATGCCGAACTTCGCGGGACGGCCCACCAGCTGCTCCGGCTTGATGTCGCTGGTCTTGCTGCCGAGCATGGTGAGCTCGAAGGCATAGGGCATCGAGATGCCCTCGGCGCCGGAGACGCGCAGCAGCAGCAGGGGATCGTCGTCGTCCTCGCCCTTGGCCTGGCCGAGGGGGGTGTCGACGCTGAGGTGCCGCTTGGCGTTCCTCAGCGCCATGCGGCGGGCCCGGTGTCGCCGGTGTCAGGGCACATGCTGCACGGCCTGGCCGGCGAAGACGATGCTCACCGTGCCGCCCCACATGCACTGGCAGACCGAGACGTCGTGCAGCGCGATCTCCTTGGTGATCTGTCGGGTCGGGCTGCCGGGCGTCCAGGGCGACATGGTCATGGGCTGGCAGGGCTGCGGCGTCAGCACGCCCATCGCCGCCGAGGTCGCCGCCGCCACCTGCGGGTTGGAGGGGCTCATGCACATGCCGAAGGGCTGGATGTTCACCATGGGCTGGTGGTCCATGATGGTCGCCATCGGCTTCATTGTGTGGAACTGGCCGCGATGCGGCAGGACCTTCAGCGTGCTCGGCGTAGGGCTGAAGGTGCAGGCCGTGACGGCCCCGTCGATCACCCAGAGCGGCATGGCGGCGATCCCCCTGCGCGACGGAAATGTGCGGTGGCGACAACGTGCGTCTCGCCGCTCAGGTTAATGATACATTCCCTGTCATGACAATTGGACAATCGCAACGACAGGCGCCGGCGCGACAGACGCGACGGAGACGGGGGCTACGGAGATCGGGGCTACAGCCCCCGCCACTCGTGGCTCTGCGCCTCGAAGGCCTTGCGGCCGAAGAGCGAGACCACGGCGGTGCGCGCCAGGATGCGCAGGTCCAGCCAGATGGACCACTCGCTGAGATAGGCGAGGTCGTGCGCCGTCACCTCGCGCGCGAAGGCCGTGTCGGTCATGGTGCCGGAGAGGCCGTTCACCTGGGCCCAGCCGGTGATGCCGGGCTTCATGCGGTGCCGCGCGCCGTAGCCCGGCGCCACCTCCTCGATCGGCACGCCCGAGACCAGCATGTGCGCCACGTGCGGCCGCGGGCCGACCATGCTCATGTCGCCCTTCAGCACGTTGATGAGCTGCGGCAGCTCGTCGATGCAGGTGGGCCGCAGGATGCGCCCGACCCGGGTGATGCGGGAATCGCGCGAGAGCACGCCGCGCGTGCCCATGTCGGTCGGGTCGTAGCGGAGGGTGCGCAGCTTCAGGATCTGGAAGATCTTGCCGCTGCGTCCGATGCGCGGCTGGCGGAACAGGATCGGGCCCGGCCCCTCCAGCCGGATGGCGAGCATCGCGATCAGCAGGATCGGCGAGACCAGCACCAGCGCGATCGAGGCGAGGATGTAGTCGATCACCGCCTTGGCGACGATCGCCCCCGGCGCCATCGGCTGGCGCACCAGCTCCAACACCGGCTGGCCCGCGATGGCCGAGCGGCTGGTGCCCTGCGGTGCCTGGTTCGCGCCGTCCAGCAGCACCACGACCTCGGCCGTCAGCCACTGCACCTGCTGCACGGAGCGGAGGATGTCGATGGCGCGGCTGAGCGGCAGGGCGATGACGATGAGGTCCAGCCGCTCCTCGCCGGCGAGCGCGCAGAGGCCGGCGATGTCGCTCCGGACCGGCACGCCGGACACCTCCGGCGGGCGCCGCGTGGCGTCGCGGTCGTCGAAGATGCCGATGATATCAGGCGTCTCCGGGTTTTCCCTGCCGTGCAGCCGGTCGATGAGCATGCCCGACATCTCGGTGGCACCGACGATGGCGATGCGCCGGCGCAGCCAGCCGGCCCGGACGCCGCGCCGGGCGATGCCGGAGATGAAGATGCGGAAGGGCAGCAGGAGCGTGACCGCGGCCACCGGCCAGAGCAGCATGGCGGAGGCGTATTGCGGCCCCGCCAGCGGCAGGACCACGAAGGCGATGGTGCCGCCCACGAAGAGGGGCACGAGCAACGCGTCCGCCACCGCCCAGGGCATGTCGAGCAGCCGCCCGAGCCGCGTCGGCGCGAGGCGCAGCATGGTGAGCCAGCCGATGCCGGCCAGCCCGCCGGCGATCAGCCGGGCCTCCAGCGGCGTGAAGGAGGCCTCCACCCGCGGCGCGCCGAGCCAGAGCCATCCGGCCATCAGGAGGCAGATGAGGTCGATCGTGGCCGCGATCTGGCTGAAGGCGACGACGGGCGCAACGCTGCCCGCCCGCGGGCCTGCAGACGGCTCGGGGGGCGAAGGCGGCATGCTGCGTTGCTCTGGCGGGGGGACGGTTCGAAGCTCCGCGGGGATGTCGACCTCCTCGCCCTGCCAGCATTTACGGGATAGCGCTCCTCGTCTATACAAAATTGCCTCAGAAGCAGCAACACCCCTCACGAAGATGGATTGTTCATGATTTTGAGGCGGCGTACGACAACTTTCTCTTGACGGGTAGTGGCAGCGCTGGCTGCGGCAGCAAAGGGCAGATGATGGCGCGATCCTTCCAGGCGAAGCTGGGCAAGCTCTGGAATCACCCGGGATTCCAGGCGAAGCCGGGCATGGTGGTCCTCCGGAGCGCAGGGCTGGCCTGGAACGTGCTGCGGGGCGTGCCGCCGGTCATCTCCCTGACCGGGGCGGGCGAGCGCCTGCGCCTTCCGGCCGACTTCCGCTACACGACCCTGACGGCCTATCTGTTTCGCGACCGTGTCGAGGAGGAGCTGGGCATCCTCGACCAGCTCGTCGGCCCGGGCGCGACGATGCTCGACATCGGCGCCAATATCGGCCTCTACACCCTGCGCGGGGCCAGCATCGTCGGCCGCGGCGGCCGGGTGGTGGCGATCGAGCCGGGGTCGCAGGTGCTGGCGGTGCTGCGCGGCAACCTCGCGCTGAACGACTTCCCCCAGGTGAAGCTGCTGCCCGTCGCGCTGGCCGGGGAGGAGGGGCGCGCCCAGCTCTTCCGCGTGCCCCTGGGCGACGACCCGCAGGCCTTCTCCCTGGTGCCCCAGGAGGGCGAGATCGCGAGCGAGGAGGTGGTCACCCGCACGCTCGATGCCGTGGTCCGGGAGGAGGGGCTCACGGCGATCGACCTCATCAAGATGGACGTGGAGGGGCTGGAGCCGCAGGTGCTGAAGGGCGGCACGGAGAGCATCGCGCGGTTCCGGCCGATGGTGATCTTCGAGATCAATGCGAGCCAGATCCACCTTCCGGACGCCCAGGCCGACGCCTTCCAGATGCTGGTGGCAGCCGGCTACCGGATCGCGCAGCTGCGGGCCCGGCGCCTCGTGCCGGTCGACGCGCAGCCGGAGGGCCACGGCAACCTGGTGGCGATCCATCCCGAGGGCGCGCAACCGCGCGCCGGCGCGGCGATCTGGTCCGGCTGAAGATGTCGTGACAGGGGCCGCCGGGGACGCAGCTCCCCCGGAGCTCCCGGTCAGAAGGCCTGCGGGATACGCCGGCGGGCCATCCAGCTCGTGGCCAGCGCGCCGAAGGCCGTGCTGATCGCGGCCATGGCAGCCGCCCCCTCGGCGCCGAAGAGCGGCACGGCCGTCGCCGCCAGCAGCGCGGCGAGCGCGAACTGCACCATGTTGGTCCGCAGCAGGTCGTCGCCATGGCCGGTATTGGCCAGCAGCGTGTCGCGGCAGGCGAAGAGGGCGTTCACCGTCTGCCCGAGGCAGAGGATGCGCAGCGCCGTCGTGGCCGCGTGGAAGCCCGGGCCCAGCAGGTCGAGCAGCCAGGGCGCCGCGAAGCCCATCACCGCCAGCGCGGGCAGCGCGAGGCCGGCCGAGGCCCAGCGCGCCATCCGCTGCGTCTGGCGCAGCCGGTCCCATTCCTGTCGGCGGTACTGCTCGGCGATGCGCGGGGCGGCGATGGTCGCGACGCTGATCAGCACGACCCAGGTCAGCACCGAGATCCGCATGGCCATGCTGAAGGCGGCCACCGCCTCGGGCGGGGCGAGGGCGGCGAGGATGAGCGTCGGCGTCGTGATCAGCGCCACCTGCACCAGCTCGACGCCCAGCAGCGGCAGCGCCACGCGCAGCAGCCCCGGCATCGGCGGCGCCTCCAGCACGCGGGCGACGGCGAAGATCCGGCGCGACCGCCAGATCAGCAGGATGCCGAGCGCCGTGGTCGCGAAGCGCGACAGCACCGTGACCAGCAGGGCCTCCTGCAGCGCGGCCCCCTGCCAGAGCAGCAGCCCGGCCAGGGCCAGCGTCGGCCAGAGCGAGGCCCCCACGAGCTGCGAGGCGACGTTGCGGTGCAGCCCGACCAGGATGCCCGCGACCGTCATGGAGAGCGTCTCGCCCAGGAGCAGCAGCCCGGCCATGGCCATGACCGGGGCCAGTGCCGGCTGGTCCATCACCGAGACCGCGACGAGGGGGCCGAGGAGGGCCGTGGCCACGCCCATGACCGTCCCGCCGAGCACCCCGCCCGCCATCACCCGGCGCAGCACCCGGAGCGCCGCCGCCCCATCCTGCAGCGCGAGCTCGGCGGGGATGAGCGCCATCGCCGCGCGCTCCAGCCCCAGCCGGCCGAGCGTGCCGCCCATCGTCGACCAGGCGAGCACGGTAAAGTAGAGACCAGCCTCCCCCATGCTGAGCTGCCGCGCGACCAGGACGTAGAGGACCATCTTGCCCGCCATCTCGAGCCCGCGGGTGCCCAGGCCGAAGCCGAGGCGAAGGACCAGGGCGCGCAGGGGCCGGCGTCCAGCCTGGGCGGTTGCGGGTGGTTGGGTCATGCGGGCGAGGCGCATCCTCGGTTGAGCGGCCTTTTGGCGCTTGCCGTCCGGAGCGGGGCGTAGCTAACTGGCGGGCAATTCTCGAACAGGGGTCGGTATGAGCGGGCTTTCGCTGATGGTCAAGCGAGCGGTCTTCCGCGCGAGCCCCGAGCTTGCCTGGCGGCTGGCGGCGCGGCGGGATGCCGAAACGGGCTTCAACCTATCCGTGATCCGGGCCCTGGCCGACCCGGAGCGGCTGGGCCTCGACATCGGCGGTTCCTGGGGGCTCACCGCCGCCGCCATGGCCTCGCGCGTCCGGGAGCTCCACGTCTTCGAGCCGATCCCCGAGAAGGCGGCCTTCCTGCGCCGGAGCCTGGACGCCCAGGTGCATGAGATCGCCCTCTCCGACGCGGAGGGCGAGGCGGAGCTGCACATCCCCCACGCCTCCTCCGCGCTCTCGACCATCGAGGCGGCCAATGCGGTGCGCGAACTGCCCGGCGAGCGCGTGACGGTGCGGCTGGCGCGGCTGGACTCGCTCGGCCTCGGCCCGGTCGGGCTGGTCAAGATCGATGTCGAGGGGCACGAGGCGGCGGTGCTCGCCGGCGCCCAGGATCTGCTGCGGCGCGACCGGCCGGCCCTGCTGATCGAGATCGAGGAGCGGCATCGCCCCGGCGGCCCGGAGGCCACCGTCGCCTGGCTCCGGGCGAGGGGCTTCCGCGGCTACCTGGTCGCCGCCGGCACACTGCGCCCCGCCGAGGATTTCGATGCGGCGCGCGACCAGTCCCCGGCGGCGCTGGCCGGCGGCAAGACCGGCGGATACCTCAACGATTTCCTGTTCCTCCCGGAAGGCGCCGATGGGGCCATGCGCGCGCGGCTGAGGGAGGCGGGCATCGATCTGCCGGCCAGCCCCGCCCTCGTTTGATCTGCGCCGTGCGACAGGGCATCTTCCGCCCGTCGGCATCGCCTGGCGCAGCTAAGGACAGCGAATGAGCCGGGATGATCTGGCAGCGGATGGAGATTTCCGGTCGGGCGGACTCGCGCCGATCGTGCCGCCGGCCGTGTCCGGCGGGCTGCGGGAGATGTCGTTCGAGGGCTGGGCGCTGGTGCGCAGCCTCCTGGCCACGGCGCAGCATCGCTGGAAATGGCTGGTCGCCGCCTTCCTGGCCCCGGTCCTGCTGTCCCTCGTCGTCGCGGTCGTGGTGCCCGCGCGCTACACCGCGGAGACCCTGCTCGTCGTCTCCGCCAACCGCGAGACGGCCAGCACCAACGAGATCTCGGGCGCGGGCCAGCAGCTGCAGCAGAGCGAGGTGCAGAAGCTCGTCCAGTCGGAAATCGACCTGATGACGAGCGAGGCGGTGGTGCGCCGCGTCTTCGCGCGCCTGCTGCCGGAGCGCATCTATCCCTCGCTCGGCAGCCGGCGGTTCTTCGGGCTGCTCCCGCCGCTCTCGGAGGAGCGCCGGCAGTCCCGCGCGGCCGACCGGCTGCGCACCACCCTGCTGAGCGAGGCCCAGGCCAACAGCAACGTCGTGCGCCTCTTCGTCCTGCATCCGGACCGGGCCACGGCGCTCGTGCTGCTGGAGGCGGTGCTCACCTCCTATTTCGAGCTGCGCAACGAGGTCTTCGCCAATCCGGCCGCCACCGTGCTCTCCGCCGAGGTGACCCGGCAGGGGCACGAGCTGAGCGAGGTGGAGAACGAGATCACCGCGCTGAAGTCGCGCGCCGGCGTGCTCGACATCGGGCAGGAGGTGGTGCTGGCGAGCCAGCGTCTGGACCAGACCCAGCAGCGCCTCGACCGGCTGCGCGAGCAGCGAGAGGCGGCGCAGGCCGCGGTGCTCGCCGCGCAGACCGCGCTCGCGGCCCAGCCCGGGCGGATCGTGGCCGCGGTGGAGCAGACCAACCTCGCGCCCAACGACGAGGCCCGGAACACGCTGGCGCGGCTGCTGCAGGACCGCCAGCGCATGGCGGCGCAGTACCAGCCCGACGCGCCGATGATGGTCGAGCTGGACGGCCAGATCGCGCGCGCCCGCCTGCAGGTGCGCGACAACCGCGGCGGCAACTTCCAGACGCAGCGCGAGGTGCGCAACCCCGCGCTGGAGCTGCTGACCACCCGGCTGCTCACCGCACGGGTCGATGCGGACACGATCACCGGCCAGGAGCGCGAGGTGCGCCGCCAGCTCGAGGAGGCGCAGCAGCGCAACCTCCTCCTCCTCGGCGTCCAGCGCGACCTGCGCCAGCTCGAGCGCCGGCGCGAGGCGCTGGAGACGAACTACCGGCAGTTCAGCGCGCGCGAGGCCTCGGCCCGGCTGAGCGAGGAGGCGCGGCTCGGCCGCGGCGCCGCGGTCAGCCTGGCGCAGCGGCCCTTCGCCTCGGCGAACGGGCGGGACCTTACGCTGAACTTCCTGGCGGCCGGCGTGATCGGCGGGCTCGGCATGGCCGCGACGGCGGTGCTGATCCTCACCTTCCTGCGGCGCACTTGGCTGCATCCGGCCGAGGCCGAGCGCGGCACCGGCCTGCCGGCGCTGGGCGTGCTGCCGGCGGGCCGCTGGCCGGCCCAGACCGGCACCGCCGCGGCACCCATCGCGGGGCTCGCGGCGCAGCTGCTCGATGCGGGGCAGCGCGCGCGCGTGCAGATCCTGCAGTTCCTCGGCACCGGCCCGACCGACGACCGGGACCGGCTGACCCGCGCCCTGGCCGTCGAGCTCGCGCGCACCCATGCCAAGCGCGTGCTGCTGATCGACCTGGACGGCGACGGAAGGCGGCACTTCGTCGAGCTGGGCGCGCCGGACCAGCCGCCCACGCCCTCGGACGAGGGCATCCTGGCGCACGAGACCATGGTGCCGCGCCTCTGGATCGCCTATCAGGCCCGCGATTCCGACCTGGCCCGGCCGCATGCGCTGGAGACAAACGTGACCCGGCTGGCGGACCGGCTGTGCCAAGCCTTCGACCTCGTGCTCGTCATCGGGCCCGACGAGATGGAGAGCTACGCCCGCCGCCGGCTCGCCGTGATCGTGGACGGCAACATCCTGGTGGTGCGCCAGGACGTCACGCGGGCCGAGGCGGCGAACGAGATGATCGACCGGGTGCAGTCCGGGGGAGGGCGCTTCTTCGGCCTGTTCTACACCGGCGCCACAAGGGAGCTGATCTGGATATGAGGCGTCGCGGCGCCCTCCTGCTTCTGCCGATCCTGGCCGGCTGCACCGGCCAGGCCATCAGCGTCTCCAACGAGAGGCCCGAGGGCTTCGCGCCCTGGACGGACGCGCTGCCGCTCTACCGCATCGGACCCAACGACAAGCTGAACGTGCGCTTCCGCATGACGCCGGAGCTGAACGAGACCGTGCTGGTGGGTCCCGACGGCTCGATCGCGCTGCGGGCAGCCGGGCGCGTCCAGGTGGGAGGCATGACCGCGGCCGAGGCGGAGGCCGCGATCACCGCGGCCTCGCGCCGCGTGCTCACCCAGCCCGAGGTCTCCGTGACCTTCGAGGACGCGGCGGCCAGCCAGATCTTCGTGGGCGGCATGGTGAAGCGCTCCGGCGCCTTCCCGCTCAGCGGGCGGCGCGGGGTGATGGAGGCGGTGCTGCTCGCCGGCGGCTTCGAGCCGGAGGCGCGGATGAACGAGGTGGTGCTCATCCGCCGCGACCCGCAGAACCGGCCGATGCTGCGCACGGTGGACCTCCAGGGCTTCGCCCAGGCGGCTGCCGCCAACGACGACGTGCCGCTCTATCCCGGCGACATCGTCTTCGTGCCGCGCAGCCGCATCGCGGAGGTGGCGCTCTGGGTCGACCAGACGATCAACCGCACGCTGCCCTTCAACCGGGCCTTCAACTACTCGATCCAGAGCTTCCCCACCGGGACCGGCTTCTGATGAGCACTAGCGCCCCCCTGCCGGACCAGGACATGCTGGGCATCATCGGCCTCTCGCCGATGGGGCTCGAGGCGGCGACGGAGCTGCTGGCCTCCCGGCCGGCCGATGCGCCCTTCGAATACATGCTGACGGCCAATGCCCAGTGCCTCGTGCTGATCGCCGAGCCGGGCCATCCGCTGCGCACCGCCTACGAGCAGGCCTGGCTCCGGCTGACGGACGGGCAGGTGCCGCGCTTCCTCGCGCGGCTCGTCGGCGGCCGGGACTTCCCGCTCGCGGCCGGCAGCGACATGACGGTGCTGCTGCTGGAGAAGTACATCACCGCCGAGGACCACATCACCATCATCGGCGGCTCGCCCGACCTGCCGGACGAGCTGCGCACGCGCTACCCCGTGCGGAACATCCACCTGCACGACCCGCCGATGGGCTACATCAACAAGCCCGAGGCCGTGGCCGAGTGCATCCGCTTCGTGCGCGAGCATCCCGCGCGCTTCGTCTTCATCGCGACCGGCGTGCCGCGCTCCGAGGCGCTGGCGCTGCGGCTGAAGCAGGAGGGGGACATCACCGGCACGGGCCTCACCGTCGGCTCCTCGCTGCGCTTCGCCGTGGGCGAGGTGCCGCGGGCGCCGGGCTGGATGCGCGCGACCGGCCTCGAATGGCTGTTCCGGCTGGGGAGCGAACCGCGCCGGCTGTGGCGGCGCTACGCCATCGAATCCTCGCCCATCCTGCTGCTGGCCTGGAGGGCCTGGCGCCGTGGCCGATGATGCGCTGATCCCCTATGCGCGCCCCCGGTCGGCGATCCGCTCGGCGGTCCCGCTGCGCGCGCCCGGCCGGGCGGCCGCGAGGTCCGGAAACGGGCTGGTCCTGCTGGCGCTGCTCGCGCTGCTGCCCGTTCTGATGCAGGTCTTCCAGTACCTGCTGGACGTGCGGCCGCTCTGGGCGCTGGCCAAGGCCTCGCCGATCCTGCTGCTGCCGCTGGCGCTCTACGGGCTGCTGGTGCGGCCGCCGCACGTGCCGCTCTACCTGCTCGTGCTGTTCTACGTGCTGCTGGTGGCGCCGGTGCTGTCGATGCTGCAGCTGGAGAACAACCTGGTCGAGGCGCTGGGGACCACGCTCAAGGTCTGGTCCTTCACCTTCTACTTCGTGGCGGTGGGGGCGCTCGTCCTGCTCCGGCCCGACGAGGCCGTGCTGAACCGGGCCTTCCTCACGCTGGCGGCCCTGAACTTCGCCATCCTCTGGTTCCTCTGGATCGTCATGCCGGCGACCTCCTATGTCACGGACTCGCAGCTCACCTCGCTCTTCCTCTGGGACTACGAGCGCGGGCCGCGGATCATGCTGCCGCTCGCCTTCGGCGTGCTCGGCCTGTTCTGGCTGGCGCGGCATTTCTCCGCGCGGCCCGGCATCTGGCAGCCGGCCCTCGTCCTGCTGGCGCTCGTCCTCATGCTGACGATCTACAAGCAGCGCACCGCGATCGCGGCCGTCGTCGTGATGGTGCTCTGGGGCGCCACGGGGCGGCTGCGGCAGCGCTATCCGCTGCTGTTCTGGAGCCTCGCGCTCGGTGGCGCCTCGCTGCTCGCGCTGCTGCTGCCGATCGTGCTGGGCATCCGCGAATCGCCGGTGCAGGCGGGCCTGGGCGGCTCGCTGGAGGTGCGCCAGCATTCGGCGGCGCTGCTGACGCGCTATCTCGGCGAGAGCCCCTGGCGCTGGATCTTCGGCATCGGCAGCGCGACGGACTACAGCGACGTGAACATGAAGGAGATCTTCCGCTCCAGCTTCTTCTTCATGTCCGACCTGGGCTGGCTGGGCGTGCTGGGCGAGTACGGGGTGCTGGGCTCGCTGCCGATCCTGGCGATCTACCTGGTCGGGCTGCGCGAGACGGCGCGCGCGGCCGGCGCCTCGCCGACGCCGCTGCGCCTCGCCCTGCAGGATTTCGTGGGCTACCTGCTGCTGGTGACGCTGATCTATTCGGTGGTCTACACGCCCGGGCAGATCGCGACCGTGACGGGGATCGCGGTGTACCTGCTTCGCCGCGACGCCGAAGCGGCCTGGACCCGTCTTCGCGGGGCCTGACCTCAGCCGATCCGCGCCTTCCAGTCGTCCAGCACCGCCGTGAGCGTCCGCTCCCAGGGCACGGCCGGCGCCCAGCCGAGCACGCGCCGCGCGGCCGAGGCGTCGCCCTGGGTGGACAGCACGTCGGTCGGGCGCAGGCGCGCCTCTTCGGCCTCGATCTCAGGGGCGACGCCGGCCAGCCGCAGCAGCTCCGCCAGGATGTCGCCGACTCGCCGGGGCTGGCCCGAGGCGAGGTTGAAGACCGTGCCCGGCTCCAGCCGATCCGCCGCCCGCAGTGCGGCGACGTAGCCGGCGCAGACATCGGCGACGTCGAGGAAGTCCCGCCAGCGATCCAGCGCCCCGACCCGCAGCACCGGATCCTGCCGGCCTGCCGCGATCAGCGCCGCCTGTCGGGCGAAGGCGGCGACCACGAAGGCTTCGGTTTGTCCGGCGCCGGTGTGGTTGAAGGGCCGCATGCGGACGGCGCGGAGGCCGCGCAGCGCCATCTCGCCGAGGGCCAGGTCGGCCGCGGCCTTGGAGGCGGCATAGGGGTTGGTCGGCTGCAGCAGCGCGTCCTCCGCCAGCGCCGTCCCGGCCCGGAAGGAGAGGCCGTAGACCTCGGCGGAGGAGGCGTGGACGAAGAGGGCGCCGCCGGCGCGCTCCCGCACCGCATCGGCCAGGGCCAGCGTGCCGAGCAGGTTCACCCGCCAGGTGCGCGACGGGTCGCGGAAGCTCTCGCCCACGGCGGCCAGGGCGGCGAGATGCACCACCGCGTCGGGAGCCGCCCGCTCGACCGCCGCCGCGCAGGAGGAGGGGTCCAGCAGGTCGAGCGGGAGGAGCTCGTCCCAGCCGTTCACCCTCTCCCCGCTCGATGTGGCCAGGAGCCGCGCCTCGGGGAAGGCGGCGCGGAGCGCGCCGCGCAGGTGCCGGCCGACGAAGCCGGAGGCGCCGGTGACGAGGATCCGGCGCATGCGGTCAGCGCGCCCGGGCGCGGTGGCGCTCCAGGTCGGCCTCCACCATCTCGGCGATCATCTCCTCGAGTGTCACGGTGGGCTCCCAGCCCAACGTCTCGCTGGCCCTGGTCGCGTCGCCGAGCAGGACGTCCACCTCGGCCGGCCGCAGGAAGCGCGGGTCCACCTTCACGAACTCCTCGTAGTCCAGCCCGACATGGGCGAAGGCGAAGCGGCACATGTCGCGAACGCTCGTCGCCCGCCCGGTCGCGACCACGTAGTCGCCGGGCGTCTCCTGCTGCAGCATGAGCCACATGGCGCGCACGTAGTCGCGCGCATGGCCCCAGTCGCGCGCGGCATCGAGATTGCCCATCGGCAGCTCGGTCGCGAGGCCCAGCTTGATGCGCGCGGCGCCGTCGGTGACCTTGCGGGTCACGAACTCGATGCCGCGCAGCGGGCTCTCATGGTTGAACAGGATGCCGCTGGAGGCGTGCAGGCCGAAGCTCTCGCGGTAGTTGATGGTCGTCCAATGGGCGTAGAGCTTGGCGACCGCATAGGGGCTGCGCGGATAGAAGGGCGTGGCCTCGTTCTGCCTGACAGCCTGGACCTTGCCGAACATCTCCGAGGAGGAGGCCTGATAGAAGCGCGCGGCCGGGGCGGCGATGCGCACCGCCTCCAGCATGTTGTGCGCGCCCATCCCCGTGACGTTGCCGGTCAGCAGCGGCTGGTTCCAGGAGGCCTTCACGAAGGACTGGGCGGCCAGGTTGTAGACCTCGTCCGGCCGCACCTCCTGCACCACGCGGATCAGGCTGGAGAGGTCGGTGACGTTGCCGTCCACCATCCGGACGCCGTCGGCGATGCCGAGCCAGCGCAGGCGCTCCCCCACCATCTCGGAGGAGGCGGAGCGCCGGAGCAGGCCGTGGACCTCATAGCCTTTGCCGAGCAGGAACTGCGACAGATACGCGCCGTCCTGGCCCGTGATGCCGGTGATGAGGGCCCTTCGCATTCGGTCTTCCCGTGGTCGTGAAGGCAGAAACTAGCCTGGGCATGAGCCCGTTGCGAAGGACCCGGCAGGAAAGGGCTTCAATCCCGCCAGGGATGCTGCCGCCACATCCTCGTATAGGTTTCGTTCATGCCCATCAGCACCGCGCGGTGCTGGTCCGGGTCGAGGAAGCGCAGCGGCAGCTGCTGCTGGTTGGCCAGCGCCACGAACTCCGGATGCTCCATCACCGACTTCACGACCGAGGCCAGCCGCTGCAGCACGGGCTGCGGCGTGCCGGCGGGGGCGGCGATGCCGCGCAGCGAGCCGTCCACCACGTCGAAGCCCTGCTCGCGGAAGGTCGGCACGTCCGAGGTGTTGACCCAGCGCGCCGTCGCCATCTGGCCGAGCGGGCGGATCTGCCCCTGGCGGAAGTCGCCCACGCCCTCGCCCATGTTCATGGCGCCGAGCTGGATCTGCCGTCCCAGCAGCGCGTTCTTCACCTGCGCCGCGCCGTTGAAGGGCACATGCAGGAACTGCGTGCCCGTGGCGCGCTCGAAGGCGAGGGTGGCGAGGTGGTCGTCCGAGCCGACACCGGTGGTGCCGTAGGCGATGGTCCCCGGCGCGGCGCGCGCGGCCGTCGCGAGATCCTGCAGGTTCTTCCAGGGGCTGTCCGGCAGCACCCAGAACCCGCCGGGATCGTCCACGACATTCGCGATGGGCGCGAAGTCGTCGAGCTTGTAGCGGGCCTGCCGCTCGATCGGGATGGTGACGATGTTGGGCGTGTTGATGAAGCCGATGGTCAGCCCGTCCGGCCGCGAGCGGGCCAGCTCGGACCAGCCGATCTCGCCGCCGGCGCCGGCCCGGTTCTGAATCACGATGGACTGGCCGAGCTCGCGCTCCATGAAGCGCCCGAGGGTGCGGGCCGCGACGTCCGTGCCGCCGCCGGCCGCGAAGGCGACGATCATGGTGATGGCGCGGTCGGGCTGCCAAGTTTGCGCCGAGACGCGCGTGGCGGCCAGCACAGCGGGAGCGGCCAGGACGAGGCGGCGGGTGGTCATGTCGTTTCCTCCGGATTTCGGAGGATGCTGCCTCAATCCTTGCCCGGCGCGAAGAGCTTGAGCAGCGGCGGCAGCACCAGCATCACGCAGGCCAGCGAATAGACGAGGCTCACTGAGAGCACCACGCCCATGCTGGCCGTGCCCGGATGCGGCGAGATGGCCAGCGCGCCGAAGGCCGCCGCATTGGTCACGGCCGAGTAGATCACGGCGCGGTTGAGCGGCGAGGCCAGCAGGTCGCGCCGCCCCTGCTGCCAGGCGGCGACGAAGTAGATGTCGTACGCCACCCCCATGCCGAAGAGCAGCGGCATGGCGATGATGTTGGCGAGGTTCAGGTCCGGCCCGAAGAGCGCGCAATGCGCCAGCGTCATCAGCCCGGCCAGCGCCAGCGGCGCGAGGGCCAGCAGCGACAGCTTCACCGAGCGCAGCATCAGCCACAGCAGCGCGAAGACGAAGACCACGCCGAGCGCGCCGGATTCGAGGAAGGCGGCCTGGATGGTGGCCGACGAGGCCTGGGTCGAGACGGCGAGGCCCGTCGCGTCCGGTGCCACGGCCTGCACGGCGCGGGCGAAGCGGCGCAGCAACAGGGTCTCGTCGCGCGTGGTGGGGGCGGGGGCGAGCTCCACGCGGGCGCGGCCGTCGGGGGTGAGCCAGTCGGCGACGAGGTCCGGCGGCAGGCTCTCCAGCGTCACGCGGTTGGCGGCCAGGATGGCGCGCACCTGGCCGATGAGGTGGGCGAGGCCGGGCAGGGTGGCGCGGGCGAAGGTGTCGCGGTTGGCGACGGGGCCGTCGGCCAGCGCGGTCAGCGCCGCCGCGAGGCGCGCGGTGTCGCGGTACACCGGCCCGTCGCCGCGCAGCGGCGCGAGCTCGCCGGCCGCCTTGCGCAGCGCGGCCACCACCGCCGCGTCGTCGGGCGGCGGCAGGGGCTCGGCGGCCAGCGCCGGGCCGAGCAGCATCGCCGCATCCTCGATGAGCGCGAGCTTGGCGTCCTGGTCCGCGGGGATGAAGTCGGCGAGCGTCATGGCCCTCGCCACCTCGGGCAGGGCGGCGAGCCGCCTCGCCAGGGCCTCCGCGGCCGGCAGGTCGGGCGCCAGCACCTCCAGGATGTTCGGGTCGGTGTCCGGGTCGCGCGCGAGGTCCCGCCAGGTGGCGACGGATTCCGAGTTGGGGTCGCGCAGGTTGATCGGGTTGGTGTCGAAGCGCAGCCAGTACAGCGAGGCGAGGCAGGCGAGGCTCAGCACGACCACGCCGAGGCCGACCGCCCTGGCGTGGCGCGACAGCCACTCGTCGAGCGGCCGGAGCATGGGATAGCCCACCTCGCGGGCCTCGCCGTCGGGGCGGGCCAGCACCATCAGCGCCGGCAGCAGGGTCATCGCGAGGAACCAGCCGATCACCATGCCCCCGCCGGCGATCAGGCCGAGCTCGGCCACGCCGCGATAGGCCGTGGGCAGGAAGGCCAGGAAGCTGAAGGTGACGGCGAGCGCGGCCAGCGTCATGCCGGGGCCGGCCGTGCGGGCGGCCATCTCCAGCGCCGGCCGCAGGGCGGGCAGATGGACGCGCTCGGCGCGGTACTGCACGGCATACTGGATGCCGAAATCGACGCCGATGCCGATGAAGAGCACGGCGAAGGCGATGGAGAGCGGGTTGAAGCTGCCGACGGCGAGGATGCCCCAGCCAGCCGTCCAGATCAGCCCCGCGACGACCAGCACCAGCAGCGGCCAGATCAGCTTCCAGCTGTGCAGCGCCATCCAGAGCAGGATCGCCACCAGCACGAAGGAGAGCACGGCGTTCTCCACCGCGCCCTCGGAGACCGTGGCGAACTCCTCGTCCGCCATCGGCACCGTGCCGGTGAGGTGGATGCGCAGCCCGTGCGCCGCGTCGATGCCCAGCCTCAGAGCCTCCGAGCGGATGACCTCCGTCGCGGCCGCGCCGGCGGAAAGCTGCTCGTAGTTCAGCGCCGGCTGCACCAGGATCAGCCGCCGCAGCTCCAGCGGGCGGGCGGGGCGGCCCGTCATCATCACGCCCCAGTCGGGGGCGGCGACGCGGCCCCCCCCTTCCATTGGGCTGGCGGCCTCGGCGGCATTGGCGAAGGCATTGAGCGGGGCCGCGATCTGGTCGGGCTTGGCCTCGCCGGTGCGGATGCCCTCGGCGATCAGGCCCAGGAGGCGCCCGAGGCCGCGCAGGCTCGGATCCTCGGCGAGCGGGCCGAGCAGGCCCTGCGCATCCACCAGCTTCTCCGTCACCGACTGCACCTCGGCGCGGTCGAGGTAGAGCAGCCCGTGGCTGGCCCAGAAGGGGCCGCCATTGGGCTGGCGCACGCTACGGAAGAGCTCGGGCTTGGCCTGCAGCGCCGTGGCCAGCGCGCCGGCCGCGCGGTCGGAGGTCGCGGCGTCGGGCCCGTCCAGCACGATGACGATGAGGTCGAGCCGCTGGGGGAAGGCGCGCTCGATGGTGCGCTCGGCCACGCGCCAGGGCAGGTCGGGCGAGAAGAGCTTCGTCACGTCGGAATCGAGGACGAAACGCGTAGCCGTCAGCCAGAGCGCACCGCCCGAGACCAGCGCCAGCATCGCCAGCACCGTCCAGGGCCGCCGGATCGAGACACGCACCAGCGCGACGACGATCCGGCCGAGGAAGGCAGCCGGATCAGCCGCCGCCATGGGTGAGGATCAGCAGCAGGCCGAAGGCGCCGAGGCAGAGGGCGTAGCCGGTCCCGGCGGCGTGCCGCTCCCAGTCGGAGGGCAGCCGCAGCGACTTCCAGCGTGCGATGATGGCGCCCAGCGCCAGCAGGAGCGGCGCCACCGCGCCGGGGGAGGGCGGCGCGGCCAACACGAGCATGACGCCGAGCAGCGCAAGGAGCGGTGGCGCCAGTTCCAGCCGGCCGCGCTCGCCGCCCAGCAGGCGCCAGGCCTCGCCGAGTCCTGCGATCAGCACCAGGACCGCAAGGGCATCGCGCAGGCCGCCATCGGGCTCGACCAGCAGCAGGAAGGCCAGGGGCAGGAGCAGGATCGGCCCGAAGCGCGTGAAGCGGCGCCAGCGCGGCCAGGGCACCAGCGCGAGCAGCGCCATCAGCAGGATCAGCGCGCCCATGGCGGCCTGTAGGCCCGGGCCGCGCAAGGCGAGCACCGGCCAGAGCGATGGCGGGCCGCCGGGGCCCGGCTGCGCCACCATCAGCGAGACGGTGGCGGCGGTCAGCGCGAGGCCCAGCAGCATCTCGATCTCGACCGTCACGCGCAGCCGCGGCAGCCAGCCCGAAGGCGCGCCCGCCCGCGAGCCCAGCGCCAGCAGCACGCTGCGCGCGGCCAGCGCCAGCAGCGCGAGCACGGCGAGCACAGCAGTCAGCGCCGCGACAGGGAAGGTCTCGGGGGTGCAGAAGATCGCCCGGTGCGGCCAGGCCACCGAGCCCGCGGCCAGCAGCAACGCGAGGCCCGGCAGGGCGAGCCCCAGGTGCCGCATGCCCACGAGCTGGTCGACGGAGGCCGGCCAGGGCGCCCGCAGCGCCATCCACAGGATCGGCAGCGCGCCGAGGCAGAGGCCCAGCCCGGCCTCGGCCAGCAGGCCCGCCGTCTCGCGCGGGCCGAACCAGGGCGCGGCGTGGCGGGCGAAGGCCAGGACCATCGCGGCGGCGGCCAGGAGCACCAGGGCCGTCGCGCGGATCGGCGAGGGGCCCGTGCGGGGCACAGCCGCGAAGATGATCAGTCCCGAGATCGCGGGCGCCAGTGTGAAGAGGGGCGGGATGGCGCCGACGACGAAACCGATCAGCCCCGCCTCGACCAGGGCGAAGGCGATCGTCACCAGGGCGAAGAGCCGGGTGGCGGACTGCGTGCGCGCCGTCAGCGCCAGCGACTGCTCGCCGGGCAGCCGGCGCGCGAGCGGCGTCGCCACGACGGCGAGGAAGGCCAGACAGCCGAACAGCGCCGCATGGGCGGCGAGGTCGAAGGCGGCCAGCAGCCCTGCGATCGCTTCGGGCATGGCGCGCGCCTCAGGCCGGCTTGCGGCGGAGCTGGCGGGCGCCGAGGTCCCAGAGCCTGAGGCCGCGCAGCGCGAGGCCGGCCATGGTCGGCAGCAGGGTGGGCTGCATCAGGTCGGGGTCGAAGATGGCCATGCGGCGGCTGTTCTCGCGGTAGCAGTCCTCGACGAACTTCGTGAAGCTGAACCCATCGAGAAACACGCCAGCCTGCGTGACGTTGAAGTCCTTGCCGTCATTCATCTCCTGGCCACGTCCGACCATGCCCTTCAGCCGCCGCACCGCGCGGCCGTAGAAGAGGGCCGACTTCATGGCGCGCAGCGGGGCGATGAGGCCGCGCTGCTTCTCGCGCCAGGCCATGTAGTTGATGAAGAAGACGATGTGGCGCGTCTCCTCGTCCATCAGCACGTCGAAGATCTCGAACATGGCTTCCGGCAGGAACTCGGACTCGCGGGCTGTCTTGAAGGCGCCGAAGCCGAGGAAGGCGTCGAGGCACTCGCCGAAGCCGAAATCGATGAAGGCCTTCTCCAGATCGTCGGGGAAGGTCTCCAGCGGCTGCTCGGTGGCGTTCAGCTGGTACTTGTCGATGAGCACGCGGATGAGCTTGGCGTGCCGCGTCTCCTCCACGCCCTGGATGCGCGCGGCCTCGCGGACGACGGGGTCCTCGATCTGCGGCAGGAAGGCCTGGACGATCGCGCCGGCCCGGCGCTCGGTGTGGTAGACCTCCTGCCAGAAGGGCACGGCGCGCAGGCGCTGGAGCTCCACCTCGTTGAGCTCCGGCCAGGGCAGCTCCTCGGGGTCGAAGGTGAGGTGCGTGTCGATGAATTGCTGGCAGAAGAGGTTCTTGTGCTCTTCCGACCCGGCGACCATGCGGCTCATGAACGGAATTCCTTGAGGGTCAGGCGGCCTTGGGGCGCGGCGTGCGCATGAATTTTCTCGCAAATCGCACGAGCGAGGGCATGGTGGTCGGGCGCAGCAGGCGGGTGTCGTAGCCGGAGAAGCGGCGGTCGTTCTCCTCCAGGCAGAGGTCCATGATCTGGGGCAGAGAGATCTCTTCCTCCACCAGCGCCTTGGAGCCGTTCACCGTGAAGTTGTTGTCCTGCTTCTGCTCGTTGCCGGCGCCGTCGACCGTCTTGGCCATGCCGATCCGCTCGTAGCCCAGGAAGACCCAGACCGCCCAGACGCGCATCTCGAACCAGGGGCGGCGCCACCAGGCCATGTTCTTGCGGTGCCAGGCCAGCCAGTTGGCGAAGAGCAGGATGTGCCGGCACTCCTCCTGGATCACCGGCTCGAAGGTCTCGACCAGCTCCTCCGGGAAGAGCTCGGAGCGGCGGGCCATCTCGAACAGACCGAAGGCGAAGAAGCTGTCCACGCACTCGGAAAAACCGGTGACGAGATAGGCCCATTCCGGGTCCTTCGGCTCGACATATTCCGGCTCGGGGGCCAGCGGGATGCCATAGGCCTCGACCAGCTTGGAGAGCACCTCCTTGTGCCGGTTCTCCTCCCAGCCGTTGCGCGCGATGGTGTCGCGCATCTCGGGGTCGGTCAGGGTCGCGGCATAGGCGGCCATGCGCAGCCGGGCCTTGCCCTCGGTCTGCACCGCGATGTCCCAGATCGGCAGCGAGGTGATGCGGTCCTGCGTCGCCTGCTCCAGCTTCGGCCAGGGGATGACCGAGGGTTTGTACGGGTTGAAGGTGTCCTCGAACATCCGGCAGATGGCGTGCTTGTGCGCCTCGGAGCCAATGACGATGCGGCCCGGCTCGGGGCTCTGCCAGTGGCGGGCCCGGTGATCGGCCGCGGCGATGGTGGCCGCGTCGACTTGGCTGGCTTGGGCGGTGCTCAAGGCGAGGACTCCGGGAAAGGCGGCGTCTGGTTATCCGCCCTCGCATATGGGGGCAAGCGTCTGCGGCGCCATGGCGGCCCGCGACGCCGTGACTCGGACATTCCTCGGCCCCGACATTGCCACGATGGAATAGCTGTATAAAAAATGTGATCCATATCGTAGAAGGAGGATAGTTCAAATTATGACATGGAATGGATTGGCCGCCGGCCGTCTTGTCCCAGCCGCTCTGGCGGTGCTTCTCGCGGTCACAATCGCCCAGCCTGCCGCCGCGCAGTATCGTCAGGAAGACGCCGGCCGCGTCGGCTCCGGGACCGTGGTGCGCATCTTTGAGAATAACCGCTTCAACCGCTGCGCCGCGAGCTTCTTCGACGGCAACCGGAACATGCTGCGGATCGCCTTCGAGGCGGGACGCAAATACACCCTGAGCATCCCGGGCGTGAACGCGGCGGTGTCCGTGCCGATCGATCTCACCGTGACGGCGCCCAGCGGTGGCAGCTTCGACATGGTGGGCACCACCCGGGGAGACCGGGCCTGGACCGAGCTATCCCCCCGTGTCGTCGAGGCCATGATGGGGTTCCGCGGCCCGCTGATGGTCTACCGGGGACAGACCCGTTTCCAATGGAATCTGGGCGCCTCGGTCCAGGATGTCCTGATGGCCATCGAAAACTGCACCAACCGCGCCAGCGGCTGGCGTTGAGGCGGGGCACATGCGCACGACGCTTCCCGTCCTCGGAGCTGCCATGCTGCTGTCCCTTCCTGCTGCGGCCGGCCGGCAGACTGCCTCGTCGTGATGGAGGGGCGGAGCTACATCGACGGAATCTGCGACTTCACCGCCGAGGCGGGGGGCGACTTCACGGTCACGCTGGGCCCGCGCTCGGCGAAGGTCATGGTCGACCCTGGCTCCCGGGCCGGCCGCGCCTTCTACGAGGACACCACGCCCGCCTCGCCGGAAGCCTGGGTGATCGGCGACGTCCGCCGCGACGGCGCCTGCTGGCGCAACCGGGTGGGCCGCGTCTGTGCCTGGGAGCCCGGCCAGAGGCCGGCCCGCCGCGGCTGATCCTCCTTCTCCTCACGCCCTCCCGATCCAGGAGGATCCGCAACCCGCGCCGCCGGATGGCGCCCAAGGAGTGACGCATCCATGATCCGCCTGCTTGCGCTGCCGCTGCTGGCCAGCGCCTTTTTCCTGCCGGCCATCGCGCAAGGCCAGCCCCAGGCGCCGGACGCCAAGCCCGCCGCCGCGGGGCCGCCCGCCGCCACGCCGACGGGCAACAGCGTCCTGCGGCAATGGGATCGAAGGGTCGGTGAGTGGATCGTCGCGCGCTACCAGGATGCCGGAAACGGCCGCCTCGTGCGCTGCGAGCTGGAGCGCACCTATTCCAACGGCAGCATGCTGCGCATCGAGGCTGCGCCGGGGCGTGCCCTCGCGGTCACCTTCATGACATCAGGCGCCTCGCTCGACCGGCTCGGCGCCAGCTTCGAGGTCCGCTACTGGGTGGATGACGAGAACGGGACACAGACGGCCAGGGCCACCGCCATTCCGCCGCGCTCCGCTCGCTTCATCGAGGAGGGCACGGACACCGGCTCGCTGGAGGCCCTGGGCTTCGGGCAGGGCCTCGCCATTATGGCCGGGGAGATGTCGCTTAGCTTCCCGCTGAACGGCTCCGCCGCGGCGATCCGCGTGGTGGGGGAGTGCCTGCGCTCCTGACCGCCTCGTCCTCCCCGGCCGACCGGGGAGGGCTTGCCGCGCAAGCCGCTGATCCAACATGCATCGGACCGGGGGCTCGTGGCATTCGCATTGCAGCATGCGGCGTGCTAAAGACCCCCTCTTCTTGAGATCCGGAGCGGATTCGGTATGGGTATTCCTCTCGCGCAGCAGGCGAAGGTCGCGGCCTATGTGGTCCGGCAGAAGCTCGCCGGGCGCAAGCGCTTCCCGCTGGTGCTGATGCTGGAGCCGCTGTTCAAGTGCAACCTGGCCTGTGCCGGTTGCGGCAAGATCGACTATCCTGACGCGATCCTGAACAAGCGCCTCTCCGTCGAGGACAGCCTGGCCGCCGCCGAGGAGTGCGGCGCGCCCGTGGTGGCGATCGCCGGCGGCGAGCCGCTGCTCCATAAGGAGATGCCGCAGATCGTCGAGGGCCTGCTGAAGCAGGGCCGCATCGTCATCCTCTGCACCAATGCGCTGCTGCTCGAGAAGCGCATGGAGGCCTACAAGCCGCATCCGCGCTTCATCTGGGACATCCACCTGGATGGCGACAAGGCGCAGCACGACTGGGCCGTGAGCCAAGAGGGCGTCTACGACCGCGCCGTGGCCGCGCTGAAGAAGGTGAAGGCGCTGGGCTTCCGCACCGCCATCAACTGCACGCTGTTCAACAACGCCCATGCCGAGCGCACGGCCAAGTTCTTCGACGACGTGACGGCGCTGGGCGTGGACAACATCATGCTCAGCCCCGGCTATTCCTACGAGCGCGCGCCGGACCAGAAGCATTTCCTCAACCGCCAGGCGACCAAGGACCTGTTCCGCGACGTGTTCTCGCGGAACAAAGGCAAGACGAAGTGGCGGATGGGCAATTCGCCGCTCTTCCTGGACTTCCTCGCCGGCAACCAGAAGTACCATTGCACGCCCTGGGGCAACCCGACGCGCAACATCTTCGGCTGGCAGCGCCCCTGCTACCTGCTCGGCGAGGGCTACGCGAAGACCTTCAAGGAGCTGATGGAGGACACGGACTGGGACAAGTACGGCGTCGGCAACTACGAGAAATGCGCCGACTGCATGGTCCATTCCGGCTTCGAGGCGACTGCGGCGATCGATGCCATCACCAAGCCCTGGAAGGCGGTCGCCGCCCAGTTGCGCGGTCCGCGCACGGAAGGCCCGATGGCCGAGGAGATCGACCTGACGAAGCAGCGCCCGGCCGAATACGTCTTCTCCGCCCATGTGCAGAAGGCCATGGGCGAGATGAAGCACGAGCCGAAGCGGGGCGCGAAGCACGGCGACACAGCGGCGCCCGCGACGGCAGCGGAGTAGGACCGGAAAGCCACAGCGCCTTCCGTTCCCCGGTGCCGGTTTCAACTGTCATCAAACCGAACCTATTGCAATCCTGAGACTTCTCACATGGTCCGCGCCATTACGGGCGCGGATTGAGCTTCGCGCCCCGTCATGCACGGGAGCTGCACCTTGGATTTTCGCCGGACTCTGCTGGCCTCGGCCGCCATTCTTCCCGCCAGCCTCGTCGCGCCTGCCATGGCGCAGACCTTCACCGTCACCACCGGCACCACCGACAATTCCGGCCACACGCTGAACGGCACGCAGACCGGCACGGTCGAGGCGGGCGGCACGCTCAGCGTCGGCAGCGGGCAGGCCATCAACTGGAACAACAGCTCGACGGCCGTGGTCATCGGCAATTCCGGCCTCATCGAGCAGACTGGCACCGGCCGCGCCATCGATTCGAGTGGCGGCGCTACCACGCCGCGCAATCTCACGCTGGACAACAATGCCGGCGCGACCATCCGCTCCACGGCCAACGACACGGTCCGCATCAACACGGATCTCACGGGCAGCACGGTCACCATCAACAATTCCGGCCTGATCCAGTCGGGCGGGACGGGCGTGATCGCGCTCGGCCAGGCGCTCGACCTGCGCGGCGTCGCCGCAGGCACGGGCAACAGCTTCACGGTGAACAACCGCGCCGGCGGCGTGATCGAGGCCATGACGGACGACGCGGTCCGCCTCGGCCAGAATATGGTGCTGAACAATGCCGGCACGATCCGCAGCTACGGCGCCAACACCTCGGGCGGCGACAACGGCACCTCCGACGGCATCGACATGGGCGGCCGCACGGGGACCACGATCAACAACCTCGCGGGCGGCCTGATCTCGGGCGCCCGGCACGGCATCACGGCCGACGACGACGTGATGGTGGTGAACCAGGCGGGCGGCGTGATCCTCGGCCGCAACGGCTCGGGCATCGGCTCGGACGGCAACGGCACGGTGACGAACTACGGCACCATCACCGGCGCCTATGCCGGCGTGGGCAACATCTTCGATTCCAACGGCAACGCGCAGGTCAACGGCGACGGCGACGGCGTGGACTTCGACCTGATCGGCACGGTCCGCAACTTCGGCACCATCCAGGGCACCGGCGCGGGCGGCGTGGATTCGGGCGGGCAGCCCAACGGCTCCGAGGGCATCGCCATGGGCGGCGGGCTGGTCGAGAACGCTGCGGGCGCGCTGATCTCGGGCGCCTCGCGCGGCATCCTGATTGACGACGGCGCGCTGGGCTCGCCCTACGGCGCCATCACCATCATCAATGCCGGCACCATCCGGGGCCTGGCGGGCGCGGCCATCCTGGTGACGGGCGACTTCGCCAATATCGTGACCAACTCCGGCACCATCTCGGGCGCGGGCAGCGAGGCGGCACTGGGCTTCCTCGGCAACGGCCCGAACACCGTGACCAACACGGGCACGATCACGACCAGCGGCGCCGGCCCGGCCGTGTCCTTCGGCAACGGCAACAACGTGCTGACGACCTCGGGCACCATCTCGACCGGCGGCGCGACGGCGATCCTCTTCGGCAACGGCAGCAACCAGCTCACCATCCAGGGCGGCAGCATCTCGGGCAACGTGACCGCGGGGACGGGGAGCAACACGCTCACCTTCGCGCTGGGCTCGACGGGCCGCTTCGTGGTGGCCGGCGCCTATACCGGCTTCGGCACGGCGACCATCCAGTCCGGCACGGTGCAGGTGGGCAATGGCGGGACCAGCGGCGCCATCGTCTCGGCGAGCATCGTCAACAACGGCGTGCTGGCCTTCAGCCGCTCTGACGCCGCGCTGGAGGTGGGCGCCGCCATCTCCGGCAGCGGCGCGCTGCAGCAGATCGGCACGGGCAGCACCACGCTGACTTCGGCCAATACCTACACGGGCGGCACGGCGGTGAATGCCGGCGCGCTGCGCCTCTCGGGCGCCGGCTCGATCGGCACGGGCGGGCTGAGCGTGGCGCAGGGCGGCACCTTCGACGCCTCGGGGATGAATGCCGCGGGCCTTTCGCTGCCCACGCTGAACGGTGCGGGCAGCGTCGCGCTCGGCGCCAAGGGGCTGACGGTCACCTCGGGCGGCAGCTTCTCCGGCGCGATCTCGGGCGCGGGCGGCTCCTTCGCCGTGACCGGCGGCACCATGACGCTCGGCGGCACCAGTAGCTACACGGGCACGACCCAGGTGAGCGGCGGCTCGCTGATCGTGAACGGCTCCATCGCCGCCTCCTCCGGCCTGACGGTCGGCGCGGGCGGCCTGGTCGGCGGCACGGGCACGCTGCCCTCCACCGTGATCGGCAGCGGCGGCACGCTCTCGCCGGGCAATTCGCCGGGCACCATCAACGTGGCCGGCAACCTGACGCTGCAGAGCGGCTCGACCACGGTGATGGAGGTCCAGGGCACGACCTCCGACCGTATCGTCGTCAGCGGCACGGCGGCGCTGGGCGGCACCCTGCGGCTGGTCGCCGTGGGCAACGGCTTCGGCTTCAACCAGACCTACAGCTTCCTGCAGGCCGGCAACGTCACCGGCAGCTTCGCCGCCATCAACACCCAGGGCGCGTTCGGTGCGGGCGTGAACAGCTTCTTTGCCCAGACCGGGAACGGGCTGGCGCTGACGCTGCAGCCCAACGCGCTCGCACCGATCGCCGACCGCGTCGGCGCGGGTGGAAACCAGCTCGCGATGGCCGCCGCCTTCGACCGAGCCGTCTCCGGTTCCAATGCCGACGTCTCCGCCTTCTTCCCGCTCTACAACCTGCCGGTCGGCTCGCTGCCGCAGGGGCTGAGCCAGCTTTCCGGCGAGCTCCACGTGGCGGGGATGCGCTCGCAGGTCGAGACCAGCGGCCAGGTCCTGGCCACGATGCTGGACCCGTGGCGTCTTGAAGGGGGGCGCCTCGGCCAGGGCGATGGCGCCAACGGCATTCCGACGGGCAAGTACTCGGTCTGGGCGGCCGGCTTCGGTGGCGGCTCGCGCTGGGGCGGCGAGGCCAATGTCGGGAGTCATTCGGCAACGACCGGCGGCGGCGGCGTTGCTGTCGGCGCCGACATGCGCCTGAACGCGGACTGGCTGGCCGGCTTCGCGCTGGCCGGCGCCGGCACGCAGGTCAGCCTGGGCGGCGGCCTCGGCCGGGCCGAGACGGCGCAGATCCAGGGCGGTGTCTATGCCTCGGGCGGCTACGGGGCGCTGCGCCTCGCGGGCGCCGTGACCTATGGCGGCAACGACGTGACGACGCGCCGCTCGGCCGGCTTCATGGGCCTGGGCACCATCAACGGCCGCTACACGACCTCCGGCGCCTCGACGCGCCTCGAGGCGGGCTACCGGGTGACGGGCCTGGTGCCGGGCGTGACGCTGACGCCTGGCATCGCCTTCCAGGGCAGCTGGTTCGACAGCCCGGACTTCACCGAGACCACGATCGTGGGCCTGGCGCCGGCGGCGCTGGCGGTGCAGGGCCGCAACTCCGGCAACTCGCGGATCGAGCTGGGCGTGCGGGCCGATGCGGTGGTGAACGCGCGGATCTCGGCCTTCGGGCGGCTGGGCTGGGGTGCCTACCTCCAGCGCGACGCGCGGATGAGCGCCAGCTTCGTGGGCCTGCCGGGCTCGGGCTTCACGGTCAACGGGGCGCGGCCGGACGAGCATGTGGCGCTGGTCTCGGCCGGCGTGGACTGGCGGATCAGCCCGCAGGCGACGCTGACGGCGCGGGTGGACGGCGAGTTCTCCGGCAGCGGCTATGCGGCGAACGGGACGGCGCGGATGCGCTTCGCCTTCTGAGGTCGGAAGGGTCCAGGGACCTGAGTCCCTGGCGGGGAGAGCGCGAGAAGGGGCGGAGCCCCTCTCGCAACCCTCCGGATTGGCTCCCGTCCCCAGACATGACAGTGACGGCGGACGATCCTTCCTCCGGAGCCATCCCATCTTGCAGGACCCCTGGCAGCATTTCGACGCCGAGCCCGATCCCGGGCCGCCCTTTGGCGAGCGCTACCCCGTCCGCATGCCCGACGGGTCCTGGCTGCACATGCCGATCCGCCCGATCGGCGTCGCCGGGCTGATCGCCACCCAGGCCAGCTTCCCCGTGATCCACGCCCTCGTCGGCTGGATGGCCGACGCGGCACGGGCGCTGGAACCCGAGATCGTCCTTGGCCTTCCCACCCTCGGCCATGTCTTCGCGCCACTGCTGGCCGAGCGGCTGGGCCATCCCAACTGGGTCGCGGCCGGCTATTCGCAGAAGCTCTGGTACGACGCTGCGCTGAGCGTGCCGATGCGCTCCATCACCACCACCGCCGAGCGCCGGGTCTGGCTGGACCCGCGCATGTTGCCGCGGCTGGAAGGGAAGCGCGTGCTGCTGGTGGACGACGTGGTCTCGACGGGCAGCTCCGCGCTGGCCGGGCTCGGCCTGCTCGCGGCGGCGGGGCTGCGGCCGGTCGGGCTCTGCGTGGCGATGATCCAGACGCGGCGCTGGGTGCCGGAATGGCCGTCCGACATTCCCGCGGTGAGCGTCTGCGAGACGCCGCGCTTCGAGCAAGGAGAGGGGGGCTGGTTCCCGGTCTGAGGTTGCGTCCGGCGGGTGCTTGGCGCGATGCTCCCGCCAGACATCCCGCGGAGATCCTCCATGCGCCCGAACAACCTCCACGAAGCCGACATCGCGCACTTCATCCACCAGCAGACCGACCTCGCCGAGCACGGCGAGCAGGGCGCCATCCTTATGGCCAAGGGTGAGGGCGTGCGGGTCTGGGACACGGAGGGGCGCGAGTACATCGAGGCCATGGCCGGCCTCTGGTGCACCTCGCTCGGCTTCTCCGAGAAGCGGCTGGCGGATGCCGCCTACAAGCAGCTGCTGCAGCTGCCCTACTACCACACCTTCTTCGCCAAGGGGCATGAGCCCGGCGTGATCCTGGCCGAGAAGCTGGTCGACCTCGCGCCGGAGGGGCTGACGCATGTCGCCTTCCAGTGCTCGGGCTCCGAGGCGAACGACGCCGCCATCAAGATGATCTGGTACTACAACAACCTGATCGGCCGTCCCAACAAGAAGAAGCTCATCGCCCGCGTGCGCGGCTACCACGGCAACACCATCGCGACGGCGTCGCTCTCGGGCCAGCCGCACATGCAGGCGGATTTCGACCTGCCGCTGGGCGACCGTTTCCTGAAGGTCAGCAACCCCAACTACTACCGCTTCGGCGAGCCCGGCGAGACGGAGGAGCAGTTCTCCGCCCGCATGGCCGCCGAGCTGGAGGCCCTGATCGAGAAGGAGGGCGCCGACACCATCGCCGCCTTCTTCGCGGAGCCGGTGCAGGGCGGCGGCGGCGCGCTCACGCCGCCCCGGGGCTATTTCGATCTGATCCAGCCCATCCTGAAGAAGCACGACATCCTCCTGGTCGCCGACGAGGTGATCTGCGGCTTCGGGCGCACCGGCGAGATGTGGGGCAGCACCACCTACGGCATGAAGCCGGATCTGCTGGTCTGCGCGAAGCAGCTGACGGCCGCCTACCAGCCGCTCTCGGCGACGCTGATCTCCAAGCCGATCCACGAGGCGCTGCTGGCCGGCTCGAAGAAGAACGGCAGCTTCGGCCATGGCTACACCTATGGCGGCCATCCCGTGGCCTGCGCGGTCGGCATCGAGACGCTGAACATCTATGCCGAGCGCGACATGATCGGGCATGTGAAGAAGGTCTCGCCGGTGTTCCTGGCCGGGCTGGAAAAGTTCCGCGACCACCCGCTGGTCGGCGACGTCAGAGGCGTGGGGCTGATCGCCGGCGTGGAGCTGGTCGCCGACAAGGCCACGAAGGAGCCCTTCGCGCCGGCGCAGAAGGTCGGCGTCCTCGTGCAGGAGAAGTGCCGCGAGGCCGGCCTCGTGGTCCGCGCCATCGGCGACCGCATCGCCTTCACCCCGCCGCTCATCATCACCGAGGCCGAGATCGGCGAGATGTGCGCGCGCTTCGGCCAGGGCCTCGACGCCGCCTGGGCCGAGATGGGAGCCGTCTCCAAGGCCGCCTGACCGGCGGCCGGAAGGGCCCCTCTCTGGAGCCCCCTTGGGGCCTTTTCCGGCCGGCGCGGGGACCCCATCTCCTGGCCCAACAAAGGAGAAGAAACCGAGATGGAACACGCAACCCTGGGCGGCGGGTGCTTCTGGTGCCTCGACGCGGCCTTTCGTGACGTCGCCGGCGTTTCCGACGTCGTCTCCGGCTATGCCGGCGGACACCTGCCCAACCCCACCTACGAGCAGGTCTGCGGCAAGCAGACGGGCCATGCCGAGGTGGTCCGCATCGCCTTCGACCCTGATGTCGTCAGCTATACCGACCTGCTGCGCATGTTCTTCACCCTGCACGACCCCACCACCAAGGACCGCCAGGGCGCCGATGTCGGCCCGCAATACCGCTCGATCATCCTCACGGAGACGCCGGAGCAGATGGAGACGGCCCGCCAGGTCATCGCCGAGGTCGAAGGCCTGAACATCTGGAACGGCCGCTTCGTCACCGAGCTCGCGCCCGCGGGCGCCTTCTACACCGCCGAGCCGGAGCACCAGGACTACTTCAACCGCAACCCCTGGTCCGGCTATTGCCGTGCCGTCATCGCGCCGAAGGTGAGCAAGTTCCGCAAGAGCTTCGCCTCGCGCCTCAGCCGCGTGGGGGCCTGAGCCATGGACGAGGAGTTCCCCGTCCGGCGCAGCGACGCCGAGTGGCAGGCCGAGCTCGACCCGGTCGCCTATCGCGTGCTGCGCCATCAGGCCACCGAGCGCCCGGGCACCTCGCCGCTGAACTGGGAGAAGCGGGAAGGGGTCTTCCTCTGTAAGGGCTGCGGCACGCCGCTCTTCGAGAGCGACGCGAAGTTCGACAGCGGCTGCGGCTGGCCCTCCTTCACCGCGCCCGTCGAGGGCGCGATCGGCGAGAGCCTGGACGACAGCCACGGCATGCGGCGCGTCGAGGTGCATTGCGCCGTCTGCGGCGGCCACCAGGGCCACGTCTTCCCGGACGGGCCGGGACCGGCCGGGCTGCGCTACTGCATCAACGGCGCCGCGCTCGACTTCGAGCCCAAGGAATAGCCCCCTACTGGAGCGCCATTCCCGAGCTGCGCACCACCTGCTGCCAGCGGTCCACGTCCGCGACGATCTGCCGCTGCATCGCCTCCGGCCCGCGCTGCGCCGGCGGCGGCATCGTGGTCGCCAGATCGGCGAAGCGGGAGGCGACGGTGGGGCTGGCCAGCGCCGCCTCGATCGAGCGCAGGAGGCGCTGCGTCACTGCAGGCGGCATGCCCTTCGGCCCGGCGATGGCGTTCCAGATCACCATGTCGAAGCCGGGCACGCCGGCCTCCGCGAAGGTCGGCACGTCCGGCAGCTGGGCGGCGCGGGCGCTGCCGGTGACGGCGAGCGCCACCGCCGTATGGCCCAGATGCGCCGGGATCATCGTCACGGTCTGGTCGATCACCACATCGACCGTGCCGGCCGCCAGGTCGCTCATCGCCGGCCCGGCGCCGCGATAGGGCACGAGCATGCCCTTCGCGCCGATGAGCGTGAACAGAAAGGCCGGGGCGAGATGGCCGGTGGTGCCGGCGCCCCCGGTGCCGAAGGTGACGCCCTCGCCGCGCTCGCGGATCCGCGACACCAGGCTGGCGAGGTCGCGCAGGCCGGAGCGCGGGCTGGCCGCGAGCACCATGGGCACGTTGGCGACGATGCTGATCGGCGTCAGGTCCGTCCGGGGATCGAAGCCCAGGTCCCGCGTGGTCGCGACATTGGCCGCCATGGAGCCGACATTGCCGAAGCCGATCACATAGCCTTCCGGATCGGAGCGGACGAGGCGCTGCATGCCGACCAGGCTGCCGGCGCCGGTGACGTTCTCGATCACCACGGTGCGGCCGAGGTCCGGGCTCATCGCCTGGGCCATCAGCCGCCCCAGCGCATCGAGTGTGCCGCCCGGCGCGGAGGGCACGATCATGGTGACGGTTCGCGTGGGGTAGTCCTGCGCCGTCGCGGCGCCGCCGCAGAACGCCAGGAGACAGCCGAGCCAGAGCCTTGCCCGCATGAGATGATTTCCTTCCCTTGGATCGTCGGGCCGCGTGGGCTGCCCGTTCGGTATCAGGCAACCACGACGCCTGGCCGCCGGCAATAATTTTGTAGAACAATCCGACGAAGCTTGCCGCGCCCGGCGCCGGGCCATAGGCTTCCCCCAGGGGAGCGGCTGGTCGGCGCGGCGAAGGCCGCGCGGATCGGAAACATCGGAAGGCACCATGCAGGACCGATCGAGCGGCCAGGATCAGGCGGGAAGCGGCGGCATCGCAGCGCCGGCCCGGAGCCTGTGGCACGGTCGCCGGGACCGGCCGCGACCCTCCAACCGGAGGAACCACCCATGAGCAAGCCGATCCCGCAATCCGCCCAGCGCGACCGCGTCCGCAAGACCGTTCCCGCCCTCGTCGAGCTCACCGAGCGCGTCGTCTACGCCGAGATCTGGGAGCGCGAGGACCTGTCCAAGCGCGACCGCAGCCTGATCACTGTGGCCGCCCTGGTTGCGACCTATCGCCCCGAGCAGCTCAACACCCATATCGGCCGCGCGCTGGACAATGGCGTGACCGTGGAGGAGATCGCCGGGCTGATCACGCACCTCGCCTTCTATTCCGGCTGGCCGGCCTCGATGACGGCGGCGACGGTGCTGACCGAGATTCTGGAGAAGCGGGGCGCGTGACCCGGATGACCTACGAGATCTTCGCCCTCCGCTACGCCCGGCGGGACGCGCGGCGCCACCAGCACTTCATCGGCGGCGACCCGCATGACGGGCCGATGCCCATGGACTACTTCGTCTGGGTGATCCGCAACGACGAGCGCACGATCGTCGTCGACACCGGCTTCACCGCCGCGGTCGCTGCCAAGCGCGGCCGCGAGCACCTGCGCTGCCCGGTCGAGAGCCTGGCGCTGCTCGGCGTCGATCCCGCCGAGGTGACGGACGTCGTGCTGACGCACCTGCACTACGACCACGTCGGCAACTTCGACCGCTTCCCGAGGGCGAAGTTTCATCTGCGGGAGGCCGAACTGCACTACGCCTGCGGCCACTACATGCGGCATAAGCAGCTGCGCCATTCCTTCGAGGTGGAGGATGTCACCGGCATCATCCGCATGAACTACGCCGAGCGCGTCATCTTCGACGAGGGCGTGGTCGAGCCCTGGCCGGGCGTCCGGCTGCACCCGACCGGCGGGCATTCGGCGGGGCTGCAGTTCGTCTCCGTGGCGACCGCGCGCGGCACTGTCGTGCTCGCCTCGGACGTCACGCATTTCTACGAGAACATGGAGAGCGGCCGGCCCTTCACCACCGCCTTCCACATCGGCGAGATGCTGGAAGGCTTCGACCGGCTGCGCGCCGCCGCGGACAGCGAGGACCACATCATACCGGGCCACGATCCGCTCGTGATGCAGCGCTACCCCGCCGTCAGCCCGGAGCTTGAGGGCATCGCCGTGCGGCTGGATGTCGCGCCGAAGAAGTAGGAGGTCGGGGGAGAAGGAATTCTCCCCCGAGCCTTTCAGTCCGGCCGGTTTCCGCCGCCCAGCGTCTCGCCCACCAGGCGCTCGGAGAACTGCGCCATGGCCGTGTGGTCCTGGCCGGGGCCGAGCATCGCGACGGCGCTGACCCACATCTCCCGGCACAGCGCCGCGAAGGGCGCCGGCGTCGCGGTGTCGCGCGCGACCTCCATCGCCACCGAGCAGTCCTTGGCCATCAGCTCCAGCCCGAAGCCGGCATCGAAACGGCGTGACAGGACGAACTGCTTGAACTTCCGCTGCGTGCTGCTGTTCATGCCCGTCGAGGCGTTCAGCACATCGACCATCTGCGCCGGATCCAGCCCGAAGCGCTGGCCGATCAGCAGCGCCTCCACGCCGATCAGGAAGCCCGCCGCACCCATCAGGTTGTTCAGCGCCTTCATCGCCTGTCCCGCGCCGACATCGCCCACATGGGTCAGCGCCGTGCCCATGGCGCGCAGCACCGCATCGGCCCGCGCCACCTCCGCCGCATCGCCGCCCAGCATGATCGCCAGCTCGCCCGTCTTCGCCTTCGGCACGCCGCCGGAGACGGGGGCGTCGATCACCTTCACCCCGCGCGGGGCGAGGCTTTCGGCCAGGTTGCGCGTCGTGGTCGGCACGCCTGAGGTCATGTCGATCAGCAGCATGCCGGACGCCAGCGCGTCGCCCATCGCCTCCACCGCCTGCACGACATGCTTGGAGGTCGGCAGGATCGTGACCACGGCATCCGCGCCGCGCGCCGCCGCAGCCGCATCGGCGGCGGCCTCGCCGCCGACCTCCGTGGCGAAGCGTGCGGTGAGATCGGGCAGCCTGTCGCAGACCACGACGTCGAAGCCGGCCTTGACCAGATTGGCGGCCATCGGCCAGCCCATGTTGCCGATGCCGATGAAGGCGATGCGGCGCAGCTCGGCGGCGCTCACTTGCTGGCCGGCTCGCCGGCCAGCGCGCCCTCCTTCACCAGGACCTCATGCGCCGCCTTGAAGGCGTCCAGCCCGGCGGGAATGCCGCAATAGACGGTGGCGTGGAGCAGGACCTCCTTGATCTCGTCGACCGTCAGGCCGTTGGTCAGGGCGCCCCTGGTGTGCAGCTTGATCTCCGGCGTGCGGCCCAGCGCCGTCAGCATCGCGAGGTTGAGCATCGAGCGCTCGCGATGCGTCAGGCCGGGGCGGGTCCAGGCATAGCCCCAGCACCATTCGGTGGTGATGTTCTGGAAGGCCATCATGAAATCGTCGGCCTTGGCGATTCCGCCATCGACATACTCAGCGCCCAGGACCGCGCGGCGGACCTCGAGCCCTTTGGCGAACAATGTGGCGTCGGACATTCTGGGTACCTCCCTTGGGTATGGGCGACGCTACTACCCTGCCAGATTGTCCGTCAATCTGAGGCGGCACGAGCGTCGCCGGCCTCTTTTTCTGGACGGCCTACCCGCGGGAGGCCAGATTGTGTGATAGGGGAGACAATCTCTCCTAACCGGAAATACAGGAAAGAATGCCGGACAATCCTTCGCTTCGGGTCACGCCCCAGCCTGTGCGGCGCCAGGTCGAGGAGCGCTTGCGCGAGGCCATCATCACCAGCCGCTTCCTGCCCGGCGAGCATCTGTCGGACCGGCTGCTCTGCGAGGTGTTCGGCGTCAGCCGCGGCGTGATCCGCGAGGCGGTGCGGCTCCTGGAGGCCGAGGGTCTGGTCACGGTGGTACCGAATCGCGGGCCCTTCGTCGCCTATCTCTCCGCCGCCGAGGCGACGCAGGTCTACGAGGTCCGCGCCGTGCTGGAGGCCCTGGCCGGCCAGGGCTTCGCCGAGCGTGCGTCGATCGAGGAGATCGCCGAGCTCCGCACGGTCTTCGAGGAGATCGCCGCGGTCAGGCCGGGCTCCACCGACCGCATGGCCGTGCTGAGGCTGAAGCGGCGCTTCTACGACGTGATGCTGCGCGGCTGCCGCAACGCCTATGTCGCGCGCATGCTGGACCAGCTGCTGAACCGCAATTCCCAGCTGCGCGCCACGACCCTCTCGGACCCGAACCGCCTGCCGCAGACCGTCGTCGAGATCCGCCGCATCGTCGAGGCGATCGAGCGCCGCGACCGCGAGGGCGCCTGGAAGGCGTGCCGCGAGCACGTGATGAAGGCCGCCGAGGTCGCGCTGCGGATCCTCAACGAGCAGGCCGCGGCCAGTCAGTCGCGCGTCGGAACGGCCGCGGAGTAGCCCGCCGCGGCTTCGTGTCTGCTCGGTTAGGTCGCTGGGGCCTATTAATTCTGTAGGACAATCTGAAGATCGTTGACATCCCGCCACCGCCGCTGCGACGGTGCGGCCGCAACCCGGCAACAAGGGTGCGAGGAGACGTCATTGTCCGATTGGATTGCACCCGAGAAGGTCGCGCCGCACCCGCCGGAAGAATCGTGGCTCGTCGGACGCTCGCGGCGATGATGCAGTTGGAAGGCATCCTGCAGGCCCTCAATGCGGGGCTGCTGCTGGGCGCGCATTACGGGCTGATGTGCGTCGGGCTGAGCCTGATCTTCGGCGTCATGCGCGTGATCAACTTCGCCCAGGGCGACTTCATGATGCTCGGCATGTACGTGGCGCTGCATCTCTTCACCCTGCTGGGGCTGCAGGCGATCTTCGGCGCCGGCGCCGGGCCCTTCGTCGCGGCACTGCTGGCCGGGCCGGTGCTCTTCCTGCTCGGCTATCTCGCGCAGCGCTTCCTACTGTCCCGCGTCACCGGCACGCGCATCGGAGGGCTGGAGGGCGAGGGCCATTACGCTCAGCTGATCCTGACGCTCGGCCTGTCGCTGATCCTGCAGAGCGGCGGGCAGATCCTCTTCGGCAGCGCGCCGGTCTCCATCCCCAGCGACATCTCCTCGACGGCCTGGGAGCTCGAATTCGCGGGCGGCGACGTGGTGGTCTTCATCAACCAGGCGCGCGCCGTCGGCGCGCTGATCGCCATCGCCGTGGTGGCGGCGCTGGTCGCCTTCGTCACGCGCTCGCGGCTGGGCAAATCGCTGCGCGCGGCGGCGGACAACGTGCAGGCGGCGCTCTACGTGGGCATCGACGTCGATGGCGCGCACCGCATCACCTTCGGCCTGGGCATCGGCGTCACCGCCATCGCGGGCGGGCTGCTGGCCTCGAGCTACAGCTTCACCCCCTATGTCGGGCTGGAATACGTCATCATCATGTATGCCGGCGTGGTGCTGGGCGGGCTGGGCTCGACGCTCGGCGCCTTCTGGGGCGGGTTGCTGATCGGGGTGATCCAGCAGTGCTCGGCCCTGCTGCTGCCCACGCAGCTGCAGAACACGGCGATCTTCGTGGTCTTCCTGCTGGTGGTCTTCCTGCGTCCGCAGGGCCTGCTCGGCCGCTCGGCGGAGAGGACCTAGGCCCGATGTTCCGCACGCTCCCCCCGGCCCGCATGCTGTGGCCGATCCTCGTCTTCTGCGCGGGCTACGCCGTGCTGAGCCTCTTCGTCTCCAACAGCTACCACCAGCTGACCCTGGTGCTGGTGCCGGTCTGGGCGATCTTCGGCCTGTCCTGGAACCTGCTCAGCGGCATGACGGGGCTGATCTCCTTCGGCCACGCCGCCTTCTTCGGCCTCGGCGCCTATACCGTTGCGCTGTGCTTCGTGAAGTTCGGCCTGACGCCCTGGCTCGGCATCCCCCTGGCGGGGCTGGTCGGTGCGATTTCCGGTCTGCTCATCGGCCTGCCGACCTTCCGGCTGCGCGGGCATTACTTCGCGCTGGCCATGCTCGCCTATCCCCTGGCGCTGCTGAACATCTTCCTCTGGCTCGGCCACCAGGAGGTCTCGCTCCCGCTGATCCGCGAGCGCGGCTGGGTCTTTCTCCAGTTCGCCGATTACCGAATCTACATCTACCTCGCCCTGGGCCTGCTGCTGCTCACCATGGTGGCGATGCGGCTGGTCGAGCGCTCCCGCTACGGGTTGGCGCTGACCGCCATCAAGCAGAACGAGGCGGCGGCCGAGGCGATCGGCATCGACACGCGGCGGCTGAAGCTCATCACCATCACCTTGAGCGGTGCGCTGGCCGGCACCATCGGCGGCTTTCATGCGGTGATCCTGCTGGTGGTCACGCCCGAGGCGGTCTTCGGCATGCTGATCTCGGCCCAGGCGCTGACGGTCGCGATGTTCGGCGGCGTCGGCACGGTCTGGGGGCCGGTCATCGGCGCGCTCATCCTGATCCCGCTGGGGGAGACGCTGCACGCGCAGTTCGGCGCTGTTATCCCCGGCATCCAGGGCGTGGTCTTCGGCATCGCCATCATCACCGTGATCCTGCTGGCGCCGGAGGGCATCTACTGGAAGATCGCCGATATCCGCCGCCGCCGGCGTGCCGCCGAGGCCCCGGTCATGGAAGCCGTTGCCCCGCCCGAGGAGCCCTCGCCGCCTCACGTGCCGCCGCCGGCCGATGCGCCGGTGATCCTGCGGGTGGAGGGCCTGTCGCGCAGCTTCGGCGGCGTGCGCGCCGTGCAGGATGTCAGCTTCGACGTGCGCGAGGGCGAGATCCTCGGCCTGATCGGCCCGAACGGCGCCGGCAAGACGACGCTGTTCAACCTGCTCAACGGCTTCGTCCGCCCCGATGCCGGCCGCGTGCTGCTGGACGGGCGCGACGTCACCAACCTGCAGCCCAACCGCTTCTGCCGCCTGGGCGTCGGCCGCACCTTCCAGGTGGTGCGCCCCTTTGCCCGCATGTCGGTCGCCGACAACGTCATGAGCGGCGCGCAGGCGCATGCCGAGGGCATCGAGCAAGCGCGCGCCCTGACGCGGGCGGCGATCGACCGCGTCGGCCTCGGCGCCCGCCTCGACGAGCTCGCGGGCACGCTGAGCAACCTCGACCTCCGGCTGACGGAGCTGGCCCGCGCCCTGGCCGGCCGCCCGCGCCTGCTGCTGCTGGACGAGACCTTCGCCGGGCTCGGCGCGCCGGAGGTGGAAAGGCTGCTCGGCGTCATCCGCCGCGTCGCCGCGGAGGGCACCACGGTCGTCATCATCGAGCACACGCTGCATGCCATGGTGCGGCTGGTCGACCGCTTCGTGGTGCTCGACCACGGCGCGGTGCTGGCGGAGGGCCTGCCGGCCGAGATCACCGGCAACCCGAAGGTGATCGAGGCCTATCTCGGAACGAAGTGGGGCGCCCGTGCTCGAGATTGAGGACCTGCATGCCGGCTATGGCGGCTCCCCCGTGCTGAAGGGCGTCGGCCTCCGCGTGGAGGCGGGCGAGTTCGTCGCGGTGGTCGGGCCCAACGGCGCGGGCAAGACGACGCTGTTCAAGGCGATCTCCGGTATCGTGCGGCCCAGCGCCGGGCGCATCCGCTTCGGCGGCACCGACCTCGCCGAGGTGCCGGCGGCGCAGCGCGCGCATCTCGGCATCGCGCATGTGCCGGAGGGCCGCCAGCTCTTCCCCTCGCTCACGGTGATGGAGAATCTGGAGATGGGCGCCAGCACCGCGGCCGGCCGGCGCGATTGGGCGCGCAACCTGGCGCAGGTGCTGGAGTGGTTCCCGATCCTGGCCGAGCGGCGCGGCCAGCTCGCGGGCACGCTCTCCGGCGGGCAGCAGCAGATGGTGGCGGTGGCCCGCGGACTGACCTCGGCGCCCAAGCTGCTCATGCTGGACGAGCCGTCGATGGGCCTCTCGCCGGCGATGGCGGAGTTCATCTTCGAGCGTCTGGTGGAGATCCACCGGCAGGCCGGCATGACCATCCTGCTGGTGGAGCAGCGTGTCGCCGAGGCGCTCGAATTCGCCGATCGCGGCTATGTACTGGAGGCTGGGCGCATCGCGCTGGAGGGCACCCATGCCGTGCTCAGCGCCGACGACCGCGTCCGCCAGGCCTATCTGGGCATGTGAGCAAGATTTCAGCCGGCGCCGGATCAACCGGGCCGAGACAACGGGAGACAGAACGATGACCATTCTCAGGACCACGCGCCGGGAACTGATGGCCGGCGCCACGCTCACGGCGGCCAGCCTCGGGGCGGCGCAGGCGCAGACGGCGCCCTCCTCGGTGAAGGTGGGGCTGCTGGTGCCGCTCTCCGGCATCTACTCCCGCTTCGGCCAGCTCATGCGCATGGGCGCCGAGCTTGCCGTGCGGCACATCAACGCGCAGGGCGGCGTGCCCGCGCTCGGCGGCGCGCGGCTGGAGCTGCTGGCCTTCGACTGCGGCGACACCACAGAGAAGGCGAAGAACGCCGCCCAGCGCATGGTGGCCGACAGCCCGGACCTCGTCGCCTGCTCCGGCGCCTACCTCTCCTCCTTCACCCTCTCGGCGACCGAGGTGACGGAGCGGGCGGAGCTGCCGATGCTGACGCTCAGCTACTCCGACCTGATCACCACCCGCGGCTTCCGCTACGTCTTCCAGACCTCGGCCAAGGCGGGCGACCAGGCCAAGGAGGCGCTGCCGATCATGATGAACCTCGGCCAGCAGGCGACGGGGCGGCGGCCGCAGACGGTGGCGATCCTGACCGACAACACCGCCTCCTCCGTCTCCTTCGTCGAGCCGGTGCGGCAGGAGGCGGCCTCGCGCTTCGGCCTGCGCATCGTGATGGACGAGACCTTCACGCCCCCGCTCTCGGACGCGACGCCGCTGATCCAGAAGGTGCGCCAGGCGCGGCCGGACCTGCTGATCATGCCGATCACCGTGATCTCCGACGTGAAGCTGCTGATCGAGAAGATGAACGAGTTCGGCCTGGGCCGCGGCCGGGTGCCGACCATCGGCAGCGGCATCGCCATGGCGCAGTCCGACTTGCTGCGCAACCTGCGGCCGGAGCAGATGGAGGGCTTCACCACCGTGGTCGGCAACTGGGATTCGCGCGGCCAGGACGCGATCATCGAGGAGTTCAAGCAGGCGACCGGCGAGCCCTGGATGGGCCAGAACGGCATCGCGACCTACGGCGACATGTGGATCATGCGCGACGCCCTGCAGAAGGCCGGCCGCGCCGACCGCCGCGCGGTGGCCGAGGCGCTCCGCACCATCGACATCACCGACGGTGCCGCGCTGTACTTCCCGGGGCGGCGCATCCGGTTCGACGCGAACGGACTGCGCCAGGAGGCGGGGCCGATGGTGGTGCAGTGGCAGAACAACCGCCCGGTGACCGTCTACCCGTCGGATTCGGCCACCGCGGAGATCTTCTGGCTGCGGCGCTGAGCATGCGCGTCGCCATCACCGGGGCCGGCAGCGGCATCGGCGCCGCCACCGCGCGGCTGCTTCGGGCGCGCGGCCACCGGGTCGCGTGCCTCGACCGGAACCTGGAGGCGGCGCAGTCCGTCGCCGGGCCCGATGATCCCGCCATCGCCGTGGACGTGTCGGATGAGGATGCGGTCGTACGCGCCTTCGCCGAGGTGAAGGCCGCCTTCGGCGGGCTCGACGCCCTGGCCACCTGCGCCGGCATCTACACCACCGCGCCCTTCGCGGAGACGACGGTCGAGATCTTCCGCCGCATCCACGACGTCAACGTCATCGGCACCTTCCTCTGCCTGCGCGAGGCGGCGGCGATGATGCAGGCGGGCGGCCGCATCTGCACGGTCGCCAGTGTCGCGGGGCTGCGCGGCGGCGGGCTGGCCGGCACCGTCGCCTATGCCACCAGCAAGGGCGCGGTGCTGGCGATGACCAAGAATGCCGCCCGCGTGCTCGGGCCGCAGGGGATCGCGGTGAACACCATCGCGCCCGGCATGATCGACACGCCCTTCGCCGCCGGGCCGCTGGGCGACCCGGCGATCCGCGCGAGGGTGGAGGGCATGACCTCCTTCAACCGGCTCGGCACCGCCGAGGAGATCGCGCCCGCCATCGCCTGGCTGCTCTCGCCGGAGGCCTCCTACGTCCATGGCGCCACGCTGGTCGCCGACGGCGGCATGGTCATGTACTGAGACGGCGGCCGGCTCCGGCCGGCCATTGGCCCATGGCCGGGGACCGGCCCGGCTGTCCCTGGCCTTGCAACTTTATCAATTCTTGGTGTGTTCAGGAGCAGGATCGGACATTTCCATGCCGATCGCCTTGAAACCGCCGGAGTTATGCGTTTGATTGCAATCGTCGAATTGCCGTGAAGGCCCTGACTGCCATGTGGCGCGCCGCCTTGCTGTTCCTTTGCATCGCCACGGCGTCGGCACGGGCCGACACGGTCTACGTCCTCAATTCTGGCGACGCCTCCATCTCGGTGGTCGACGTCACGACCTTCCAGGAGGTCCGCCGCATCCCGCTGCTGCGGGAGGCGCACCACATCGTCCTCTCGCCGGACGGCCGGGAGCTGGTGCTGGGCGACAGCGCTGCCAACGAACTGATCTTCCTCGATCCGCAGACCGGCGAGATCCGCCGGCGCGAGCGGATCAGCAACCCCTACCACCTGGAATACAGCCCGAACGGCCGCTTCCTCGTGGTGGCCTCCCTCCGGCGCGATCAGATCGACATCTACGACGCCGCCTCGCTGACGCTGCTCCAGCGCTTCCGCCAGCGCGACAAGCCGAGCCATGTCGCCTTCAGCCCCGACAGCCGCTGGGTCTATGTGACGCTCCAGGGCACCGGCCAGGTCTCGGCGGTGGACATGTATTCCGGCGCCGTGGCCTGGGTGCAGGATGTCGGGCCCGAGCCCGCCGGCATCATCTGGAACCGCGGCAAGCTGCTGATCGGCCTGATGGGCCGGCAGGATTTCGTGACGCTGGACCCCGCGACGCGCGAGGTCCGCCCGGTCTTCCAGGTCGGCCGCGGCGCGCACACGGCCTTCCCGGCGCCGGACGGGCGCACCCTCTACGCCACGTCGCGCGTGGACAGCCGCATCGCCGAGGTGGACGCCGAGACCTATGAGGTCCGCCGCGTCTTCGACATCCCCGGCGGGCCGGACTGCCTCGCCTTCGACCCCGAGGGCCGCATCTTCGCGACCCTGCGCTGGACGGGCCGCATCCTCGCCTTCGACCCACGCACGGGCGAGAACGCGCAGGTCCGCGTGGGGCGCAGCCCGCATGGAATCTTCGTGGTGCCGCAGCGCCAGGGTCTCGGCGCCGACTTCGCCTTCGCCGCGCCGGGCGCCATCAGCGGCAGCCGGCCCATGACGCAGCCCGTGGTGGGCGGCGGCGCGATCGCCCGGGCCGCAGCGGCGCCCACGCCGGTGGCGCCCGCCGCGACCGACGTCGCGGTCCGCGTGAATGCCGGCACGCCCGGCAGCTACCCCGCCCGCGCCACCCTGCGCTAAGACGGGGCGCTGAGATGCCGACGCGCCGCGCCCTCGGCCTCGCCGCGCTGGCATGGCCGGCGTCGGCCGCCGCGCAGCCGGCGAGCCCGCGCTTGGCGCGCGCCTGCACCGGTACGCTCTATCTCACCATCGACACCGGCTGGGCGCGCGAGGCGGAGACGATCGCCGCCGCCATGGCGCGGCACGGCATCCGTGCCACCCTCTTCGTGGCGCAGGAGCCGACCCACCGCGGCGACCGCTCGCTCGATCCCTCCTGGGCGCCGTTCTGGCAGGCCCGCGCGGCGGAGGGTCATGCCTTCGCCAGCCACACCTGGCGGCACTGGTATTTTCGCGGCGACGCTGGCCCGGGGCGGACCTCCTACGTTTCCAACCGGGGCGAGGGGCGGGAGGTGCTGGACCAGGCCACCCTCTGCGCCGAGCTCGCCCGGCCGGTCGAGGCCCTGCGCGCGCTGGCGCCCCAGGCGCGGATCCTGCCGCTCTGGCGCGCGCCCGGCGGCATCGTCACCCCTGGCGCGCTGCGCATGGCCGCGGCCTGCGGGCTGCGCCACCAGGGCTGGAGCGCGCACGGCTTCCTCGGCGACGAGCTGGATTCCGCGTCCAGCCCCAACGCCGCGCTGCTGCGCCGCAACCTCGCGCAGATCCGCGATGGTGAGGTTCTCGTCATGCATTGGGGCGTGCGCTCGCGCCGCGAGCCCTTCGGCCTTATCTTCGAGGCGCTGGTGACGGGCCTGCTCGACCGGGGTTTCTGCTTCGCCACCCTCCCGCCCGAGGGGAAGAGATGACCGATTTCATCCAGGACCATTACGACCGCCTGACCGGCTGGCTCTTCGAGGTGCTGCTGCAGCCGGCGATGTACCAGCTCGGCCTGATGAACTGGGCGGACGAGGCCTTCCAGTGGATGGATTTCTTCGTCTTCGGCGTGATCCAGGTGATCGTCGTCGCGCTGGTCTGCCTGCCGCTGGAGCATTGGCGCCCCGTTGAGCGCTGGGAGAGCCAGCGGGTGGTGCGCACGGACGTGCTCTACACGCTGCTGTCGCGGCTCGGCATCCTGCCGCTGCTGGGCTTTTTCCTGTTCTACGCCGCCTCGTCCCGCATCGAGGGGATGATCGCCGACAGCGGCTTCATCCCGCCGACGCTCGAGAACCTCGTCCCCTGGCTGCGCGACCAGCCGCTCGCGGCCTTCGCCTGCTACATCGTCATCCTCGACTTCGCGGAATACTGGCGGCACCGGCTGCAGCACATGTTTCCCTGGTGGTGGGCGCTGCACTCGATCCATCACGCCCAGACCCAGATGACCTTCTGGACCGACGACCGGAACCATATCCTGGACGACATCATCGCCGCCGCCTGGTTCGGCATCATCGCGGTGGCGATCGGCGTGCCGCCGGGCCAGTTCCCCGTCATCCTGCTGGTGCTGCGGCTGGCGGAGAGCCTGAGCCACGCCAATGTCCGCCTCGACTTCGGCAAGGTCGGCGAGCGGCTGCTGGTCAGCCCGCGCTTCCACCGGCTGCATCACGGCGTGCTGAGCGTGGGGAACTCGGGCAAGAACTACGGCGTGCTGCTACCGGTCTGGGACTGGATCTTCGGCACGGCCGACTTCCGGCGCGACCACTACCCCCGCACGGGCGATCCGGACGCGCCTACGGCCTATGTGCGCGGCGGCTGGCTCGCGCAGCAGGTGGTGGGGCTGCGGCAGGTCTGGCGGGCGATCACGGCCAAGGGGGCGTAAGCGCGCCTATGGCGCGGCGAGCGTGAGCACCAGGCCTGCAAGGGCCGTGAGGGCCAGCAGCGGCACCACGCCGAGCTTCAGCCGGAAGACGCCGAAAGCCGCCAGCACCGCGAGGATCAGGGCCTGCCACTGGAGGCTCGCCGGATCGGGCCAGTGCAGCGCGAAGGGCCCGTCCACCATGCGCGCGAAGAGCACGCGCAGCCCGAACCACAGCGCGAGGTTCGCGATCACGCCCACCACCGCCGCCGTCACGCCCGCCAGCGCGCCGCGCAGCCGCTCCACGTCGTGCAGCCGCTCGACATAGGGCGCGCCCAGAAAGATCCAGGCGAAGCAGGGCAGGAAGGTCACCCAGAGCGTCAGCCCGGCGCCGGCGACCGCGCCCGCCCAGCCGCCGCCCTCGCGAAGGCCGGCCAGAAAGCCCACGAACTGCAGCACCAGGATCAGCGGCCCCGGCGTCGTCTCTGCGAGGCCGAGCCCGGCCAGCATCTCGGACGCGGTGAGCCAGCGGTAGTGCTCCACCGCCTCCTGCGTGACATAGGCCAGCACCGCATAGGCGCCGCCGAAGGTGACGACGGCCATCTTCGAGAAGAACCAGGCGATGTCGGCGAAGACGCCACCCACCGGCATCAGCAGCGCGACCGGCCAGAGCCAGAGCGCGACGGCGATCAGCCCCGCCCGCCGCGCCGCGCCCGACATGGCGGCGATCCGCCCGGGATCGGCCGCGAGCAGGGCGTCCAGTGCGGATTCATGCCCCGAGCCGGCGGCGCCATGCCCGCCCTTCGCGAAGCCGTCCGGCGCGAGGAGGCCGATGACGCCCGCGCCCAGCACCACGAGCGGGAAGGGCACCGCGAAGACGAAGAGCGCCAGGAAGGCTGCGGCCGCGAGCGCCCAGGGAAGCGCGCCGCGCAGCGCCCGCCGCGCCACCCGCAGCAGCGCCTCCACCACCAGGACCAGCACGGCGCATTTCAGCCCGAAGAACAGCGCCGCCACGAAGGGCACGCCGCCGAACGCCGCGGAGATCGCGGACAGCGCCAGCATCACCAGCGCGCCTGGCAGGATGAAGAGCAGCCCTGCCGCCACCCCGCCGCGCACCCCATGCATCAGCCAGCCGAGATAGGTGGCGAGCTGCATCGCCTCCGGCCCCGGCAGCAGCATGCAGAAGTTGAGGGCGTGCAGGAACCGCGCGTCCGAGACCCAGTGCCGGCGATCCACCACCTCGCGCTGCATCATGGCGATCTGCGCCGCCGGCCCGCCGAAGGAGAGGCAGCCGATCCGGGCCCAGACGCGCAGCGCCTCGGCAAAGGAGGGGAGGGTCGGGTTCATGCGGGGCGCCCTGCCGGCCAGTTGTGGGTTTCCTGCACCGCGTCGCGGCACCAGCGGAAGAAGGCGTCGTAGAGCGTCATGCCGGCCTCGAGCTGCGCGAGGTCGTCGCGGTGCATGCGTGACAGGCCGAGCGAGGCCGCGAGCAGCCCCGCTGCCTCCGGCGCCAGCCCGGGCTCGGCGGTGTCCGCGCCGCGCACGATGCGGGCGAGGTGATCCAGCGCGGGCAGCTTCAGGCCGAACTCCTTCAGCATCACGTCGAAGGTGCAGAGCGGGCCGCGATGCGACCAGAAGACGCCCTCCACATCGAGGGGCGTGGCGCCGAAGCGCTCGGCCACCGCGACGACCTCGGAGGGCGACACGAAGAGGAACACCGCCTCCGGATCCACGAAGCGCCGGATCAGCCAGGGACAGGCGATGCGGTCCACCTTGGGCCGCGCCCGCGTGACCCAGAGCGTGCGGCCCTTCGCGTCGCGCGGCGGCAGCCGGGCGGGCGAGACCAGCGGCAGGCCGGCCTCGGCCCAGGCCTCGAAGCCGCCTTCCAGCGTCTCCGCCTCCGCGCCGTGATGCCGCAGCCAGGCGGCGACGCCCTGGCTGAGCTTCTGGCCCCTCCGGCAGACGACGACCGCCTCGCGGCCGCGCCAGGCCTCGGCCCAACCTGCCACGTCGTCATGTGCGGCACGGCGGCTGCCGGGCAGGAAGCGCGGATCGGCCGCGGCATCCTCGGGGATGCGGACGTCGATCAGCGCCGGCGCATCCGCCAGGCCGACGCGCCGCGCGAGCTGGGCGGGGGTGATGAGATGGGGTGAGGGCATGACTGGGCATCCAAATCCGTTGGGATGCGATGCTTGAGCCGAAGCCTCACGGGGCGATCGCCGAATGCCCCTTGCGGCGCAGAGTGCGCAGGCGTTTCTTCCACGTCAAGAATCGGAATTGGGTGCCGGGATGAACCTCGCCGGATTGAGCCTTCGAGACCTCGAATACATCGCCGCCGTGGCCGAGCACCTGCATTTCGGCCGGGCTGCGCTGGCCTGCGGCGTCAGCCAGCCGACGCTCTCCGGCCAGCTCCGCAAGCTGGAGGAGTTCCTAGGCGTCGAGATCTTCGAGCGCAGCCCGCGCGGCGTCCTCGTCACGCGGCGCGGCGAGGAGGTCATCGCCCAGACCAAGCGGATCATCGCCGAGGCGCGGCGCCTTTTCGAGGTGGTGCGGATCGGCGCCGAGCCGCTGACCGGTTCGCTGCGCCTCGGCGTCATCTCCACGCTCGGGCCGTACCTGGTGCCCTTCCTGCTGAAACCGCTGCGCTCGCGCTATCCCGAGCTCAAGCTGATGCTGACCGAGGGCTACACCCGCGTCCTGGTCCGCCAGCTTGAGGAGGGGGAGCTCGATGCCCTGCTGGCCACCAGCCCGGTCGCCGAGGCCGAGCTCACGGAGCTGCCGCTCTTCCGCGAGGAGCTGGCGCTGGCCGTCCCGCGCGACCACCCGCTGGCCCAGACCGAGCAGGTCAATCCCGGGGACATCCCCATCGCCGAGCTGATCCTGCTCACCGAGGGCCATTGCCTGCGCGAGCAGGCGCTGCAGCTCTGCCCCTCCCGCCTGCGCGAGGGCGCGACGGAGCTTCAGGCCGCGAGCCTGGAGACCATGCGCCAGATGATCGCGGCGGGCTCGGGCGTCTCCTTCATGCCGCAACTCGCGGTCCAGGTGGGCGCGCTGCTGGACGACATGGTGGCCTATCGCCGCATCGCGGGCGGCCAGCACATGCGCGACGTGGCGCTGTTCCACCGTCCCAGCTTCGGCCGCATCCGCGACATCCGGCTGCTGCGGCAGACGATCGGGGAAATCCTGGCCGAGCAGAGCGCGGTGAAGGTGCACCGGCCGGGCCGCGTCGCGGCCCTCTGACGCCCGGGCGGGCGCGTCAGTCCGCTGCCGCCGCGCTCAGGGCGCCGGGGATCAGGTTCTGCCGCGACAGCTGCGTGCACAGGCCCGAGACGAAGCGTTCCGTCGAGATGTGGATCACGAAGTCGGGCCTCTCGCTGGCGATCACGTCCAGCAGGAACTCCCCCCGGCGCCAGAGGAAGACGGAGCGGGAGAAGTGCTGGGCCAGCGTCTCCACGAAGCTGGTGCTCATCGAATCCCGGAAGATCACGGCGCGCGGCCCGGCCGCGGGCCCCTCGAAGACGAAGATCGGCCGGGTCACCTGCGCCAGCCACTCCGCCGGGACCGGCGCCGGCCGGGCCGCGGGGGATCTGAGGTGGTAGGTCCAGTGACGGTCGGGAAGCTGCGCGCGGATCTTGCCGGCCAGGTCCCCGCGCTCCGCCGTCGCGACGAGGTCGAAGGCGTCGAGCGGGAGCGGGTCCAGCCCCAGGGAATGGGCGATCGCGCGATAGGCCACGTGGCCGCCCCAGTGGGTCAGATGGGTCCCGCCCGTCTCATGGGTCTGGCTGAGGGGCTTGGCGTCGAGAATCTCCGGCAGGAGGTAGCGGCCCTGGATCTGCAGGACCGGCCGCGCCGGATTCGGCAGGAGCTCCGACAGGGCCTCCGGCAGGCACTCCCGGTAGGCGACGCTCTTTTCCGGGATGATGAAGAAGTGGAACTCCGCGCCGTGCCGGCGGGACAGGTGCTGGCGGCGGGCGACGCGGTCGCGCGCGAGCTTCCGCTCCTCCGCGGTCCAGCAGCGCCCGAACTGCCATTCGAGAAAGCCGTTCCGGTCGTTGCCCATGAAAAGAAAGCCGTTCCGGCCCTCGAAGACGCTCAGCTCCCGGAAGGGGGCGACGGCCGGCCATTGAGCGCGCAGGAGGTCCATGGCCCAGGATTTCCTGCGGCGCCGTCAGGCGCAAGCTGTCTGGAAGGGGGCGGCGCCGTCAGGCGAAGACGTCCGCCGGCGTCTCCGCGAAGAGCTCCTCCCCCAGCGCCCGGCCGATCCGCGTGGCGTCCGCCGCGGCGCCCTCGACCGTCCGGCGGATCAGGAAGCTCCCGTCGCTCCGCGCGATCAACCCGGTCAGCCGGAGCTGCCCTTCCGGCAGCAGCGTGGCATGCGCGCCGATCGGCGTCCGGCAGGAGCCGTCCAGCGCTGATAGCAGCGCCCGTTCCGCCAGGCTCACCGCCTTGGAGGCCGGGTCCCAGATGGCGGTCAGCAGCTCGTGCAGCGCCACGTCGTCGGACCGCACCGTCACGCCGATGATGCCCTGGCAGGCCGCCGGCACCATCTCCTCCTCGTCCAGGACCACGTCGGCATGCGCCTCGAGCCCGAGCCGCTTCAGCCCGGCCAGCGCCAGCAGCGTCGCGTCGAACTCGCCGCTCGCGACCCGGGAGAGGCGCGTCTGGACATTGCCGCGGATCACCTCGCAGCGCAGGTCCGGCCGTGCGTGCAGGAGCTGGGCCTGCCGGCGGACCGAGGCCGTCCCCACCAGGGCGCCCTGGGGCAGGGCGGAGAAGAGGTCCCAGGCTGGGCTGGAGAAGCCGCCGCGCCGGCAGGCCTCGCCCAGGACGATGGCGTCGCGGGCGTCCTCGCGGCGGAGGGTGCAGGCCAGCGCGATGCCGGCCGGCAGCTCCGTCTCCAGGTCCTTCAGCGAATGGACGGCGAAGTCCACCCGGCCGTCGAGCAGCGCCTCGTGAATCTCCTTGGCGAAGAGGCCCTTGCCGCCGATCTCGGCCAGCCGCTTCTCCTGCGCCCGGTCGCCCGAGGTCGCGATCTCGCACTCCTCGAAGGCATCGAGGTCGCGCAGCACGGGGCAGATCGCGCGGATGCGGTCCAGAAACATGCGCGTCTGGAGCAGCGCCAGTGGCGAGCCGCGGGTGCCGACCCGCATCGGGATGGCGGGTGCGTGGGGCCGCGTGGCGCGCGAGGGCGCGTGCCTCGGATCGGGATGCCTCATGCGCCGAATGTCCCCGACGTCAGGCCTCGGGTGCCAGATCCGAACACGGGATGGAGAGCCTCCGGAAAATTCGCGCGCTGCATAGCACAACGGGTGCAGGAGGCGAGTGTATCCGGCCTTGATCCTTGTCAATTCGTGCCGCGGAATTTCCGACCATACGCCGCGGGGGCTGATTTCGTGTCCGAAGGCCGCTAGATTTGCAGCGGACGGGCTTCGGCCCGGGAAAGGCCAGCCATGGACTACGAGAACCTCTTCCGCAACCAGCTCGACGGCCTGCGCCGCGAGGGCCGATACCGCGTCTTCGCCGACCTCGAGCGGCAGGCGGGCGCCTTTCCGCGCGCGACACACCACCATTCCGATGGCACGGGAGAGGTCACGGTCTGGTGCTCCAACGACTATCTCGGCATGGGGCAGCACCCGGAGGTCCTGGCAGCCATGCACGAGGCGCTGGACCGGACGGGCGCCGGATCGGGCGGCACCCGCAACATCGCCGGCACGAATCACGAGCATGTGCTGCTGGAGCGCGAGCTGGCCGACCTCCACGGCAAGGAGGCGGCGCTCCTTTTCAACTCCGGCTACATGTCCAACTGGGCGACGCTGACGACCATCGCCGGGCGGCTGCCGGGCTGCGTGGTGCTCTCCGACGAGCTGAATCACGCCTCGATGATCGAGGGCATCCGCCACAGCCGGGCCCGCTGCGAGATCTGGAAGCACAACGACCTCGCCGACCTGCGCGCGCGGCTGGAGGCGCTGCCGCGCGGCGTGCCGAAGCTCATCGCCTTCGAGAGCGTCTATTCGATGGACGGCGACATCGCCCCCATCGCCGAGATCTGCGACCTCGCGGATGAATTCGGCGCCATGACCTACCTGGACGAGGTGCATGCCGTGGGCCTCTACGGCCCGCGCGGCGGCGGCGTCTCGGAGCGGGACGGGGTGCGGCATCGGCTGACGGTGATCGAGGGCACGCTGGCCAAGGCCTTCGGGGTGATCGGCGGCTATATCGCCGGCTCGGCCAACCTGATCGACTTCGTGCGCAGCTTCGCCTCGGGCTTCATCTTCTCGACCTCGCTGCCGCCGGCCATCGCCGCCGGCGCCACGGCCAGCATCCGCCACCTCAAGCGGAGCTCCGCCGAGCGCGAGCGCATGCACGAGCGGGTGGCCACGGTGCGTGCGCGGCTGGACGCGCTGCACATCCCGCATCTGCCCAATCCCAGCCACATCGTGCCGGTGATGGTCTGCGACCCCGTGCTCTGCAAGCGCATCAGCGACCTGCTGCTGGAGCGCCACGGCGTCTACGTGCAGCCGATCAACTTCCCGACCGTGCCGCGCGGCACCGAGCGGCTGCGCTTCACGCCCTCGCCGATGCACAGCGACGCCGACATCGACCAGCTGATGGGCGCGCTGGCCGAGGTCTGGGCGGAATTCAGCCTCAAGCGCGCGGCCTGAAGGCACTCACCCGTGCTGCTGAACAGGGTGACGGTCTGGCTGGACCGCATCGACCCCGGCGCGCACCGCCGGGTGAAGGGCCTGCGCCTCGTCACCGCCTTCGGCATCGCCGCGCTGCTGGGCGCGCTGCCGGCGATCGCGGACGACTTCCCGCAGGCGGGCGCGCTGACCCCGCTCGCCGGCGGCATCGCGCTCTGGGCCAGCGTCTCCGAGGGACGGGTGACGCGGCGGGATTCGGCGAGGGATCTCGTGCTGCTTGCCGCCGCGGCGGCGGCCGGCGCCGCCTTCACGGCAGGACTTTCGCCGCTGCTCGCGAGGCTGGGGCCCACGATGCCGGAGGCGGCGCTGGTGGTGGGCGCCTTCCTGGTCGGCTACCTGCGCCGCTTCGGGCCGCTCGGCGGCGGGATGGGCTCGCTGGCCTATATCGGGCAGCTCCTCGCCTATGGGCTCGTGCTCGGCCCCGCCGACCTGCCGATGATTGGCGCGGCCGGGCTGATCGCCGCGCTCGCCGCCGTCGTGCCCCGCATGCTGAGCGGCCCGGCCGAGCGCCCCGTGCCGCCGCCGCCGCGGCCCTCGGCGGTGGCCGCGCCACGGCTCGGCCTCTCGCCGGAGCTGGTGATGGGGCTGCAGGGCGCGCTCTCCGCCGTGGCGATCGTGGCCCTGACCGGGCGCTTCGGGCTGGAGCAGTCCTACTGGGCGATCACCGCCAGCACCTATGTCGTGGCGAGCACGGCCTCGGCCACCATCACCCGGGTCCGGCACCGGGTGATGGGCACCTTCGTCGGCGTGCCGCTGGGCCTCGCCTGCCTGCCCATCGCCTTCCATGCGCCGCTGCTGATCTGGCTGGCGGCCGCGCTGGCCATGGTGATCTTCGCCATGGCGACGCCGGAGCGCTACGACATCGCCAGCGGCGCCTTCGCCTTCACGCTCATCGTGACCCTGGCGGCCGCGGGCGAGCACTCCATCGCGCATCTGGCCGCGCGGGTCTGGGAGACGGCGCTGGGCGGCCTGCTGGGGCTGGCCGCGGCGACGCTCGTGCTGCCGCTGCGGCCGAAGCCGGCCTGAGGCCAGGGGGTGCTTCTATTCGGTGGGAGGGACGCGCAGCTGGAAGGGCTTGATCTGCACGCGGCGCCGCCGGGTCGGTCCGCTCTTTGCGGCCAGTTCCTCAAGGGACTGGAGCGCCCCGGCCTGGAGGCTGACCTCCTGCTCCTCGCGCTCGGCATGGCTGCGGATCAGCGTTGCCTGGGCGCGGGCGGTGGTCTCGGCAAGCAGCGCGGCCGTGATGGAATAGCCCTCGTCGCGCGCGAGGTTGGTGAGCTCCCGGAGGATGCGGATGATGTTCCGCCGGCGTTGCAGCTCGCGCCATGCCTCGTCCGAAGGCACGGCATAGGGCGCCCAGTCCGGAAGGGGATGCTCGCCGGCGGGGGATGAGAATACTCCGTCCGTGAGCGAAGATTCGTCCATATGGAAACCTATGTTAGAAAGCATTGCGATGGCCGCATTGCAGCCATTCGGAGGCGCGAGCGCAAGCGAATCGGGCGGCTGGTCTTTCTCGGAAAAGTTGCATTCTCATCAATAGAACGCCGGAACTTCGAGAGGAAACTGAAAAATATCGTTGTTTGTCAACAGTTTATCCGATAATTTCCCATGAATTTTAATATAAAAGAGCGAAGAGTCGTGGCCGAATTGCCCCGAAAACTGTTGCATAAAAGTCGCTCTCAGGCGGGCGAACGTATAATGATGAATATAATTTGAATTATCATGCCGTATTAAATTGAGCCGAACTAAGGGGTTTGCTGACTTGATGCGGTGCAGCATGGTGCGGATCGCAGCGCGGGATGCAGAAAGAGTATGACGCAAAGTGAGCTCAAGCACATTGTCCGAGGTGCCTTGGCGTCGCTTGAAGCCACGCGCGGCGACCGCGATGCGAGCCTCGGCGAGCTGGAACTCGAGTTGACCGAGCTCCTGTCCCGTCAGCTTCCGGGTTCCGACCGGGAACTCATTCTCCACCTGATCCGGGAATGCGTCTCGGAGGCGCGAGCCGGCGGCCAGGGCTAGGTAGGACCGTCATTCGGCCACAGGCCGCCCGGGGAGCCGCTTCGCCGGAGGATCGGCATCGGGCCGGCACCGAAGGCAGTGGCCCGGACCTTCCTGGCGCATAGCTCTTGCCGGCCGCTGACGCCGCCGTGTTCCGGCTCAGAGCACCAGCCGCCGGTAAAGGTGCCACGTCGCATGGCCCAGTACCGGCAGCGCTACGGCGAGTCCCACGCCCAGCAGCGCCATGCCGGCGAAGAGCAGCACGCCGACGATCACGCCCCAGCCCATCAGCACCACCGGATTGGCCCGGAAGGCCGCCAGCGAGGTCTGCACCGCCTGGCCGGGCGTCACGTCGCGGTCCAGCATCATCGGGAAGGACACCACGCTCACCGCCAGCACCCAGAGCGCGAAGCAGGCGCCCACGAGATTGCCAACCAGGATCAGCATCCAGCCCTGCCGCGTGTGGAAGATCTCGCTCATCATGCCGCCGAAGGCCAGCGGCGCCTCGGGGCCCATGAAGGCGTGGTAGAGCCAGCGGGCCACGCCGATCCAGACCACGAAGGTCGCGACCAGCGAGAGCCCGAGCAGGAAGATCCCCCAGATCGCCGGCGACCGCAGCACGCCGAACATGTCCCGCCAGGTCACGGCGAAGCCCAGCTCCCGCCGGCGGCTCAGCTCGTAGAGGCCGAGCGCCAGGATCGGCCCGACCAGCGCGAAGCCCGCCAGCAGCGGCCAGACCAGCGGCAGCAGCGCGTTCCCCGCCGCGGCCCGGCCGACCACGAAGCCGAAGACCGGATAGACGAGGCAGAGGAAGAAGAGCTGCGTCGGCGCCGCCAGGAAGTCGTTCCAGCCGCGCTTCAGCGAGAGCGCGAGGTCCCCCGCGTCGATGCGGTTGATCTGCGGATGCCCGGCGACGCGATCCGCCGCCCATGCCGTATGTGCCATTGTTCGTTTCCTCCGCGGCCCAGTGAGCCGAGGCCGCTCGCGGCGACAGGAGGATGGCCCCAAGGGGACTGAATCACGGGAAGCGCATCCACCCGATGCCGCCATCCTATGCCTGTCGGATGGATAACGGCACAGGAATCATCCCGTTTCGTTCCGGCGACGATCGCGCTAGGCTCGCCCCAACCCAAGGAGGACGTATCATGCTCGAACTCTCGCCAAGCCCCGTGCTCAGCATCCCCTCGATGCGCGACAAGGTGACGCCCGCCGAGTGGCAGGCGCGCGTGAACCTCGCCGCCTGCTACCGCCTCGTCGCCCTCTACGACATGAGCGACATGATGGCGAACCATATCTCCTGCCGCGTGCCGGGCGAGGAGGGCGCCTTCCTCATCAACGCCTATGGCATGGGCTACGACGAGATCACGGCCTCCTCGCTCATCAAGATCGACGTAAAGGGCAACATCCTGCTCAAGCCCGATTTCGGCGACCTGAATTACGGCGTGAACCGCGCGGGCTTCGTGATCCACGGCGCGATCCACGAGCACAGCCACGAGATCGACTGCGTGATCCACACGCACACCTGGCCCGGCATGGCCGTCTCCTCGCTGGAATGCGGCCTGCTGCCGATGAACCAGACGGCGATGCGCTTCCTGAAGATCGGCTACCACGAATACGAGGGCGTGGTGCTCGACATGTCGATGCAGGAGCGGCTGGTCCGCGACCTCGGCGAGAACAACGCGCTGATCCTGCGCAACCACGGCCTGCTGACGGTGGGCAAGACCATTGCCGAGGCCTTCAACGCCATGCACCGCCTCGAGCTGAGCTGCCGCGCGCAGCTGGCCGCGCTGGCCTGCAACGCGGCGATCCATCCGGTGCCGCAGAAGGTGCTGGACGAAACCTACATGAACTACCAGCCGCAGACCCGCCGCCCCTATGGCGTGATGGAATGGCCGGGCCTGCTGCGGAAGCTAGACCGGATCGATCCGAGCTTCCGGGATTGATCGTCGGGGCGTGAGCCCCGTCACGTCGAGGTGACGAGGCTCACTGCCAGCGCGGCGGCCACGCCGGACATGATGACGCCGCAGGTCCGGTCGAAGACGCGCAATGCGCCGTCGCGGCGGATGACGTCGCTGACGATGCGGCCGCCGAAGCCATAGGCGCAGAAGCCGAAGAACGAGACGACGACCACGCCGGCCATGAATTCGAACTCGGCCCGCGGCTCGCCGATGGTCTGGAAGATGGCGACCGGCAGGAAGAAGAGCTCCAGATAGGCCAGCGGGTTGAGCAGCATGACCGGCAGGACCCGGCAGGCGCAGGCCCATCGGGTCTCGCCGTGCTCCTCGCCGGTCACCGGCGGCTTGTATCGGGAGGCCGCCCGGAACGACTGGTAGGCGAAGTAGAGCATGACCGCGACGGCCATCCACGACAGGAGGCTCTGCAGGTCCGGATCCAGCTGCTTCACGACGTCCGAGACCAGATGGGCCGCGAGCATCATGGCGATGTTGACCATGCTGAACAGCAGGACCACGAGCCAGATGCGCCCGCGCAGCAGGCCTTCGCGCATGACGGTGAGATTGGTGGGACCGACCGACAGGATCGTGGCGACCCCGAGGGCGCAGCCCATCTGCAAGGCGGAAGCTGTGCCGATCATGGGCCGGCTCCCGCGTGTTCAGGGAAGAAAATCAATGGCATGGTAGCCTCCTGCAGGTCTGCTGGGACATGCAGGAATCCCCACCGCTCGGCCGGGAACGCGTCCTGTCCACCTTGCCAGCGGGAGTTGTCGTTTTTTGCGAATCCCCGGGAAGACCGGGAAGCTGACGGCGGCACGCCCGCCACGTGTGCCGTGCGGCAAGACTTCCGGCCCTGGACCCCCGGAACTACTCGCGCAGCACCACGACATCCCCCGGCTCGACGCCCGACCTGATCTCCACCCCTTCCGGCGTGGAGATCCCCAGCGTCACCGGCCGCGACACGATGCGCGCGCCCTCGCGCACCCGCACCACCCGCGTCCCGTCCTCGTCGCGCACCGCCTGCGGCGGCAGCACGACCGCGTCGTCGCGCTGGTGGGTGATGATGGACAGGCTCGCCGACATGCCGACCGCGAGCCGCGAGCGCTGCACCTCGGTGAGGTCGGTGATGGCGATGGAGACGGCGAAGCTCGGCATGCCCCGCCCCATCCCGCCCTGCTCGGAGCTGGCCTGCGCCGCCACCGAGGCCACGCGTCCGGTCAGCACCTCGCCCCCGAAGGCGTCGCCCGTGACGGTCACCGCCTGGCCCGGCCGCACCGAGTTCACGTCGATCTCGTCCACCTGGCCGCGCACCAGGAAGCTCGCGAGGTCGCCGAGGCTGAACATGGCCTGGCCGCGGCTGACGCGGCTGCCCACCTCGATCGTCGGCGCCCGCTGGCCGGCGCCCGGCTGGTCCGGCGGTGTGAGCACCACGCCCGAGACCGGCGCCAGCACCTCGGCATTGCGCAGGTCGGCCTCGACCTCCTGCAGCTTCGTCTCGGCATTGGCGAGCTCGAGCTCGGCGGTGCGCAGGTTCAGCTCGTCGCCGCGCGCGAGCGTGGCCGCGACGTCCTGCTGCGCGGCCTGGAGCTGCAGCTCCTGGTTCCGCTGCTGCTGCAGGAGGTTACGATGCTCCTCGGCGGGGATGATGCCGCGGCCGAGCAGCATGGCGCTCTGCGAGACGCGCGAGCGCAGGTTGGAAGTCTCCAGCTCCGCGCCGGCCAGCGTGCGGCGGGCGCGCGCCACCTCGAAGCCGTCCGCCCAGGTCTTCAGCTCGTCCACTTTCTGCCGCGCGCGGATCTCGGCGGCGCGGGCCTCGCGCAGCCGCGTCTCCACCTCGCCGCGGTCCATGCGCAGCAGCACGTCGCCGCGCGTCACGGCGCCGCCGTAGCGGAACAGCCGCTCGCGCACCGTGCCGTCGAAGGGCGCGACCACGCTGACATTGGCCCCGGGCTCCAGCACGCCCACCACGGCGATGCGGGCGCTGACCGGCTGCGCCGCGGCGGTGAGGGTGAGCACGCCGCCCGGCATCTCCTGCGAGAATCCCGGCCCGTTGCCCGAGGAGCGCCAGGTCCAGGCCGCGACGCCGAAGACCGCGAGGAAGGCGAGGGCGATCGCGCCCGTGCGCATCAGCGCGATGCGCCGGCTGGTGCGCGCCGCGCGCACCGCGGATTCCTCCAGCTTCAAATAGGCGTCCTGCAGCCGCTTGTACTGCTCGGCGATCTCGGCCTGCAGGCGCTCGGTCTCCGTCACGTCGGAGAACACCGCCGTGATCGCGGGCTTGCCCGCATCCGGCCCCTGCTGGACGCGCCAGAGCGTGGCCTCGACGGAGAGCCGCCGGTCGCCGGGGAAGGAGACGGCGCGCCGCTGGCCGCTCTCGCCATGCATGGGCGCCAGCACGGCGTCGATGAACTCGTCGGTCCCCTCGCGATGGTGCAGCACCACCGCGAGGCTCCGGCCGACCGCCTCCTGCGGGTCGATATCCAGCATGCGCGCGGCCGCCGGGTTCACGGTCATGATGCCGGCGCCGGGGCCGATGGTGAGCACGCCGTCGGCCATGGAATCCAGCGCCCGCCGATAATCGGCGGCCAGCGTCTCGTTCAGCCCGCGCAGCGTGGCCTCGCTCTCGGCGAGCTTCATGGTCGCCGCGCGCAACTCCGTCCCCTGGCGGCGCAGCTCGAGCTCGGCCGTCGTGCGCGCCGCCAGCCGCGCGAGCCCGTCGCGCTGCGCGGCGGTCAGCCGGCGCGGCACGCGATCCAGCACGCAGATCGTGCCCAGCGCCTCGCCCTGGTCGCTCCGCACCGGCATGCCGGCGTAGAAGCGCAGCGCCGGCTCGCCCTCGACCAGCGGGTGGTCCCTGAAGCGCGGATGGAGGGAGAGGTCCTCGATCTCGGTGAGCGCGTCGTGGGCGAGCGTCTCGCCGCAGAAAGCGTGCTCGCGCGGGCAGTTGAGTGCGCTGGCCTGCATGCCCTCGGCGCCGAGGATCCATTGCTGCGTGCTGTCGAGCAGGGCGACGTAGCCGATGGGTGCCTCGCAGACGATGGCGGCGAGGCGGGCCAGATCGTCGAAGGCGGGCGCCGCGGTGAGGCCCGAGGTGAAGCTGCCCAGATGGGTCATGGATACTCAGTCATTCAGCGAGATGCGCCACGTGTCGAGCGTGGTCCCCAGCACCTGGTCGAGCTGCGTGAGCGAATTGGAATAGGCGATGACGGCCGCGAGCTCCGCGCTCTCGGCCGATTGCAGGAAGCCCTGGAAGGAGACCACCTGGAAGTTGGAGGAGCGGCCGGCCTGGAGCTTCACCAGCTCGATCTCAAGCTGCATGCCCGCGAGCTCACGTGCGCGCTTGGCGAGCTCGGCCTGGCGGCGCAGCGCGTCGATGTTGCGCACGGTGTCCTCGACCTGCTGGCGCAGCCGGTCGCGCGCGGCGTCGCGCGCGATTTCGGCCTGGCGCAGCGCGACGGTCGCCTGCACCTCCGGCTGCTGGCGCGCGATCTGGCCGAGGGGGATGTTCAGGCGCAGCCCGATGTTGAAATCGTTCCGCGCGGAGCTCAGCTGCTCCAGCGTGCGGGCGATGTCGGCGGTCTGCGTGCCGCCGGCGGCCGATCCCGCGACCAGGGAGAGGTCCCAGAGGCGCTGGTTGCGCGCGACGTCGAGGTTGATGCGCGAGACCTCGATGCCAAGGATGCTCCGGAGGTAGTCGGGCTGGTTGTCGGCAGCCGTGTTCAGCGCGCGCTCCATGGGCACGCGCGCGGAATCCGCGGCCGGCCGCTCCACCGCCCAGATCTGCTGCGCCTGGTTCACCGCGAGGAGCGTGAGCAGGGCGAGGCGCGCCTGCTGCTGCGCGTTGCGCGCGCCGACGAGGGCCAGCTCCTGCTGCGCGATGCTTGTCTCGGCCTGGATCAGCTCGACCTGCGCGATGCGGCCGGCGGCGGCCAGCGCCACGTTCACGCTGGCGAGCTCGCGCGCGCGGCGCAGCGCCTCGTCGGAGATGCGCAGCTGCTCCTGCGCCTGCAGCAGCGCGCGATAGGCGAGGATGGTCTGGCTGATCTGGTCGATCACCAGCGATTTCAGCTGGAGCTGGCTGCCGATCTCCTGCAGCCGGGCGATGCGGGTCGGCGCCATGTTGTAGTCGATGCCCGCGCCCGCCAGCAGCGGCTGGATCACCTGGAAGGTGGCCTGGCCGATCGCGGCGGGACGCTGGTTGCGGATGTTGCTCTGCGAGCCCTGCCAGCCGAAGCTGAACTGCGCGCCCGTCGGCAGCAGGATGCTCGCCGTGGGGTTGAGCAGCGTGGTGGTGGTGGTGACGCCGCTCAGCCTCGTGCGGTTCACGCTGGCGCCGATGTTGTATTGCGGGTCGAAGCGGGCCTCGGCGACGCGCAGCGAGAAGCGGTCGGCCACGCGTTGGAGATACTGGCTGCGGATGGAGCGGTTGCTGCGGATCGCGAGGAAGACGGCCTCGGGCAGGGTCAGCGGCACGCTGCCCTCGGGCATGCTGCGCGTGGCGGCGGGGGCTGGGACGGGGCGCGAGGCCTGCGGCGCAGCGGTGCGGGGAGCGCGCTCGCGCGGCTGCGCAACGGCGCCGGGCGCGGCCAGAGCTGCCCCGATGGCTGCCGCCAGCAGGCAGGACGCGCTCCAGCCTCCCATGCTTTTGTCTCCGGAATTCGACAATCCTCACTATCTCACCCTCGGGGACGGCACCGCAAGCTGCCCTAAGCCCTTGTCCCATCGACAGTTCCGATCCGTGGCATCGGCGCATGCCCTCGACCGGCGCGGGGGTTCGTGGTTTCCTGCACCCATGGCGTGTCTCGCGGGGCGATGGGGCTGGCTGGCCGGGGCGGCGCTTCTGGCGCTGGCTGGCTGCGCGCCGCCGCGTGTCCTGGGCGAGCCCGTCCGCGGCGCCAGCTACGTGCCGGTGGAAGCGGCGCTGCCGCCGCTGCCCGCGGTGATGGAGCTGACCGGCGACCCCCCGATCGCGCTGCCCGACCCCACGACCTTCACTCCGATCGCAACGCCTCGATGGGATCCAGCCGCGCGGCCATGACGGCCGGGTAGAAGCCGAAGAAGACGCCGACGGCCAGCGAGACGCCGGCGCCCAGCGGCGCCGCCATGGGCGAGAAGCTCACCTGCCAGCCGGACATCCAGGCGAAGCCGAAGCCGCCGAGGAAGCCCAGCGCCACGCCGAGGACCGCGCCCAGCACCGAGAGGATCAGCGCCTCAGAGAGGAAGAGCCGCCGCACGTCGCGCCGGCGCGCGCCGATGGCGAGGCGGATGCCGATCTCGCGCTTCCGCTCGGAGACCGACATCAGCATGATGTTCATGACGCCGACGCCGCCCAGCACGAGGGCGATGCTGCCGACCGCGCCCAGCAGCAGCGCCACCAGCCGGACCTGGCTGTTCATGCCGGCAATGAGCTGGCGGGCCGACATCACGTTCAGCGTGGAATCGCGCAGCCCGGGGCCGAGATGCTGCTGAAGCTGCGTCGTGGCGATCTCGGGATCGGCCTCGGGGGCCAGCCGCGCCACGGCCATGGAGAGCTGCGGGATCGCCATCACGCGCCGCGCATTGGGCAGGGAGAGGAAGAGCGTGCCGTTGATGTCCACCGGCAGCATGGGGTTCATCAGCACCGGCTCGACGATGCCGATCACCGTGAAGACGTAGCGCCCGACGCGGAGCTGCGAGCCCACGCGGATCGGCGAGAAGGGCTGCGAGAGCTGCTGCGCGAGGTCGGAGCCCAGCACCGTGTGCAGCTCGAAGCGGTCGAAGGCGGAGAGGAAGCGGCCCTGCGCCATGGGCAGGCGGGCCACGTCGTCGAAGCTGTCGGTCACGCCGAGGAAGCCGGCGTTGCGGTTCTGCCCCTCGAAGGCGACGGGACCGCCGCCGATCATGAAGGGCGCGATCTCGCGCACGGTCGGCACCATGGTGGGGACGGATTCGATGTCGCCGAGCCGGAAGTTGCCGAGGCCGTTGGGGCTGTCGGCGCGCAGGATGAGGGTGTCGGTGCCCATCTGGCGGAACTGGCGCACGGTCTCCTGCCGGGCCATGGCGCCGGCATGCAGCATGGAGATGACCGCGCCGGCGCCGACGACGATGCCGAGCAGCGCGAGCAGGCTGCGCTGCCAGGCGGCCATCAGGTTGCCCGCGGCCTCCATCAGGGTCTGGCGGATCATGCCGCCTCCGATCGCCGGAACGCGACCGCACGAAAGCGTGAATCGGCAGGCCGATGCTCCTCCGATGGCCGGAGCGCGGATGTGCGGAGGCGTGAATCGGTGGCGTTCACGCCGCATGCGCCTTGGGCAGGGGCGCGTGGGTCTGGTCGGCGAGGTGGCCCTGGGTCAGGACGAGGCGCCTGCGGCAGCGTGCGGCCACGCCAGGATCATGCGTAATGATGAGCACCAGCACGCCCATCTCGCGGTTCACCTCCTCGAAGAGGCTCATGATCTCGCGGCTGACGACCGGGTCCAGCGCGCCGGTGGGCTCGTCGGCGAGCAGGACGGCGGGGTCGCCCACCAGGGCGCGGGCGATCGCCACGCGCTGCTTCTGGCCGCCGGAGAGCATGTTGGGCATGTGCGTGAGATGCTGGCCGAGGCCGACGCGCGTCAGCATGTGCTCCGCGCGCTTCCGGGCCTCGCTTTCCGGCGTGCCCCGGTACATCAGCGGCAGGGCCACGTTCCGCCAGGCATTGAGCCGCGGCATCAGGAAGAAGGACTGGAAGACGAAGCCGATCATCCTGTTGCGCATCGCCGACTGCTGGTCGACGCCGGCCGCCAGCACGTCCTCGCCGCGGATGCGGTAGGTGCCGGCGGTGGGTTTGTCGAGCAGGCCCACGATGTTCATGAAGGTCGTCTTGCCCGAGCCCGAGCCGCCCATGATGGAGACCAGCTCGCCCGCTGCGAGATCCAGGTCCAGGTCGTGCAGCACGGTCCGCTCGGTGGGGCCGATCCTGAAGCTTCTCTTGATCCCGCGCAGCTCGAGCATGGGGTGAAGCTAGGGCTGCGTGCGGAGCCGCGTCAAAGCATCCGCAGGACGGCCTCGGCCGCGGCCTCGCTGGGCAGGCCCTTTGCCGGATGGAGCCGGGCGAGGGCGCGGGCGAAGCCCTCGCGCTGGCGGGCCACGGCCGCGTCGTCCTCGATCAGCGGCCGGAGCGCGGCGGTGAGGCCGTCCGGCTCGCATTTCTCCAGCAGGAGCTCGGGGACCACCAGCTCGTCGGCCAGCAGGTTCACGAGGCTCGCGTACTTCACCCGGAACAGCCGCCGGATGATGGCGTTGGAGACGGGGTTGAAGGTGTAGCCGATGACGTGCGGCAGGCCCGCGACCGCCGCCTCCAGCGAGGAGGTGCCGGATTTGATCAGCCCGGCGCGGGCGGCGGCGAAGGCGTCGGCCTTCTCGCCGGGCGCGCGCACGGTCCGGATCGGGCGGCCCCAGGCGGATTCCTGCTGGCGGACGATCTCCTCCACCGTGCCGGCGAGGCCGATGACGGGCAGGATGTCCTCGGGCAGGCGGCGCACGGTCTCGGCGAAGGGGGGCAGCATGCGCGAGACCTCGCCGCGGCGGCTGCCGGGCATGACGACGAGGGAGCGGCCGGACCAGGGAACGCGCGAGGCGTCGCCATGCGCGGCCTCGCTCTCCAGGATGGGATGGCCGACGAAGTCGACGGGGATGCCGGCCGCCTCGAAGATGGGCGCCTCGAAGGGCAGCAGCGCGAGGATGCGGTCCACGCGCTTCGCGATCTTCTTCACGCGCCCCGGGCGCCAGGCCCAGACCTGCGGGGCGACGTAGTGGAGGATCGGGATGCCCAGGGGCTTCACCCGTGCGGCGAGGCGCAGCGTGAAGCCGGGACTGTCGATGGTGACGATGAGGCGCGGGCGGCGGGCGGTGATGTCGGCCACCGCCTCGTCCATGCGCTGCGAGAGGCGGCGCAGGCTGGGCAGCACCTCCATGATCCCCATCAGCGCGAGCTGCCGGATGTCGAAGAGCGAGCGAAAGCCCTGCTCGGCCATGCGCTCGCCGCCGAGGCCGGCGAATTCCAGCGTGGCGTCGCGGGCGCGGAGCGCGGCGATCAGCCGGGCGCCCAGGATGTCGCCCGAGGCCTCGCCGGCGGCGATGTAGATGAGCGTCACGCGAAGGCGGCCGGCGGGCTGCGCGGTGCGGGCACGGAAGGCCAGTCGCGGTGGTTGCGCACGGCGCCGTCGGCGCGCACGGCCTCGAGCCGTGCGGGGTCGAGCGTGGCGAAGAGCAGGCCGGGCGTGTCGTAGGCGAGCTCGGCGATGACGCCGTCAGCGGAAAAACCGCGGTCCACCGGGCCGTAGACGCCGGCTGCGCCGTGGTTCTCATCCAGCGCCACCGAGCCCTCGAAGCCCCCCAGCGTGGGCGCGACGGCCACGAAGCACTGGTTCTCCATCGCGCGGGCCTGGGCGCCGATACGGACCCGGTTGAAGCCATGGTCGGTGTCCGTGCAGGTGGGGACCAGGATCAGCCAGGCACCGGCCTCGACCTGCGCGCGCACCAGGTCAGGGAATTCGGCGTCGTAGCAGACGGCGATGCCGATCGTGCCCCAGGGCGTCTCGAAGACCTTGGGCGGGGCGCCGGAAGAGACGCCCCAATGCTCGGTCTCGAAGCGCGTCATGCGGCACTTCTCCTGCATCGCCATGCGTCCGTCCGGCGCGATGAGTGGCGCGCGGTTCACGACGGAATCGCCCTCGCGCATGGGCAGCGTGCCGGGCTGGAGCCAGACGCCATGCCGTATCGCGGCCCCGCGCATGGCGGCGAGGATATCATCCGCCACGGCCACCATCGCCCGCAGCTCCGTCGCCGCGTCCGGCGCGTCGCGGCCGGCCAGCGCGGCCCCCAGCTCGACGCAGGCATACTCGGGCATGAGGACGAGATCGGCCCCGCCCGCCTTCGCCGCGCCCACCCAATGGTCCAGCTTCGCGGCATAGGCGGCGACATCGGCCGTCGGCTCCACCGGCCAGGCCAGCACGGCCAGCGTCAGCGGGGTCAAAGCGCCTTGATCCAGAAGGAGAGCGCGTGCGGCGTCTCGCTGGTATCGCCGACCTCGCGCCAGTTGAACACGCAGGAGAGCTCCGGATGGTGCGTGTAGCCGCGCTTTGTCCAGAAGCCATCGAGCGGCGTGTAGTCGGCGGGTCTGCGGGGATCGTTGCCGTTGCGGACCACGGCGCAGAAGGTGGCGAAGGGCAGCTCCAGGCTGCGCGCATGTGCCTCGCGCGCGGCGAAAAAGGCGACGCCGGCGCCCTGGCCACGATAGGCCTTCAGCAGCACGGATTCCCCGAAGTAGCAGTGGTCGGCCGGGTTGCGGCCCGCCGCCTCGAAGGCCGTGCGCACGGGGCCGTGCGTCGCCGTCATGGGCTGGGCGGTGGCGGCGCCGACGATGGTGTCGCCGTCCCATGCGAGGATGATCGCGGAGGCCTCGTCCTCGGTGTAGTGGCGCAGGTAGCGCGCCTCGTCCTCGGCCTCGCCGCGGTAGAGGTAGGGCCATTCGGCGAAGACCACGGTGCGCAGATGCGCGAGCGCGGGCACATGCGCCAGCGCGGCCTCCCCGGTGACGGTCTCGATATCGAGGCTCATGGGCGCAGGCTCATGCGTGCGCGGCCTCGAGGAAGGCGCGCAGCCCGTCCTCCACCACGCGGGGATCCAGGTCGCGGAGGATGAAGACGAGGCGGCTGGAGCGGTCGTCGCCCTCCGGCCAGGATTCCAGCAGCTGCGGCGGGTGGAAGCTGTGCTGCACACCGTGCATCACCACCGGGCCGGGCTGGTCCTTCAGGTTCAGGATGGCCTTCATGCGCAGCACGTGCTGGCCCTGGGTGACGGCGAGCATCTCCAGGTAGGAGGCCAGCCCCTCCCAGGGCAGCGGCTCCGTGAAGCGCAGGCAGGTCGCGCGGATGCGCGCGTCGTGCCGGTTCACGTCGTGGTGGTGATGGTGGTGGTGATGCCCCGCGGCCTCGATCCAGCCGTCGATGTCCGGAAGCTTGCCGTCCGCGGAGAAGGGGCCGGCATCGACCAGCGCGGCGGCGTCGATCTCGCCCGCCACCGCGGTCAGGACGGGCGCGATGGGATTGATCGCCGAGAGCCGGTCGCGCAGCGCCGCCACGTCCTTGGGCGCGGCGAGGTCGGTCTTGGTCAGCACGATCCGGTCCGCCACGGCCGCCTGGCGCAGCGCCTCGGGCTGGGCGTCCAGCGTGGCCATGCCGTTGACGGCGTCGACCAGCGTCACCACGCCGTCCAGCCGGTACTGCCGCAGCAGCCAGGGGTCGGACATCAGCGTCTGCAGGATCGGCGCGGGGTCGGCGAGGCCCGTGGTCTCGACCACCACGCGGCTGATATCTTGGGGCCGATCGGCAAGGTCCCGCAGCGCGCGGGACAGATCGCCGCGGATGGTGCAGCAGAGGCAGCCCGCGGCCAGCAGCACGGCGTCCTCGTCCAGCCGCTCCACCAGCAGGTGGTCCAGCCCGATCTCGCCGAACTCGTTGATGAGTACGGCCGTCTGCGCCATTGCCGGCTGCTTCAGCAGCCGGTTCAGCAGGGTGGTCTTGCCGGCTCCGAGGAAGCCGGTCAGCAGCGTGACGGCGATCTGGCTCATGCGCCGTAGAGGCTTTCCGGGCTGACCAGCGGCGCCGTCAGCTCCACCAGCCCGTCTTCGCGCGGCGCGAGGAAGAAGCAGCTCCGCCGGCCCGTATGGCAGGCGACGCCCTTCTGGTCGACCAGCAGCAGCAGCGTGTCGCCGTCGCAGTCCACCCGCAGGTCCACGACCGTCTGGATCTGGCCCGAGCTCTCGCCCTTGCGCCACAGCCCGCCGCGGCTGCGGCTGTAGTAGCAGGCGCGCCCGGTCTCCATCGTTTCGGTCAGCGACTCAGCACTCATCCAAGCCATCATCAGCACCTCGCCCGTGTCGTGCTGCTGGGCGATGGCCGGGACGAGCCCCTTCGCGTCGAAATGCACGGCCGCCAGCACGGCGGCGCGCGCCTCGGCTGACGTAACGGGGACAGGGGAGGGGGTGTCTGGCATGGCGAGACACTATATGGGGTTCTATGATGCCCGGTGAGAACCCCATGGATCTGGAAGCGACGCTCGACCGCGCGGCCGAGCAATGCGCCGCGCGCGGCGCACAGCTCACGCCCCTGCGGCGCAAGGTGATGCGCCTGGTGCTGGAGGCCGGCCAGCCCGTCGGCGCCTATGCGCTGCTCGACAAGCTGCGCGACGACCGCGGCCCCGCCGCGCCGCCGACCGTGTACCGTGCGCTGGACTTCCTGCTGGAGCAGGGGCTGGTCCACAAGCTGGAGCGGCTCAACGCCTTCACGCCCTGCATCGAGGCCGGCCACGACCACGGCACGCACGGGCACCCGCACCAGTTCCTCATCTGCAAGACCTGCGGCACGACCATCGAACTGACCGACCACGCCGTCGCCCATGCGCTGGAGCACGCCGCGGAAAAGGCCGGCTTCACGCCGCAGAAGATGACGGTCGAGATCGAAGGGACCTGCGCGCGCTGCTCTTGAGAGGGGCGCTGCCCCTCTCATACTCACCCCGCCAGGGGCCATTGAGCCCCTGGACCCCGGGACAAAGCGGGACTTAGATACCCTCAACAAACACGGGGAGGGTATAATGTCTCAAGGACATGTCTTCGCGGGAGTCGTGAAATGGCCGGGCGGCGGCGCCATGACCGCCCCGCCGGGCAGCCTCGGCGGGGTCTTCCGCCTCGGCGTCGGCAGCGACCAGTGGGAGCACATGACCCAGGGCCTGCCCGACGAGTGCCACGTGCCCTGCCTCACCGTCGACCCGCATGATTCCGCCCGCATCTACGCCGGCACCCAGGAAGGCCCCTACGTCAGCACTGATTCCGGCTCCACCTGGCGCCGGCTCGACTTCCCGCACCGCGACCTCCAGGTCTGGTCCATCGCCGTGCATCCGAAGGACCCGCAGAAGCTCTACGTCGGCACCTCCCCGCTCGGCCTTTTCACCAGCGAGGACGGCGGCGGCACCTGGCGCCGCTCCGCCAGCGCCGCCATGCCCGATCACATGGAGATGGGCAGCTTCGTCAACCGCGTGATGCGCATGGCCTTCAACCCCGCGAAGCCGGACGAGATGTATGCGGCCCTGGAAGTCCGCGGCGTCATGCGCAGCACCGACGGCGGCGCGAGCTGGCAGGATTGCAGCGACCACCTCGTCCGTCTCTCCGAGCAGCCGCACCTCAAGAGCGCCATCCTCACCAAAAGCACCTCGGAGGGCATGCTGGACGTGCACGCCGTCGCGATCAGCGCCGCCGAGCCGGAAAAGCCCTTTCTCGCGCTGCGCATGGGGCTCTTCCACAGCGACGACCACGGCGGGCACTGGCAGGACCTGGAGATGCGCAAGCGCACGCCGATCTTCTACGGCCGCGACATCCGCGTCAGCCCGCACGACCCGAACATGCTCTACGCGACCATGTCGACCGCGGCGAACGGCGAGACCGGCACCGTCTGGCGCAGCCCCGACCTCGGGCGCAGCTGGGCGCGCTTCGACACGCCGACACAGGCGCGCAGCACGATGATGGCCGTGGTGCCCTCGCCGCGCAGCGCCGATGTCGTCTATGCCGCTGCGCGCAAGGGCCAGGTCTTCGGCACGCTCGACGGCGGCGCCATCTGGCAGGACGTCCCGCTGCCGGCGGGCTGCCAGGGCGTCATGGCGCTGGCGGTGAGCTGACATGCTCTCCCGCCGCGCCGCGCTGACCGGCGCCGCGCTGCTGCCGGCCGCCGCCGCACCGGCCCAGGACCCCTGGCCCTCCCGGCCCGTGCGCTGGGTCGTGCCCTTTCCGCCGGGCGGCGGCATCGACGTGGTCGGCCGCCTCATCGCCGCGCGGCTGGGCGAGAGCCTGGGCCGGCCCTTCGTCGTCGAGAACATCGTCGGCGGCTCGGGCGTGGTCGGCTCCTCCGCGGTGGCCCGGGCCGAGCCGGACGGCTACAGCCTGCTCCTGTCCACCTCCTCCAGCGCGGTGGTGAACCCCACCGTCATGCGCAACCTGCCCTACGACCCCGTCGCGGCCTTCACGCCCGTCTCGCTGGTGGCGGTCATGCCCATGCTGATCGTGGCCAATCCGCAGGTGCCGGCCCGAAACATCGGCGAGCTCATCGCGCTGCTGAAGGCCAATCCCGGGCGCTACCACTACGGCTCCTCGGGCCCGCGCACCGCGCCGCATCTGGCCGCCGAGCTCTTCCGCCTGCAGGCGGGCGTGCAGATCGAGCACGTCGCCTATCGCGGCACTGGCCCGGCGGCGCAGGCGCTGCTGAGCGGCGAGATCGCGCTGCTCGTGGACAGCATCGCGGCGCAGCGCGGCTATATGCAGGCGGGGCGCTCGCGGCCGATGGCGGTGCTCGGCCGCACCCGCTCGCCCCTGCTGCCCGATGTGCCGACGCTCGCCGAGAGCGGGCTGCCCGATTACGACTTCTCCTTCTGGGCCGGGCTGTTCGGACCGGCGGGGCTGCCGCCCGCCATCGCCGAGCGCCAGGCGGCGGCCATCGGCGCGGCCGTGCGCGAGCCGGCGCTGGCCGCCCGGCTGGCGGATCTCGGCGTCGAGCCGAAGGCCTCCTCGCCGGCGGAGCTGGCGCGCTTCTTCCGGCAGGAACTGGACGCGACGCGTGCCATCGTGGAGCGGACCGGCATCGAGCTGGAGTAGGGCAGGGCGCCGCCTGTCAGGTCCAGGTGACGGTCCCGCGCATCGTGCAGGCCGGGCCCAGGACGCCGAGGGGCAGCGCCGGCTGGGTGTTCCAGCTCGCGCGACGGACGGTGCGCCCCCGCTCCGTGGAATAGAACATCGACACGGTGGCGCCGCTGCGGCAGGGCCGGCTTTCCGGTGCAGGATTGCCGCGTCGGGTGTCTGGCCGGCGGGCCGCCTCGCGGCTCGTTGCACGGCCGGGGTGCTGCTGGCCGCGCGCCTGTGCGGACACCGCATGGGACGGCGTTGCCGAGGACCGGGCCTCGGCGCCACCGGCACCGAGGAGGCCGAACGCGATCAGGGCGGTGGCCAGAAGGCTGGAACGTGGCATCGCGTTCTCCTCGGTGCGGGATCGGGCGGCACGGGCCGCTCGTCATGCCCCGGAGGATGCGGCGCCGGCCGCCCGACGCGCCATTGAACGCGCGTCTGTCGGGGGCATACCTTCGTGTAGGAGGGGCCATCCGGCCTGTAGCCGAATGAAGCCCGGGACAGCGCAGGATGCGCGCGGCCGATCGTTCGGGAGGCGCTTGTTCCGGCCGGGATCCCGCAGGACGCGCCTGGAGGCGGCAGCTTCGATGCAGCCGCCTCCCTCGCCGTCAGGCGCCCGTCACGCGCCAGATCACGTCGCCCACGTCGTCTGCCATCAGCAGCGAGCCGTCCGGCCCCAGCGTCACGCCGACCGGCCGCCCGTAGGAGACCTTCTCGTCCGGCGCCAGGAAGCCTGTCAGGATGTCGCGCGCCGGGCCGGAGGGGCGGCCGTTCTCGAAGGGAATGAAGGCGAGCTTGTAGCCGCTGAGCTTGCTCCGGTTCCACGATCCGTGCTGGCCGATCGCCATGCCCTCCGGAAATCCCGGGAGCGTCCCGGCGGGCACCCAGCACAGGCCGAGCGACGCGGTATGGCCGCCGAGCGCGTAGTCCGGCGTGAGCGCCTTCGCGACCATCTCCGGATCCTGTGGCACGCGGTCATCCACCACCCGGTCCCAGTAGCAATAGGGCCAGCCGTAGAAGGCGCCGTCGCGGACGGAGGTGAGATAGTCGGGCGGCGTCTCGTCGCCGAGGCCGTCCCGCTCGTTCACCACGGTCCAGAGCACGCCCGTCTGCGGCTCCCAGGCCAGCCCGACCGCGTTGCGCAGCCCACCCGCGAAGATGCGGTTGGCCCCCGTTTCCAGGTCGAGCTCCCAGACGGCGGCACGGCCTTCCTCCGTCTCCATGCCCTCGTCGGCGATGTTGGTGAGCGAGCCGACACCGGCATAGAGCTTCCTGCCGTCCGGGCTGGGCAGCAGGCTGCGCGTCCAGTGGCCGCCGGGCTTGAAGTCGACGATCTTGCGGCCCGGCGCGGTGATGCGGTCCGCGCCCGGCTCGTAGGGGAAGACGACGACGCCGTCGGTGTTGCCGACATAGAATTTGTCGCCGAGCAGGGCCATGCCGAAGGGCTGGTTCAGCCCCTCCATGAACACGTCCTGCACCTCGGCGACGCCATCCCCGTCGCGGTCGCGCAGCAGGGTGATGCGGTTCGCGCTTTCGCCGACGGCGCGGGCCCGGCGCATGGTGCTGACCATCGCGTAGTCGAAGGCGTTGCGCATGACCGCGCGCGGAACGCTGTTCGCCTCGGAGACCAGCACGTCGCCATTGGGCATCGTGTAGATCCAGCGGGGATGCTTCAGGCCGCGCGCGAAGGCGTTGACCTTGAGGCCGGGCGCGGCGACAGGCGTCTGCCCCTCGCTCCAGCCCTGGGCCGTGGGCATCTTGAGCGTCGGGATCGCGCCCTGCGGCTTGGCCTCGGGAATGACGGGGGCGCCGCCCCAGGCCGGCGTCGGGTCGCCGTCCCGCAGGTGCCGCAGGCGCAGTGCGGTGCCGCCGACCAGCGCGACAAAGCGCGCGAAGAGGCTTGAAAAGCTCAAGGTGTCTTCTCCGTCAGCAAGGGGAGGCTGTCTCGGAGCGCCCGAGGCGCACGAGGCTAGGCCATGCTTCGCACGGCGGAAACCGGTCGCCGGCTGGCATCGGGCCGGCTCTCGGCCTCGCCGATCGCCCAGGCGTGGTTGCCGCGGTCGGAGATGCCGAAGTTCATGCAGCCGAGGCATTCGCGAGGCATCGGACCATTTTGCATGGGGAGACCTCCGGGTGCCGAATGCCCGCCGCTGGACATACGTTATAATATTTTAAATATAGCGCTTGCTCCACCATCCCTTCGAGGACCCGCCCCATGCCCCAGCACCCCGCCTTGCAGCCCGGCCGCACCGCCGTGATTACCGGGGCGGCCAGCGGCATCGGCCTCGCGGCCGCCGAGCGCTTCGCCGCGATGGGTCTCAACCTCGTCCTGGCCGACCTGTCGGCGGGGGCGCTGGCGACGGCGGCCTCGCGGGTCGCGGCCGCTTCGACGCAAGGCGACGGCGCGGTGATCACGGTGCCGACCGATGTGAGCCGGCTGGACCAGGTCCAGGCGCTGAAGGACGCCGCCTATGCCCGCTTCGGCGAGGTGGCGATCCTCATGAACAATGCCGGCACCGCGCCCGGCGGCGGCCCCTGGGAGAACATCGAGGCCTGGCGCCGCGTGCTGGAGGTGAACCTCTGGGGCGTGATCAACGGCCTGCAGGTCTTCACGCCCGCCATGCTGGAGCAGAGGACCGGCTGCGCCATGATCAGCACGGGCTCCAAGCAGGGCATCACCTGCCCGCCGGGCGACACGGCCTACAATGTCAGCAAGGCCGGGGTGAAGGTGCTGACCGAGGCGCTGGGCCACAGCCTGCGCGAGGCGGCGGGCGACCGCATCACCGCGCATCTCCTCATCCCCGGCTCGACCTTCACCGGCATGACCCGCCGCGGCCGGGTGGAAAAGCCGCCAGGCGCCTGGGAGCCCGTGCAGGTGGTGGACATGCTGGTCGAGGGCATGGAGCGCGGCGACTTCTACATCCTCTGCCCGGACAACGAGGTGACGCGCGAGATCGACAACCGCCGCATCCTCTGGGCCGCCCAGGACATCACCGAGGGCCGCCCGCCGCTGTCGCGCTGGCATCCGGACCACAAGGACGCCTTCGCGGCCTTCCTGAAGGCAAAGGTCCAGACGGAGGCCTGATCCCTTCGGGTTTCCCTTCCGCGGCCCCATATCGCAGGCCTATGCATGCATCTCCCGCTGAAAGGGTCAGGCCCATGGACGATGTGACGAAGACCGCGATGCGGCGACGCTCTCTCCTGCTGCCAGGTGGCGCGCTGACCTTGGCCGCGGTCGGCACCGGCTGGGCCACCAACCGCCCCGGCGCCGAGACCCGCGAGATCCCCGCGCCGGCGGAGGAGAACTCGGCCCCGGCCATGGCCGTCTCGGAGACGGCGGTGCTGGCCGGCGGCTGCTTCTGGGGCGTGCAGGGCGTGTTCCAGCACCTCGATGGTGTCTCGCGCGCCGTCTCCGGCTATGCCGGCGGCGAGGCCTCCACCGCGAGCTACAACCGCGTGACGCGCGGTGACACGGGCCATGCGGAAGCGGTGCGCGTGACCTTCGATCCGCGGGTGATCAGCTACGGGCGGATCCTGCAGGTCTTCTTCTCGGTGGCGCATGACCCGACGCAGCTGAACAGGCAGGGGCCGGATGTCGGCACGCAATACCGCTCGGCGATCTTCCCGCAGAACCCGGAGCAGGCCCGGGTGGCGCGGGCCTATATCGCGCAGCTCGACCAGGCCCGGGTCTTCGAGGCGGCGATCGTGACGCGGCTGGAGACGGACCGGCCCTTCTACCCGGCCGAGGGCTACCACCAGGACTTTCTGGCCCGGAACCCGACGCATCCCTACATCGTCTACAACGACCTGCCGAAGATCGCGGAGCTGCGGCGCCTCTTCCCGGCTCGCTATCGCGCGGCGCCGGTGCTGGTCGCGGCGAGGTAGCCTTGAGGGGGCTTTGCCCCCTCAAACTCCCCCACCAAGAAACTCAGTTTCTTGGATCTTCGATCACTTAAAGTGAGAGGGTCCAGGGCCACAAACCCTGCGGGGGTTGGCCCCGAAGGAGAGGCAACCGAGGGACAGAGCCCCTCGCACCCGCTTTCGCCGGCAGCGAAAATAGGGTAGGGGGGTATCCCATGTCCCATCTCTCTGCCCAGAAGGACCAGCTCCTCGCCCGCATCCGGCGCATCGCCGGCCAGGTCGCCGCGATCGAGCGCGCGATCGACGGCGACGCCGGCTGCTCCGCCGTGCTGCACCAGGTCGCCGGCGCGCGCGGCGCCATCAACGGGCTGATGGATCAGCTCATCGAGGAGCATGTGCGCGAGCACGTGGCCCATCCCGGCCTCGCCCAGGCCGAGCGCGCGGCCGGCGCCGAGGAGCTGATCGCGGCCATTCGGCGCTACGCGAAATGAGCCACAGCCACGTCTTCCTGGGCGAGCGCCATGACGCCAATGCCCGCCGCACGCTCTGGGTGGTGGGCCTCACCGCCGGGATGATGGTCGCCGAGATCGTCGCGGGCCACGTCTTCAACTCGATGGCGCTGCTCGCCGACGGCTTCCACATGGCGACGCATGCCGGCGCCCTGGCCGTGGCCGCCGCCGCCTACGCCTTCGCGCGGCGGCACGCGGAGGACCGGCGCTTCACCTTCGGCACCGGCAAGGTGGGCGACCTCGCGGGCTTCGCCTCGGCGTTGGTGCTGGCGGTGATCGCGCTCGGCATCGGCGTGGAATCGCTCGGCCGGCTCTTCGATCCGCGGCCGGTGGCCTTCCTGGAGGCGACGGTGGTGGCGGTGATCGGCCTCGCCGTGAACCTCGCGAGCGCGCTGCTGCTCTCGGAAGGTCATGGGCACCACCATCACGACCACGATCATCCTCACGACCACGACAACAACCGCCGTGCCGCCTTCGCGCATGTGATGGCGGATGCACTGACCTCGGTGCTGGCGATCGTGGCGCTGCTGGCGGGGCGCTACCTGGACTGGCTCTGGCTCGATCCGGCGATGGGGATCGTCGGCGCCGTGGTGATCGCGCTCTGGGCCCGCGGCCTGATCCGCGACACCGCGGGCGTGCTGCTGGACATCACGGATCCGCATCTGGAGGCCGAGGTGCGCGAGCAGGTCGAGGCGCCCGGCGATATCAGCATCACCGACCTGCATATCTGGCGCGTGGGGCCGGGCGCGCATGCGGCGATCGTCAGCGTGACGGGCGACGCCGATGCCGAGACGATCCGCCGGAGGCTCGTGCCCGTGCACGAGCTCGCCCACGTCACGATCGAGACGCGCTGACCTCGGCGAGCCACGGCACGGCCTGGAGCGCGGCCTCCCGGGCCGCCTCCCGCGTGGGGAAGACGAGGCCCAGGAAGTAGCTCACGGGAGTCCAGCGCCCGCGATCCTCGACATCCCGGCGGAACTCCTCGAAGCCGTAGGTGCCGTCCGGGCGCTGGAAGATGTCGACGCAGCGGTCGTGCTGCGCGTTCTCGGGGCTTTCGAGCATCGTCCAGTCGCGCGGGACCCGCGAATCGCTCACGCCGGCACCTTGGAGCCGAAGCCCGGCGCGGATTTCAGCGCCTCGGCCGTGTCGAAGTCGCGCAGCACGCCGTCGTCGGGCACCTCGACCTCGACCAGCCGGTCCGCATGCTTCGCGACAAGCTGCCGCGCACCCATGTCGCCGGTGAGCTGCATCATCTCGGCGAAAAACTCGCGGCCCCAGACCATGGGATTGCCGTGCTTGCCCCGGAAGGTGGGCTGCACGATGGCGCGGCCCTCCTCCGGGTCGAAGCCGGCGAGGAGGCGCGCGATGACAGCGGGCTCCACCAGCGGCATGTCGCCGAGCGCCACCAGCACGCCCTCGGCATCCGGCGGCAGCGCTGATAGCCCAGCCTTGAGACTGGCGGAGAGGCCTTCGGCGTAGTCCTCGGCGTGGACGAAGATCACAGGCTTGCCGGCCAGGGCTTCCTGCACGCGCTCGCGGTCGTGGCCGGTCACGACGAGCACGGGCTTCACGCCGCTCGCCAGCACCTTTTCCGCGACGCGCGCGACCATGGCGACGCCCTCGCCGTCGGTGACCAGCAGCTTGTTGAGCGGCGCCATCCGGCTGGAGCGTCCGGCCGCCATGACGAGGCCCGCGACCTGCCGCGGCCGGCGCGGCACGCGGACGGGCGGCGGCGTGGCGGGGGCCTTGGCGCGGGGCAGGGGGCGCGTCTCGATCTCCTTGAGGAGGCCCCCCACGCCCATCGCCATCACGTCGCGCGAGGTCACGGGCACGCCGGCGAAGAGCCGCTGCAGCACCCAGTCGAAGCCGTTCACCTTGGGGCTGCGCGCGCAGCCCGGCAGCACCAGGGCGGGAACGTCGCCGACCGCGCCCAGGCAGATGAGGTTGCCCGGATCCACCGGCATCCCGAAATGCTCGATCCGTCCGCCCGCGCGCACGATGGCGGCGGGGCCCACGTCGCGCCGGTCGATGGTGGCCGAGGCGCCCATGATCAGCAGCATCTCCGCGCCCTGGCGCAGCAGGCGCTTCAGCGCCTCGGCGGTCGCGGCGGCCTCGTGGCGCGCGCGCTCGACCGGGAGCAGCGCGCCCATCAGCGCCTCGACGCGCGCGGCGGTGATCTCGATCGCGCTCGTCATCACGCTCTCCTTCATGCCCTGGAGCTCCGTCAGCACGAGGCCGACCTTGAGCGGGCGGAAGGGATGCACGGAGAGCACGCGCTGCTTCTTCAGCAGCGCCTCGGCCACTGATAGCGCGGTGCCGGGCACGGCGAAGGGGATGACCTTGATGGTGGCCAGCATCTCCTTCGGCTGGACCATGCTGTAGTTCGGCAGCGTCGCGATGGTGAGGCTCTCGTCCAGCGCGTTCAGCCGGTCGATCGTCGGCGCGTCGAGCACCAGCAGCCCTGACGATTCCGCGATCAGGTTCACGCGGCCCGTCGAGGCACGCGTGCGCGCGACGAACGGCGTCTCCATCGCCTCGCCCACGCGGCGGGCGGCCTCGTCCTCGGGCACGTCGTCGCGGTCGAGCCGGGCGGCGATGACCTGGGCGTGGCCTTCGGCGCGCAGCGCGGCGATGGCGGCATGGTCGAGCACCGTGCCCTTCTTCAACGCGCGCTCCCTGAGGCGGATGGAATGCGCGAGGATCGCGCCCTCCGCCTCGTCCAGCGGCGTCGGCCCGAAATTCACTTGCCGCGCCGGCGGGCGACGACCTGGCCCAGGATGGAGAGCGCGATCTCCGGCGCGGTGATGGCGCCGATGTCGAGGCCGATGGGGGCCGCGATGCGCGCGATATCGGCATCGTCATGGCCGAGCGCCTTGAGCCGGTCCGCGCGCTTCGCATGCGTGCGCCGGCTGCCCAGTGCGCCGATGTAGAAGGCCTTGCTCTTCAGCGCGACGTCGAGCGCGGGGTCGTCCAGCTTCGGGTCGTGGGTGAGGGTGATGACGGCCGTGCGCGTGTCCGGCGCCAGGGCTTCCATCGCCTCGTCAGGCCATTCGTGGTTGAGCGTGACGTTGCTGAAGCGCTCCTCTGAGGCGAAGGCGCGCCGCGGATCCACCACGGTGACGGCGAAGCCGCACTCGGCCGCCATGGGCGCTAGCGTCTGCGCCACATGCACGGCGCCGACCACGATCATGCGCAGCGGCGGGTTGTGCGGCTGGATGAACCAGGCCTCGCCGTCCAGCGTGACGTTGGCGGCCTTGTCGTCGAACAGCACCTTTTCCGCAGCCTCGGCCAGAGCGCCGGGCACGGCGTCTTCCGGGAACAGAAACTGCGTGCCGTCGCTCAGCTTGGTCAGCAGCGCGATCGGCGTCAGCGCCGCCTGTGCCTTGCGCAGCCGCGCCAGATGCTCGGGCGTCAACCGAGCTTCTCCACGAAGACCTTCAGCTTGCCGCCGCAGGCCAGCCCGACCTCCCAGGCGCGCTCGTCGCTGATGCCGAAGTCCAGCAGCTGCGGCTTGCCGTCCTGCATGGTCTGCTTCGCGACGTCGGCCACCGCGCCCTCGATGCAGCCGCCCGACACCGAGCCGGCCATCCGCCCCGAGGCGGTGACGGCCAGCATGGAGCCGGCGGGGCGGGGGCTGCTGCCCCAGGTCTCGACCACGGTCGCCAGCGCGACCTGCTCGCCCTCGGCGGCCCAGGCGGCGGCGGTGCCCAGAATGTCCTCGCTCATCGGCGTGTCCTTTCCCCCAGCGCGTCGATCAATTGTCGCAGGCTGGCCAGATTATGCACGGGGCGGAACTCGTGCACATGCGGCAGCATCGCGCGGATGCCCTGGGATTTGGGTTGGAACCCCGCATAGCGCAACAGGGGGTTCAGCCAGATCAGTCTCCGGCAGGAGCGTTTCAGGCGATCGGTCGCCTCGGCGAGGCCGCGCCCGCCCTCGCGGTCCAGCCCGTCGGTGATGAGCAGCACCACCGCGCCCTGGCCCAGCACCCGCCGCGCCCAGTCCTGGTTGAAGCGCTCCAGCGCCTCGCCGATGCGCGTGCCGCCCGACCAGTCCGGCACCATATGCGCCACCATCTCGAAGGCGATCTCGGGGTCGCGGTGCTTGAGCTGGCGCGTGATGTTGGAGAGCCGCGTGCCGAAAAGGAAGCTGTGCACGCGCTCGCGGTCGTTGGTGACGGCGTGGAGGAAGTGCAGCAGCACCTGCGCGTAGCGCGCCATGCTGCCGGAGATGTCGCAGATGGCCACCAGCGGCGGCGGCCGCACCACCCGCCGCCGGCGCAGGATCTTCACCAGTTCCCCCCCGCTTCGTGAGCCGGCACGGATGGTCGCCTTGAGGTCCACCCGCGGCCCCAGCGGGTCGGTGCGGAAGCGCCGCGTCGGCCTCTCGTCGAGCGGCAGGACGAGGCGGCGGATCTCCTGCTTGGCCTGGGCGATCTCCACGGCCCCCATCGCCTCGAAATCCATCTGCTGGAGGCGCTCGCGCTCGGAGACGGTCATGGCCGCGTCGAGCTGGGGAGGCTGCTGCTCCGACGGCGGGGCCGGCGGGCGGGGCCGGTCGCCGGCCATGGCCTCGGCCATGCGACGGTCGCCGGCCTTGGGCTTCGGGGGAGTCTTCTGCTCCTCCAGCATGGCGAAGGCGGCTTCGGTCGCGCCCTTCTCGGGATCGCGCCAGAAGAGCGCGAAGGCGGCGTCGAAGAGCTCCGCCTGCTCGCGCTTGCGCAGCAGCGTGGCGGCGAGCGCGGCGCGGACGGTGGCGCGGGTCTCGATGCCGGTGAGGGTCAGCGCCTCGGCCGCGGCCAGCGCGTCACCCGGCCCGACCTGGAGCCCGACGCGACGCAGCAGACGGATGAAGGCGAGCAGGTTGGGGGCGAAGGCCTCGGCAGAGGGGCGGTCGCGCGGCAGGAGCGGGCTGCCGAAGGTGCGCTGCGCGGCCTCGCTGAGGGCCTCCTTCGGCGGGATCACGCCGCGTCGCGCGGTTCCGCGCGCTGGGCGACATCGCGGGCTTCCGCGACCAGGCGCGCCGCCTCCTCGCCCTTCAGCTTGGCGATGTCGTCCTGGTACTTCAGCAGCACGCCGAGCGTGGCATCCACCGCGCCCGTCTCCAGCTCGCGCGCGTCGAGCGCGGCCAGGGCATTGGCCCAGTCGATGGTCTCGGCGACCCCCGGCAGCTTGAAGTAGTCGCCCGTGCGCAGCCGCTGCACGAAGGCCACGACCTGCGCGGAGAGCTGCGCGCCGACATGCGGGGCCCGCAAGGCCAGGATGGCCTTCTCCCTGCTAGCGTCGGGGTAGTCCACCCAATGGTAGAGGCAGCGCCGGCGGATGGCGTCATGCACCTCGCGCGTACGGTTGGAGGTGATGATCACCACCGGCGGCGTGGCCGCCTTCAGCGTGCCCAGCTCCGGCACGGTGATCTGGAAATCCGCCAGGACCTCGAGAAGAAACGCCTCGAAAGGTTCATCGGCCCGGTCCAGCTCGTCGATGAGCAGCACCGCCGGCTCGCCCTCCAGCGCCTGGAGCAGCGGCCGCGCCTCCAGGTAGCGCCGGTCGTAGATGGAGCTTTCGATGTCGGCCACCGCGCCCGAGGCCTCGGCCAGCCGGATCGCCATCAGCTGCCGCGCGTGGTTCCACTCATAGGCCGCGGCCGAGAGGTCCATCCCGTCATAGCATTGCAGCCGCACGAGGTGCCGCGGCAGCTGCGCCGCCAGCACCTTGGCGATCTCGGTCTTGCCGGTGCCCGGCTCGCCCTCGAGGAAGAGCGGCCGGCCCATGCGCAGCGCCAGGTGGACCGTGGTCGCGAGCGCCGTGTCCGCCACGTAGCCGCCCGCGGCCAGCATCGCGGCGGTGGCCGCGACGTCCGCTGGCGCGGCTTTCGCCGCGGCAGCCGGCAGGCCGCTCACGAGGACAGGAACAGCAGATACAGCACCACAGCCATGGCGCCGAAGCCGAGCCAGGCGATGATGGGCATGCCCGCATACTCCGTGGGGATGAGGGAGAAGACCGAGATGGCGGCCGGGGCCGGCGCAGGGGCCGGGGCACGGGCCGCGGGCGCGCCGGGCTCGGCGGCGGCCGCCGCGGGGGCGGGCGCCAGGGCCGCGGCGAAGCGGTCGAAGAACTGATCGGCCATCTGCTTGGCGGTGCTGTCGATCAGCCGCGCGCCGAGCTGCGCCATCTTGCCGCCGACCTGGGCCTTCACCTCGTATTTCAGCAGCGTCTCGGTGGGGCTCGTGGCTGTGAGCGCCACGTCCGCGCCGCCCTTGGCGAAGCCCATGGCGCCGCCATTGCCCTCGCCGGAAATGGTGTAGCTCTCGGGCGGGTTCAGGTTCTCGAGCTTCACCTTGGCCGAGAACTTGGCCGCCATCGGGCCGATCTTGATGGCCACGCGCGCCGTCAGATCGGTGTCGGAGACCTTGTCGAGCGCCTCGCAGCCGGGAATCGCGGCCTTCAGGGCCTCGGGATCGTTGAGCGCGTGCCAGACCTGCTCGCGCGGCGCGGCGATGAGCCGCTCGCCAGACATTTCCATGAGGATACTCCGCCAGATGCTCCGTTATTAGGCGTCGGACCCCGCGCCTGCAAACCCCCCGGCGCTCGGTTGACGGGGCGGCGGAATTCCGGAAAAGCCATGGGATGGTGGGGACGATCCTTTCGCGCGGTGCCCTGGTTTCGCTCCTGGCCTGCCTCGCCTGGCCCGCGGCGGCGGCCGAGGGCCTCGACGGATCGGGGCTCGGCCTGGCCTGGGGCCTGCCCTTCGCCGGAATCCTGCTCTCCATCGCGCTGATGCCGATCCTGGCGCCGCCCCTCTGGCATCACCATTACGGCAAGGTGGCCGCCTTCTGGGGCCTGGCCTTCCTGTTGCCCTTCGCGCTGACCCATGGGATCGGCGCGGCCGGGGACGAGGTCGCGCATGTGGCGCTGCAGGAGTACCTGCCCTTCCTGGCGCTGCTCACCGCCCTCTACACCACGGGCGGCGGGGTGCTGCTGCGCGGCACGCTCACCGGCACGCCGCTGACCAACACCGTGCTGCTGGCCATCGGCACGCTGCTGGCGAGCGTGATGGGCACGACCGGCGCCTCCATGCTGCTGATCCGCCCCGTGCTGCGCGCCAATGCGCAGCGCAGCCGCAAGACGCACACCTTCGTCTTCTTCATCTTCCTGGTGGCCAATATCGGCGGCAGCCTGACGCCGATCGGCGATCCGCCGCTCTATCTCGGCTTCCTCCAGGGCGTGTCCTTCTTCTGGCCGACGGTCCACCTCTTCCCGCCCTTCCTCTTCTGCGTGGCGGTGCTGCTCGGCCTCTACTACACGCTCGACAGCCTCCTCTACGCCCGCGAGGCGCCGCGCGAGCCCGACACCGCACCCCGCGAGCAGCTGCGCATCGAGGGTGGCTCCAACATCTTCCTGATATCGGTGGTCGTCTTCGGCGTGCTCATGCAGGGCATCTGGCGGCCGGGCGAGATCGTGCTGCTGGGCCAGCACATCGGCATCGAGCGGCTTACCGGAATCGCGCTCTTCGTCCTGGTCACCGTGGTGTCCCTCCGCATGACACCAGCCGCGCTGCGCGAGGAAAACGGCTTCGCCTGGGGCGCCATGGCGGAGGTCGCAAAGCTCTTCGCGGCCATCTTCGTCTGCATGGCACCGGTGCTGGCGATCCTGAAGGCCGGGCCGGACGGCTCCGCGGCGCCGCTGGTGGCGCTCACCACCGACGGCGCCGGCGAGACGATCCCCTGGGTCTTCTTCTGGATGTCCGGCGTGCTGTCGAGCTTCCTCGACAACGCGCCGACCTACCTCGTCTTCTTCAACCTCGCCGGCGGCGACGCCGTGCATCTGATGGGCCCCGAGGCCGCTACCCTGGCCGCCATTTCCGCCGGCTCGGTCTTCATGGGCGCCAACTCCTATATCGGCAACGCGCCCAACTTCATGGTCAAGGCGATCGTCGAGGAGAGCGGATTCCGCATGCCCTCCTTCTTCGGATACTGCGCCTGGGCCATGATGATTCTGATCCCGCTCTTCGTCCTCTGCACCTTTCTCTTCTTCCGCTGAACCCGGTGAAGACTTGTCCTGCGAGAAGGACACAACTAGTGTTGCCGCGCCCGGCCGAGAAAGCGAGCAATATGACCGCAGCATCCCGTCGCCGTGCCCCCGGCCATGCCGGTCTCCGTTGGGCCGTCTGGGCCAATATTCTGGTCCTGTTCCTGGCCACGCCGGCGAAGGCGGAAGAGACGCAGATCGTCGTAGGACCCTCCGCGCAGGTCTTTCAGAGGACTGACGGCACCAGTGTCGACTGCGTCGCGACGCCCGGGCGCGGGACGATGCACTTCCGATGCGTCTTGAGAGCCGGACGCAACGGCCTGAACGTCGTCTTTTTCCTCAATAGCCGGCACGTGACCGACGTCAACGACGCTGTCGCGGAGGCGCATCATTCGATCTGGGAAGACGGTCGCGTCTACGACCGGGACGGGATCGAGTGGCCCGGCGGCGGACAACGGGAATTGCAGACGCGGACCGCCGTCATCCTGGATGCGGACCAAGCGGGCACCTACGAGTTCCACATCTCGAACGGCCGGGCGCGCATCTTGAGCCGAAGCCTGACCGCAAGCGTCAGGTGACGGACGACCAGGCCGGTCGCGTGGCCTTTCCCATCCCGCCGCCACGCCGTAAACATGGAGGTCGATAGGCCACGCCCGGGCGGTCGTGGCGCGCAGTCCCCGCACCTGATGCCCCGGAGTTTCCCATGCCCTACGTGATCGGCGCCGACCTCCCCACCATCCCCGCCGGCGAGCGCTTCCGCGCCCTGCTCGAGCGCCCCGAGATTCTGCGGATGCCCGGCGCCCATCTTGGCCTCGCCGGCCTCGTCGCCAAGAAGCACGGCTTCGAGGCGCTCTACCTCTCGGGCGCGGCCATGTCCGCCACGATGGGCCTGCCGGATCTCGGCATGATCACCATCGAGGATGTCTGCTTCTTCGTCCGCCAGGTCTCCCGCTCGACCAACCTGCCGCTGCTGGTGGACGGTGACACGGGCTATGGCGAGGCGCTGAACGTCATGCACATGGTCCGCTCCTTCGAGGATGCGGGCGGCGCCGCGGTGCAGCTGGAGGACCAGCTGCTGCCCAAGAAGTGTGGCCACCTCAACGACAAGAAGCTGGCGAGCGTGGACGAGATGTGCGCCAAGGTCGCGGCTGCCCGCAAGGCGCGGCGCCATCTCTACATCATCGCCCGCACCGACGCGGCGGCCAGCGAGGGCATGGAGGGCGCCGTGGCGCGCGGCAAGGCCTATATGGAGGCCGGCGCCGACGCGATCTTCCCGGAGGCGCTGAACACGCCCGAGATGTTCAAGGAATTCGCCGCGCGCATGCCCGGCGTGAAGCTGCTCGCCAACATGACGGAGTTCGGCCGCACGCCCTTCCTGACGGCGGAGGAGTTCCAGTCCTTCGGCTACTCGATGGTGATCTGGCCCGTCTCGCACCTGCGCGTCGCGGCCAAGGCCTGGGAGCAGCTCTACGGCCAGATCGCCAGGGACGGCGGCGCCCAGAACGCCGTGGATCGCATGCAGACCCGCGCCGAGCTCTACGAGACCATCGGCTACCACAAGTACGAGGAGCTGGATGCGAGCCTCGTGCGGACGATCATTCCGACGGCGATGCCCCAAAGGGCCTGATCAGCGGGCCTGAGACGGCTCCGGCCGGCGCGGCTCCTCGTCGCAGGCGTCGGCCAGCTCGGCCTTCACCTCGGCGAGGGTCTCCTCGCTCTGGTTCTCCAGCGCCATCAGGCGGTTGTGGGCACCCTCGGTCGCGCGGATCAGCTCGTCCAGCTTGAGCTGGATCGCCTGGGTGTCGCGGTTCTGGGCGTTCTGGATGAGGAAGACCATCAGGAAGGTGATCACCGTGGTGCCGGTGTTGATCACCAGCTGCCAGGTGTCGCTGTAGTCGAAGAGTGGGCCGGTCACAGCCCACAGGATGACCACGGCGAGGGCGAGCATGAAGGCCCAGGGGCGCCCCGATTCGTAGGAGGAGCGCTGGGCTATTCTTGCGAAGACGTGGCTTATTTCCATATCGCGAAGAAGTGCGCAGCGCCGCTTTGGTTGCTGCCTGTGAATTAGTTCATGGAGGCCGCTTGCCCGAGCCCCTGCTGATCGGTTCCGAGATCTACCGGGGCTCCACCTATGGGCCCAAGCACCCGCTCGCCATCCCCCGCGTCTCCACCACGCTGGACCTGATCCGAGCCATGGGCTGGATCGACCCCGCGCGCTACCTCGACAGCCCGATGGCAAGCCCGGACGAGCTCTGCCGCTTCCACGACCCCGCCTATATCGCCGCCCTGCACCGCGCCGAGGCCACGCAAACCGTGGCGCCCGAGGACCGCGAGCTCTACCGCATCGGCGCCGACGGCAACCCGGTCTATCGCGAGGTGTTCCGGCGACCCGCCACCAGCGCCGGTGGGGTGATGCTCGCGGCGCGGATCACGACCGATGACGGGGGGATCATCCATGTCCCCGGCGGCGGCACGCATCACGGCCAGCGGGCGCGAGCCAGCGGCTTCTGCTACGTGAACGACGCGGTGCTGGGCCTGCTGACCTGGCTCGATGCCGGGCTGACGCGAATCCTCTACCTCGACATCGACGCGCATCACGGCGACGGGGTGGAGATCGCCTTCGCCGACGAGCCTCGCGTCACCACCCTCTCCATCCACGAGGCTGGGCGTTGGCCCTTCTCCGGCCGGGCGCATGTGGCTGATCACGCGCTGAACCTGCCCGTGCCGCAGGGCTTCAACGACACGGAGATGCGGGCGCTGCTGGAGGGCGTGGTGCTCCCGCTGATCGACCGCCTCCGCCCCGAGGCGATCATGCTGCAATGCGGCGCCGACGCGCTGGAGGAGGATCCGCTGGCGAAGCTTTCCCTCTCCAACAACGCCCATGCGGGCTTCGTCGGCGCCGTCTGCCGGGCGGCGCCGCGATTCCTGCTGCTGGGGGGAGGGGGCTACAACCCCTGGACGGTCGCGCGCTGCTGGGCGCGGAACTGGGCGGTCATGAACGGCCTTGATATCCCGGACCGCCTGCCGCAGGAGGCCGAGGAGGTGCTGCGCCGGCTCACCTTCAACCGTGCCGCCGGCCGCAATCCGCCCGAGCACTGGTTCACCACCATGGCCGACGCCCCGCGCGAGGGGCCGGTCGGAAAAGCTGTCGCCGATCTCATCCGGGGCACCCTGCCCGAAGCCCTGGGAGCTGTGGCATGATCGCCGCCATGAAGCGACGCCTCCTCCTCCTCGGCACCCTCCTGGCTCCGGCTGCGGTTCAAGCGCAGCCCGGCGTGAACCAGCCGCAGCCGAAGCTGCGCACCGAGGACCTCGTCGTCGTCACCCGCGACGGGACGCGCCACGTCTTCCACACGGAGATGGCGCTCGGGCCGAACGAGCAGATGGTCGGGATGATGTTCCGCACCAGCATGGCGCCCGACGATGCCATGCTCTTCGACTGGGGCGCGCCGCGCGAGAGCAGCATGTGGATGCGCAACACGCTCATCCCGCTCGACATGCTCTTCGTCGCGGCCGACGGCCGCATCCACCGCATCCACGAGCGCGCGGTGCCGCAGAGCCTCGCCACGATCGACAGCCGCGGCCCGGTCCGGGCCACCATCGAGATCCAGGGCGGCACGGCGGAGCGGCTGAACCTGCGCGTGGGTGACCGCGTGATCCACCCGATCTTCGGGACCGCCAACTGATCTACTTGTTCAGGTCGATCCGCTTGCTGATGTCGATCCACTTGTTGACGATCTCGGCGGTCTGGCGCTCGTGTTCCTCGGGCGTGCTGGCGATGGTGCGGTAGCCCATCTCCACCAGGCGCCGCGCCATGGCGGGCTCGGCCATCACCTCGGCGAAGGCGTCGCGCAGGCGGCGGCGGATGGCGAGCGGCGTGCCGGCGGCCATGTGCAGGCCCCAGACGCTCGCGACGTCCACGCCATCGAGGCCGGCCGCGGCGAAGGTCGGGACGGAGTCCATGCCGCCCTCGGTCGTCTTGGCGAGGCCGCGCACCGTGCCGGCGTTGATGAGCTGCGTGGCCGAGGCGAAGCCGCCGAAGTTCATCTGCACCTCGCCGCCGAGCAGCGCCGTCATGGCCGGGCCGGAGGAGCGGTAGGGCACGTGCACGATGTCGATGCCGGCCTGGAGCGCGAAGAGGACGCCGGCGAAGTGGGTGGAGGCGCCGATGCCGCCGGAGGCGTAGGCAAGGCGGCCGGGCTCGGCCTTCGCCTTGGCGATGAGCTCGGGCAGGGTCTTCGCGGCGTAGTCGGCCTTGGTCTGGAGCACAACGGGCGCGTCGGCGAGCATGGTGACGCAGGAGAAGTCGCGGATGGTGTCGTAGGGCAGCCGCGGCTGGATGGAGGGGTTGAAGTAGAAGGAGTTGTCCGCGACGTAGATGGTGTAGCCGTCGGGCCGCGACTGCGCGACGAGCTCGGCGCCGACGATGGCGGTGGCGTCCGGCCGGTTCTCGACGACGATGGTCTGGCCGAGCTTCGCGCTGACGCCGGGCGCGAGCAGGCGTGCGGTGATGTCGGAGCCGCCGCCGGGGGCGCGCGGCACGATGATGCGGATGACGCGCGAGGGCCAGTCGCTTTGCGCGAGGGCGGGCGTGGCGAGTGTGGTGCCCAGGATGGCGCGGCGCGTGATCTTCATGGTGGTTCCCTGTGATCGAAGGTGCAGGAAACTGAGTTTCCTGCTGGGGGAGTTTGAGGGGGCGAAGCCCTCTCAATCTGCTGCGACGAGCTTTCTACGGCGGATTTTGATCGGATTGTCGCTCGGGAATGCAAGCGCACTGGCCGTGACCTTCAGTTCCGCCATGTTCCGCGCCGCCTGGATCGCGCAGCGGTAGCCTTCCAGCACGGGGATCTTCCACCCCATCTCCCCCAGCCGGTCGCGCAGCGGCTCGCAGAGCCAGTAGGCACCGGAGCAGCCGATAATGAGGACTTCCGCGCCGTCCTCCTGGATGGCCTCGACGGCGTGGGCGACGGCTTCCTCGAGCATGCCGGATGTCTCGCCCTTCTCCCACTTGTCCTTCTCGCCGGAGACGGTGTGGGGATGGGTGTAGGGCGGGCGGGGCAGGGGGTAGTCGATGTTGCGGATGGAGGCGCAGCGGCTCGCCATGCCGTAGCGCGTGACGAGCACCGCCATCTGCATGTTGTGCGCCTCGGAGATGTCGATGATGGAGAACTTCGACCCAAGCGAGAGGGCGGCGACCATCTGCGCATGGGCGCAGGCGGTAATGGCCACGCCGTGCTTCACGCCGATCTCGCGCGCCTCGTCGAAGCCGGGATCGCCGCCGCCGAGGAGGACGATGGCATCGTACTTGCCGCTCTCGCAGGCCTCGCGGACGATCTTCAGCCGGTTGAAGCCGACGCTCATGAACTCCTCGCGCGTCTCGACGGGCCAGTTGCCGTGGGTGGAGGGGGCGCCGGGATGCAGGTCCCATTCCACGGTGTCGAGCAGGTGCGAAAGCTTGTCGTAGTTCATCAGCACCTTCTCCTTCTCGCCGGAGAAGGGCCGCACGTGATAGGCGGCGCCCTCGGCGAGGCTGAAGGCGTGGATGAGCAGAAGGCGGGGCTTGGACATGGGGATTCTTTCGATCAGACGGTGCGGGTCATGAAGCCGCCATCGACCAGCAGCTCGGTTCCCGTGACGTAGCCGGCGTCGTCGGACGCGAGGTAGAGCGCGGCGTGGGCGACGTCCCAGGCGGTGCCGCGATGGCCGAGCGGCACGCGCTGGCGCGCCTCCTCCTGCAGCGCCGCGAGGTCGCCGCGATGGCCGGACTTCACCACGCGCTCCTGCAGCAGCGGCGTGTCGATCATGCCGGGGATGATGGTGTTGGCGCGGATGCCCTGGCGCCCGTATTGCGCAGCGATCTGGCGCGTGAACTGCACCAGCGCGGCCTTGCCGGCGGAGTAGCCGACAGGGTCGTGCCCGAGATGCCGCAGCCCGCCGATGGAGCCCACGGTGGTGATCACGCCCTTGCCGCGGCGGAGCATGGCCGGCAGCACCGCCTTGCAGCCGATGAACACCGATGTGACGTTGATGTCGAGCTGCGCGCGGAACTGCTCCACGCTCATCTCCAGCGGCCCGCCGCGCAGGCCCTGGCCGACATTGCAATGCAGGATGTCGATGCCGCCGTAGCTCTGTTCGCAGCGCGCGGCCAGCGCCTCGGTGGCGGCGAGGTCCAGCACGTCGAGCTCGGCGACAAGGCAGGCGCCGCCCTCCTCGCGGATGAGAACAGCGGTGTCCTCGGCGGCGGCCAGGTCGCGGTCGGCGACGATGACGGTCGCGCCCTCGCGCGCGAAGAGCACCGCGGTGGCGCGGCCGTTGCCCCAGCCGGGACCGACCGAGCCGGCGCCGGTGACGATGGCGACGCGGCCGTCCAGGCGTCGGTGGGTCATGCGGGAATCCCTCGGCTGCGAAGCTATCGCAGATTGGGATGGATCGGTCTCGTTGAACAGGCCCCGCCCGTTCATTCCTTATATGGACTGTTCCGTCACCGCGGCGCGGAGCGGTTGAGGACGAGCGCGCCGAGCGTCACCGCGCGCTCCTCCGTGCAGCCCTCGCCCGTGCGCCCGGCGAGCGACGGGGCGGCGGCCGCGACATCGGCGAGCGAGCCGTTCTCGGGCACGCGAACATGCGCGACGCAGACCGCTCCCTCCGGCGTCCATCCCGCCTCGAAGGCGGCGTCCGGCTCGTTGGCGGGATGCTGGATGCCGATATGGTCGTAGACGTCGACGCGCATGCCGTTGCGCGTCCAGGCCCGGTCCGGGCCGCCATAGGCGGCGCGGATCAGGTTCACGCAGGCGGCGTGGTAGGGGGCCAGCGGCACGCCCCCGGCGCTTCGCGCCCAGGGCCGGTAGCCGAAGCGGATGCACTTGCCGATGGCGCCGCCCGAGCAGGTCAGCCGCAGCGTGCCATCCTCCCCGGGATAGACCATGCCGAGATGCTCGCCCTGCGGGTCGGCGCCGCAGAACTCGCCCCATTCGCCGCCCGGCGCGCGGACGGACATGCGGAAGAGCCAGACGTCGTCCACGGGCGCGTCAGGCCGCGCGCCGGGCACGCCCTCGTCGCGGCGGGCGGCCTCGAGGCGGATCTCGGCGCTGCCGAATTGCAGGACGGCGCCGACCAGGTCGGCGCCGCGGAGGACGCGGCCGTCCGAGAGCTCCGCGCGGAAGTCCCCGCCCTCGGCCGCCAGCCCGAGCAGCCGGACCTGGCCGAGCGCGGGACCCGACGCCAGTAGCGCCAGCAACAGGAGGCGGAGCATCGGACGGGCGCCTCAGCGGTCGGTGATATGCTCGCCGGAGGGCAGCACGATGCCGATCGCCGCGGGCCGGGCCGCCTCGGTAACGGAGCCGTTGAGGACGACGCCTTGCAGGACGGGCCCATTGAGCACGGGGCCGTTGAGCTCCAGGCCATTCATGCGCATGCCGTTCAGGTTGATGCCCTGCAGCACCGGGCCGTTGCCGCTGAGCACGGCCTGGGCCGGCGCGGCGAGGGCGGCGGTTCCGGCGAGCAGCACGGCGGCCATCAGAGTCTTGCGGATCATGGGCATTCCCTTCGCTTTCCTTACCGGGGCCTTCCCGGCGGGCGAGCGGAACATGACCAGCCGCGATCGCGGCTCTATCGCATGGAATGGAAGTTTATGTCGTGTCTGTCACGTATCGGCCATGGGGCGCATCACCCGCAGCGGACGGACATGCCGCCATCCACCACCAGCTCCGTTCCCGTGATGAAGCGCGCCTCGTCGGAAGCGAGGAACATCACCGCATTCGCCGTGTCGCGCCCATCGCCCGCCCAGCCCATCGGAATGCGCGCGACGCGTTGTTTGATCAGCGCCTCCACGTCGCCGCCGGTGCGCTGGCCGGCGAGGCGCACCTCCACCATCGGCGTGTGCATCTGCCCCGGCACCACGGTGTTCACGCGGATGCCGCGCGCCGCATACTGCACCGCAACCACCTTGGAGAACTGGATCACCGCCGCCTTGGACGCCGCATAGGCCACCTGCGCCGAGCCCGTGAAGCGGATGCCGGAGGTGGAGGCCATGTTCACGATCGCGCCGCCGCCCTGCGCCTCCATGATCGGGATCACGTGCTTGCAGGTGAGGAAGACGCTCTTGAGGTTGGTGTCGATCTGCACGTCCCACACCTCCTCGCTCATCTCGACCGGCCCGCCGGCCGCGGAGCCACCGACGTTGTTGACGAGGATGTCGATGCGGCCGAAGCGTTCCTTCGCCTCGGCGACCATCGCGGCCACGGCCGCGCCGTCGGTGACGTTGCAGGTGACGGGGATGAACTGGCCGCCGAAATCGCCGATGCGCTCGGCCGTCTCGTTCATCGGGCCCAGCTCGCGATCGGCGCCGATGACGATGGCGCCCTCGCGCGCGAAGCCCACGGCGGCGGCGCGGCCGTTGCCCCAGCCGGGCCCCACCGAGCCCGCGCCCGTGATCAGCACGATCTTTCCCGAGAATCTCGGTCCCATGGTCTCACTCCACCCGGATGTTTTCGCTGACGGCCAGCTCGCGCCAGCGCGCGAGGTCGGCCTGGATGAATATTTCGCTGTCGGCCTGCGAGAGGCGCGAAGGCTCCGCGCCCTCCTGCGCCATGTTGGCGGCAAGACGGCCCTCGCCGAGCGCCGCCTGCACGGCGGCATGCAGCCGCGCGGCGATGGGCGCGGGGAGGCCGCGGCGTGCCAGCACGCCCCACCAGATGCTGGCCTCGTAGTCCGGCAGGCCGGATTGCGCGGGGGTCGGCGCCGGCGGGCCGCTTGCCGGCACCTGCTCCATCGTCCAGCCGATCAGCTTGATGCGGCCCGAGGCGATGAGCCCGGCGGCCGCCGTCACCGTCGTGAAGGTGAGCGCGATGGTGCCCGCCACCATGTCGTTCAGCACGGCGCCCGTGCCGCGATAGGGCACATGCACCATGTCGAGCCGCCCCGCGCGCAGCGCGAAGAGCGCGCCCGACAGATGCCCGATGCTGCCTGGTCCGGAGGAGCCGTAATGCACCTCGCCCGGATGCGCGCGGATATAGGCGACCGCTTCCGCCGCCGTGTTCGGCGTAAAGCCCGGCGAGGCCAGGATGCAGAGCGGCGAGGTCGCGACCAACGCCACCGTCTCGATGTCGCCGATGGCGTCGTAGGGCGTGCGCTGCGTCGCCGCCGAGGTCGCGAAGGTCGAGGAGGTGAGCATCACCGTGCTGCCGTCCGCCGGCGCGCGCACGAGCTCCGCCGTGCCGATGGTGCTGCCGGCGCCGCCGCGGTTCTCGATGACGAAGGGCTGCCCCAGCATGCGGCCCAGCGCATCGGCGAGCGGCCGCGCGAGGGCATCGTTGCTGCCGCCGGGCGGGAAGGGGACCAGGAAGCGCACGGGGCGCGCGGGCCAATGGCCCTGCGCGATCGCGGGGGTCGCGAGGCCGATGGGGAGCAGCGTCGCGAGCACAGCCGTTCGTCGCCGCGTGACACGCATGCGAATTCCTTACGCTTCCGTCCGCATTCAGCGATAGGCCGCTTCGCCGCGGCCGGCAACGGGCCTAACCTTCGACTCAGAAAACACCTGGAGCGTCCATGAGCACCGCCACGCATCAGCACTACATCCCCGTCCGCGAGGACTGGCTGGCCACGAACCGGGAGGAGATCCTCGACCCCGGCCAGCTCATCGTGGATCCGCATCACCACCTCTGGGATCGCGAGGGCTGGCGCTACCTGCTGGACGACATCCTCGCCGACATCCGCACCGGCCACGACGTGCGCGCGACGGTGCTGGTGCAGGCCCGCGCCATGCACCGCGCCGCCGGGCCGGAGGCGATGAAGCCGGTCGGCGAGACGGAGTTCGCCAATGGCGTCGCCGCGATGTGCGCGAGCGGCATCTATGGCGACATCCGCGTCTGCGCGGGCATCGTGGGCTTCGCCGACCTGCGACTGGGCGATGCGGTGAAGGCGGTGCTGGAAGCGCATATCCGCGCTGGCGGCGACCGCTTCCGCGGCATCCGCCACATCGCCACCTGGGATCCCGATCCGCACCTGATGAATCCCGCCTACCAGCCCGCCGAGGACATGCTGGACAGCGCGGAATTCCGCGCGGGCTTCGCGCATCTCGCGCCGCTCGGCCTCTCCTACGACGCCTGGCTGTATTTTCCGCAGATCCCGCGGCTCGTCTCGCTGGCACGGGCCTTTCCTGACACGCAGATCGTGCTCGACCATTGTGGCGGCGTGCTCGGCATCGGCCGCTTCGAGGGGCGGCGCGCGGAAGTCTTTGAGGAGTGGTCGAAGGCGATGAAGGAGCTCGCGACCTGCCCGAACGTGATGGTGAAGGTCGGCGGCCTTGGCATGCGGCTGCCGGGCTTCGGCCTGGAGGAGAAGCCGGTGGCGCCCTCCTCCGAGACCCTCGCGCGGCACTGGAAGCCTTATATGGAGCGCTGCATCGAGCTCTTCGGCACGGACCGCTGCATGTTCGAGAGCAATTTTCCCGTGGACAAGGGCGGCTATGGCTACGCCGCCGGCTGGAACGCCTTCAAGCGCATCGCGTCCGGCGCCAGCGCGGAGGAGAAGGCGGACCTCTTCTGGAAGTCCGCGACGAGCTTCTACCGGCTGCCCGGCATTGGCTGAAGGCCCAGCCCCGGCCCCTCCGGCACGGTGATGAAGCCGTCCTTCACCTCCAGCGCGTCGCCATAGGGCGGCGCGGCGAGGTCGGCGAAGTAGATCTCGATCGGCTGCTCCTCCTCGCACGCCGCGAGAAAGTGCAGCGAGGCCAGCAGCCCTGGCCCGAAATAGGGACAGTGCGGCACGAGTTCCACGCCGGACTCCTCCGCCATGGCAGCGACCACCATCATCGCGCTGATGCCGCCGACCTTGGTCACGGAGGGCTGCGCGACATCCAGCGCATGCGCGTCGAAGAGATGCCGGAAGTCCTGCGGGCCACCGGCGTTCTCGCCGGCCGAGATGCCGCAATTCGCGGCCTCGCGGACGGCGGCGGTAGCGGAGAAATCCTCGGGCGGCCAGGTGGGCTCCTCGACCCAGCGGACGTTCATGCCCTCCACCGCGCGGCAGAAGGCGACGGCCTGGTCCACCGTGTCCCAGACGCAGTTGATGTCGAGCATCAGCGGGATCTCCGCCGGCGCGGCATCGCGCGCCGCGCGGATGCAGGCGAGGTCCACCTCGTGCAGCTTGATGTGGCGATAGCCGCGCCGCACCGCTTCCTTCACGTTGCGCGCGACATCCTCGGCGACGCCGTAGCGCAGCAGGCTGGCGTAGGCCGGCACGCGCTTGCGCGCGGCGGGTCCGAGTAGGGCATGCAGCGGCTGTCCCGCGCGCTGCGCCTTCAGGTCCCACAGCGCGATGTCGATGCCGGAGATGCCGAAGGTCACCGGCCCGTTGCGGCCGAAGTTGTGGAAGCGCCTGGACAGCATCTTCCCGAGCGCCGGAATCTCCTCCGCATCCTGCCCGATGCAGGCCGGGGCCAGCAGCCGGTCCAGCGCGTCCTGCGTCGTGTCCACGAGGTTGAAGCCGAAGGCCTCGCCCCAGCCGTGGCGGCCATCCTCGGTCTCCACGCGCACCAGCAGCGTGTCCATGCCGCGCAGGTGCAGGTTGCCGCCGACGCCGTTCCCGCCCGCGCCGTAGGTGAAGCTGCTGCGGTGGATGTGGCTCTCGACCTTCGTGATCTTCATGGCTTTCCCCTCGGGGCGTTCCCCCTTCCGGCCTCGCGGCCGCTGTCCGATACTCGCACCAGCGATCGGCTCGTTGAAGCCGGCGGAGGAACATTCATGAAGCTGCGCGCCACCCTTGTGATCCTGCTCGGCCTGACGGCCCCCCTCCTTGCGACGGCGGTCTCCGCGCAGGAGGCCTGGCCGACACGCCCCATCCGCCTGGTCGTGCCCTTCGCCGCCGGCGGCCCGAGCGACATCGTGGCGCGGGTGCTGTCGCCGCGCCTCACCGCCACGCTCGGCCAGCCGGTCGTGGTGGACAACCGGGCCGGCGGCGGCGGCATCACCGGCGTGGACGTCGTCGCGCGCGCCGCGCCGGACGGCTATGTCTTCGGCCTGGGCAGCGCGGGCGGCCTCGCCATCGCGCCGCGCCTCGGCCGCGGCACGCCCTACGATCCCCTGCGCGACCTTTCGCCGATCACCCTCGGCGTCTCCGTGCCCGAGCCGATCGTCGTGCCCGCGGCGCTGCCCTATCGCACGCTGGCCGAGCTCATCGCGGCCGCCAAGGCGGAGCCGGGGCGCCTGAACTTCGGCAGCACCGGCCCCGGCAGCATGCCGCACCTCGCCGCCGAGCAGCTTCGCGCGGCCGCCGGCATCGACCTCACGCACATCTCCTATCGCAGCGGCGGCCTGCTCGCGACGGCCATCCTCCAGGGCGAGGTGCAGCTCGGCTTCGCCGACCTGCCGGTGCTGCTGCCCAATATCCGCGCCGGCACGCTGCGGCCGCTGGCCGTCGGCGCCGCGCAGCGCCTCTCCTGGATTCCCGACGTGCCGACCATGGCGGAGCTCGGGCTGCCGAGCGTGGATGCGAGCAACTGGCACGGCTTCGTCGCCCCCGCCCGCGTGCCGGAGCCGATCCTGGTGGCGCTCCACCGCGCCGTCGCGGGCGCGCTACGGGATCCGGAGATCGCGCGCGTGCTGCATGACCAGGGCGCGGTGCCGGGCGGGAACTCGCGCGAGGAATTCGGGGCCTTTCTGCGCAGCGAGAACGAGAAGTGGGGCGAGGTGATCCGGCGCGGCAACATCCAGGGGGAATGACGCGCCCGTCGGGTCACCCCGTCTTGGCGGCCCGCGCGATCACGTCGATCTTCGAGTCCTCGATGAAGCCGGCCGGGCGGTAGTTCTGCGGATCGCCGAAGATCTCCTTCGGGTCGACGCGGCCGGCGAGGCCGAGCCCGGGCCGCGGGATCGTCCGGAACTCGAAGTGGAGATGCGGATAGCGGGGATAGGAGCCGGCATTCCCGCTCAGCCCGGTCAGGGCCACCTTCTCGCCGCCCTTCACCCACTGCCCCTCGACGACCAGCGCGCTCTCGAGATGCGCATAGGCCGCGTAGATCTCCGAATAGGCGCTCCGCAGCCCCAGCAGGCGGATGACGAGCACGGTGCCGTAGTCCTTCGACGTGTAGACCTTGGAGACGATGCCGCCGGAGACCGCGAAGCAGGGCGTTCCGCTCATCGCGAAGAAGTCCCAGCCCTGGTGCACGCGCGTCCCGCCGGACCGGACATGTCCGAAGGTCGCGCCCTTCCAGGAGGCAAGCTGGCCCGCCGATTTGGGATGGTTCTTGTCGAAGACGATGTCGTCCTCGCGGAGGATGGAGTTGGCCAGGGGGAGGAACCGGGCGGCCACGCTGAAGGCGATCAGTTTTTTGACTGTTCCTTCAAGGATGTAAAAGGAAGGATCATTCAGCATGATGTATTTCCCCCGTTTGATATTTTTCTATTGAGGGAGAATTACGCCGAGTTCGAGGCGACTTGAAAGTAAATCCGGGGCGGATTTCAGCTTCATGAGCTGAAGCCGAGAAGCTGCAGGGATCCAGCAGATCGAAAGCCGGTCCCGGGCCATCACCCCTTGCGCGCGGCGATCAGCACGAACATCGGACGTTCGAGCTCCTTCTCCAGCGCCGGCTCGACGGCGATCTGCGCCGGCGTCGGGCTCCACTCCTCGACATGCGTGAGCCGCAGGCCCGCGCCGATCACCAGGTTCAGCGTCGTCCCCAGCATGCGATGCTGCTTCACCACGCCATCCGTGAACCAGCCCGTGACGCGCTCGCCCTCGCGACAATAGCCATCGATCGGCCACACATGGCCGCTCACCCATCCAGGCCGCGACGGCGCCATGAAGATCGGGTGCTCCATCGACACCACGAGCGATCCGCCCGGCACCAGCGCGCGCGAGACCTTTTCGAGCAGCGCGCCCAGATCGGCGATGTAGTGCAGCGCCAGCGAGCTGAAGGCGAGGTCGAACGCGGCCTCCGGAAGCTCCACGGTCTCCAGGTCCGCGCGGCGGTATTCGATCGCGGGATCCGAGCCCATCGACAGCGCGCGCTCCAGCATCTTCTCCGAGAGCTCGAGCCCCAGAACCTGCGCCGCGCCCCGCTCGCGCGCGTAGCGGGAGAACCAGCCGAAGCCGCAGCCCAGGTCCAGCACCCGCGCCTCGTGCAGTTCCGGCAGCAGCGCGCGCAGGGACGGCCATTCCGGCGCGCCGGCCAGCCCCTCCTGCGAGCGCCGCAGCTGCGCGTAGCCGGCGAAGAACTCGTCGCGGTCGTAGATGTTCTGCGCCATCCCTTGGGCCATCAATCCACGATGAAGAGCTTCACGCCCGTCTGCGTCGACGAACGGTGCGGGGAATCGCCGAAATCGGAGACCTGGTAGCTCATCCCTGCCGTCAGCTTGTTCTTCCGCCCGTCCTTCAGCTCGGAATCCAACTCGCCCTCGATCACGTAGATGATGTGGCCGCGGTCGCACCAATGATCGGCCAGATAGCCCGGCCCGTACTCCACCATCCGCACGCGGACATCGCCGATGTTGAGCGTGCGCCAATAGCCCATGCCCGTCTCGCCGGGATGCTCGGTGCGCGGCATCTGCGACCAGTCGGTGACGGTAAAGGGCAGTTCGGGAATCTTCATCTCGGTCTCGCTTTCGAAGGGAAGCGCCGCCGATCTCTCAGCGCGGGTTGAAGCCCTGCGCCGCCGGATCGAAGCTCTTCGCGGTGCCAGTATCGAACCAGGCGCCCGCGTTCGCCATGCCCTTGGCGCGATCGCCGTCCGGCTTGCCGAGGCCGGGTACGTAGAGCTGGTCCATGAAGAGGTGAGGGGCTTCGGGCGCGATGATGCGGAGGTCGTCGCCCGCGGCCGCCGTGCGCCCGGGCCCGGCATGCGCGGCGATCACGAGGCGCGGCCGGATATGCACGCTGACGATGATGTCCGCATCCGTCCAGCCATCCGCGATCGGCAGGGCGAGCTGCCGCCGCGCCATCTCGCTGAGCCGCACGCCCGCCGTGCGCGCGCGGTCGAGCAGCAGGCGCATGCGGTCCTCCTCCATCCACCAGGGCGAGTTCAGCAGGTTCGGCAGACCGCCGTACTTCAGGTCCTTGCTGCTGGCGATGCGGAACATGCGGTTGTCCTCCGCGAGCTCCACGCGCCGCATCGCCACCAGGCCGCCATTGCGGTGGAACAGCCCCTTCGGATTGCGCTTGGCCGGGTCCGGATTGGGATCCGGGATCATCCCGGGCTTGCCGTCGAGGCCGAGCTGGTAGCCCTCGGCCTCCATGCGCAGCTGGCTGTCGAGGAAATAGGCTTCGTTGACGGCACGCGCCATGACGTCGCTCCAGAAATAGTCGGATGCATGGATTCATGCTCCGGGCACAAAAAAGCCCGGCGGCAGCCCCATCGGGCTGCCGCCGGGCGCTCGGAAGGATCAGGCCAGGACGAACATCGGCACCGGGGCGCCGCCGTCGCTGTCCTTGAACTTCAGCTTCACCTTCAGCCCGACCTTCAGGCTGTCGAGGTCGCACTCGATGATGTTGGTGAGGACGATAGGCCCCTCATCCAGCTTCACATAGGCGACCGAGAAGGGCTCCTTCCCGCGCGCCACGCTGTAGCTGTAAATCTCGCCCGTGCCTTTGGCCTCGACGAACTCCACATTGCTGGAGAGCGTGAAGGGCGAGATGTGGCGCGGGTAGTGGAAGAGCTTGCCCGTGTCCTTGCACTTGCCGAGCAGGAATTTCCCCGCCTTGTAGCCGTCAAGGACGGGCTTGTTGTCCGGCGTCTCGCCGGGGGCCTGGGGCGTACGGTCGAAGGCTTGCGTCGCCATGATGTTCACTCCCTCTCCAGGATGACGGTGCCGCAGCCATGCCGCGTCCCGAGGCTGCCGCCCTTGCCGTTGGCCAGCACGAGGTCGGGGTTGGGGACCTGCACCTTCGGATGCGCCTCGCCGCGCGACTGGCGCACGGCCTCGATGACCTTGGTCATGCCGCCGCGATTGGCCGGGTGGTTGTTGCAGAGCCCGCCGCCGTCGGTGTTAAAGGGCAGCTTGCCCACGCCGGAGATCAGCCCGCCATCCTGCACGAAGGCGCCCGCCTTGCCCTTCTCGCAGAAGCCGAGATCCTCGAGCTGCAGGATCACCGAGATGGTGAAGCTGTCGTAGATCGAGGCGTACTTGATGTCCGACGGCTTCACGCCCGCCTTGCCGAAGGCCATCGGGCCTGAGAAGCGCGCGGCGGAGTAGGTGAGGTCGATCGCGCCGGCGGTCTGGTGCTTGTAGGCCTCGCCCCAGCCCTTCACGCCGACCTTCGGGCGCTTCAGCGTGGCGGCGATCTCGGGCCGCGCGACGATCAGCGCGCCGCCGCCGTCGGAGATGACGCAGCAGTCGAGCCGGTGCAGCGGATCGGCCACCATCGGCGAGTTCACGACGTCCTCGACGGTGACGACCTTGGGCAGCATCGCATGCGGGTTGTACTGCGCGTGCGTGGAGGCCGCGACCTTCACCCAGGCCAGCTGCTCCGACGTCGTGCCGAACTCGTACATGTGCCGCGAGGCGACGTTGGCGTGCATCGTCGCGATGGTGCGCGCATAGGGGAGCTCGAAGGGCTCGTCGGGGACGCCCACGCCCGTGCTGCGCACGGCGGTGCCGGTCTGCATGCCCTCGGCGCGCGGACGGCCGGCGAGCGTGATCAGCGCCACGTTGCACTTGCCGGCGATGATCGCCTCGACCGCATGGCCAACATGGATGACGTAGGAGGAGCCGCCGCTTTCCGTCGTGTCGTAATGGCGGATCTTGGTGAGGCCCATGTAGTCGAGCATGGAGAGGCCGCCCATGCCCGGGGCGTCGCCCGCGCAGAAGTAGCCGTCGATGTCGGAGGCGGAGAGGCCCGCATCCTGCAGCGCGCCGTAGGCGACCTCCGCGTGCAGCTGCGCGGTGGACTTGTCCTCGGCCTTGCGCGTCGGGTGCTCGAAAGCGCCCACGATGTAGGCGGGGTTCTTCATGGGCGGCACAGCCCTTTCCTGGCGATCATCGCATCCTCCCGGGATGAGTGGGCCGCCATCTCATGAGGCGGCGGGGGCAGCCTCGCCGCGCCAAGCCGAACAGTCAACCGCTCGGTCGGTCGGCATCGGCATGCGCCTGGAAAGGCTTGCGAATCAACCCAGGTTCAACTGCCGGGCCAGCGCGCGGTACAGCTCGATCTGGGCCGCGACATGGGCGCGCGCTGCAGCGCCGTCCGTCACATGCGGCACGCTGCCGATGCGCTCCGTGGCCGCCAGCCATTCCGGATCGCGCCCGATCGCCGCCACCACGCGTGCCCAGAACTCCACCGCCTCCGCCGACATGCCCGCGGGGCCCGCGAGCGCGTTCCACCCCGCGATCTGCGACAGCGTGGGCAGGCCGACCTCGGCCGCCGTCGGCACATCCGGCAGCGCGCGCAGGCGCTCGTCGCCGGTGACGACGAGCGCGCGGATCTGGCCGTTGCGGATCGCGCCCATCATGTCGCCGAGGTTGTTGCCACCGAACTGCGCCTGGCCGCCGAGCAGCGCGGCCAGCGCCTCGCCGCCGCCGCGATAGGGCACGGCCTGCGCCGCGTCGATCGGCAGGCCCGCCGAGGCCAGCAGGTAGCGCACGCCGAGATCGAGGATCGTCGCGGGACCGCTGGTCGCGAAGTTGAGCGTCCCCGGCGCGGTGCGGATGGCGGTTAGCAGTGACGCCAGATCATCATATGGAGCATCCGCGCGCACGCAGATCACATAAGGATTGAGATCGAGCAGCCCGAGCCAGGTGAAGTCGCCGATCTGGTAGGGCGTGCGCGGGTCGATCGCCGGCAGGATCGCCGAGGCCGCGACGCGCGCGAGCAGCAGCGTGTGCCCGTCCGGCCGCGCGCGCGCCACATATTGCGTGCCGATCGCCCCCGACGCGCCCGCACGGTTCTCGACCAGGATCGTCTGCGGGTCCGGGCCCATGTGCTTCACCGCATGCGCGGCGAAGGTGCGCGCGGCGATGTCGGCCGCGCCGCCCGGCGTGAAGGGCGCCACCAGCGTGACCGCGCGCGTCGGCGCATAGGTTTGCGTCTGGGACCATGCGAGGCACGGCCACATTCCCGCCGCACCCGTGAGCATGCTTCGGCGCGTGAACATCACCCACTCCCTGTCGAGCGACATATCTAGCCCGAGGCATGAACCCTACGGAGGGGGCAGGGTTGCCCTTTGCCTTCACGGCATGCTACCGCGTGTTGCATGTTGACCGAGATTGGCCCGCCTGGGAGAGAAAACCTCCTCCCGACGCCCCGGCACACGCCACGCGCACCGAGACCGCTCGGCCTGCGCCGGCCCCTCCGACGGAGGAGCCTTCGTCGTCTTTTCGCCCTGGGTACCCTCGCGGCCTGCCTGATGGGCGCGATGGGCTTCAACATGCCCGCTGCCCTGGCCGCCGATCGCACCTCCACGGCTCGCAGTGCCCAGGGCGCCCCGCGCAACCCGACCCACGCCGCGCCGAGCGCCCCGCAGCCGCGCCGCGAGGCGGCCAGTCGCCCGGCCCGCGGCTCGACGGCCCGCACCCGCGTCGCGAGCCGCACCCATCCCCGCGCCTCCGTCTCGCAGGTCGAGGCGCCGACCCGCATGCGTGACGCCCCGCAGGAGCTGATCCCGGTCATCGGCCCTGACATGCGCGCCGGCGTCCCCACGGACCCCCGCGCAGCCTGCCTGGAGGCCACGCGCCGCGCCGAGGACGTGCATGGCGTGCCGCGCGGCCTGCTCACCGCCATCGCGCTCGCCGAGAGCGGCCTGCACGCCTATGCGCTCTCCATCGGAGGGCGCCCCTATTTCCCGCAGACCGAGGAGCAGGCCCGCTCGCTCTACGCCAGCGCGCCGCCGCGGCGGAGCATCATGGCCGGCTGCGTGCAGGTGAACGCCCGCGTCCACGCGCGGAACTCCTTCTGGCCGCTCGATCCCATGCGCTCGGCCGACTGGGCCGGCGGCATCATGGCCCGCTGGGCCGCCGAGACGGGCAGCTGGTCGGAGGCGCTGCGGCGCTGGCACGGCGGCAGCCCCGCCTCGACCCAGCGCCTCGTCTGCCGCGTGCGCGCGAAGATGGAAGTGACCAATCCGGACAGCACGCTGTTCGACAATTATTCCTGCAACGGCGCCCTCACCGAGCGCACGCGGCGCAACGGCGCCGCCCACCTCGCCATCGCCCAGCGGCTGTCGGACTGATCAGCCGGGCTCCGTGCCCATGCCGAAGGTGAGCTGGTTCCCGTCGGGATCGATGACGTTGAAGTCCCGCATGCCGTAGGGATAGTCCTGCGGCGGCTTCGGCGCCCGCGCCCCGCGCGCCTTCAGCTCGCCGTACAGCGTATCCACATCCTCCACGAAGATCGCGATGGCGCCCTGTCCGGCCGCGCGCTTCGTCTGCTTCGCGGCGATGAGATGCAGCTCCACGTCGTCGCGGCACAGCCCCGCATAGAAGATCGGCTTGCCGTACTCGAAGGTAACATCGAAGCCCAGCGCGTAGCGGTAGTGATGGATGCTGGCGACGATGTCCTGGACCACGAACACCGTCGCCGCACCCGTGAGCATCACTCCTTCACCGCGCCCGTGAGGCTGCTCACGTAGTAGTCCACGAAGAAGGAGTAGAAGATCGCGACCGGCAGCGAGCCCATCAGCGAGCCCGCCATCAGCGCGCCCCACTGGTACACGTCGCCCGTCACGAGCTCGGTCAGGATCGCGACCGGCACCGTCTTGTTCTCGCTGCTCTGGATGAAGGCGAGCGCGTAGATGAACTCGTTCCAGCTCAGCGTGAAGGAGAAGATGCCCGCGCTGATCAGCCCCGGCACCGCCAGCGGCAGCGTGATCCGCCGCAGGATCTGCAGGCGCGTCGCGCCGTCGATCAGCGCGCATTCCTCGAGCTCGTAGGGAATGGATTTGAAGTAGCCGATCAGCAGCCAGGTGCAGAAGGGCACGAGGAAGGTCGGGTACACCAGCACCAGCGCGAAGGGCGAGTCGAAGAGCCCTAGCTGCACCACCATCGTCGCCAGCGGGATGAACAGGATCGAGGGCGGCACGAGATAGGCCAGATAGATCGCGAGGCCGACATACTGGCTGCCGGTGAACCGCAGCCGCTGGATCGCATAGGCCGCGAGCGTGCTCGAGAAGAGCGAGAGCGTCGTCGCGCCGATGGAGACGAGCATCGTCGTCATCAGCCAGTGCGGATAGGCCGTCTCGAAGAGCAGCTTGCGGATGTGCTGCAGGGTCGGCGAGGTGATCCAGAAGGGATTGTGCGTGGCGAAGTCGTAGAGCTCCGCATCCGGTTTGAAGGCCGTGATCGTCATCCAGTAGAACGGAAACAGCAGGATCAGCACGAAGCAGGAGAGCGGCAGCCACAAGGTCACCATGCGCCGCGCGCGGCTGTCCCAGTGCATCGTCTCCGGCGCAGCCGTGGAAGCATTGCTCATGGCGTGGTCCTTGCTGAATGGGGCGCGCGAGTGGGGAAGGTGGAACGGGGGGGCTTTGCCCCCGCACCCCCACCAAAGGCCGAGAGGCCTTTGGAAACCGGCACATGGGAGTTTGGGAGAGGGCGGCGCGGAACCGATGGGCCCGGCGGTCGCTTCGTGCCCTCTCCCAAACTCCCATAAGTATTGGGTTCCAAGGGCTCAATGGCCCTTGGCGGGGGAGCGCGAGGGGGCAGAGCCCTCACGCATCCCACCTCCCCACTCACGCACCCCACCTCGGCAAGGCTCATGCCATCAGTCATTGCCTTCTCCCTGCTGCCACTTGCGGCGGGCGAGGGCGAAGTAGCTGAACAGCGTCGCGAAGATCAGGAAGGGGATCATGGAGACCGCGATGGCCGCGCCTTCGCCGAGCTGGCCGCCGGGGATGCCGCGCTGGAAGGCGAGGGTGGCGAGCAGGTGGGTGGAGTTCACCGGTCCGCCGCGGGTGATGGCGTAGACGAGCTGGAAGTCGGTGAAGGTGAAGATGATCGAGAAGGTCATCACGATGGCGAGGATGGGCAGCAGCATCGGGAAGGTGATGAAGCGGAAGCGCTGCCAGGAGGAGGCACCGTCGAGCAGCGCGGCCTCGTAGAGGGAGGGCGAGATGGTCTGCAGCCCCGCGAGCAGGGAGATGGCGACGAAGGGGATGCCGCGCCAGATGTTGGCTGCGATGAGCGAGAAGCGCGCCGGCCATTCGCTGCCGAGGAAGTTGATGTTGGTCTCGCGCCAGCCGAGCACCTGCACGAAGACGTAGCTGATGATCGAGAACTGCGGATCGTAGATCCACCAGAAGGCGATGGCGGAGAGGACGGTCGGCACGATCCAGGGCAGCAGGATGATGGCGCGCAGCAGCGACTTGAAGGGCATGTGCTGATTGAGCAGCAGCGCGAGCCAGAGGCCGAGCCCGAATTTTCCGATGGTCGCGAGCGTCGTGTAGAAGACGCTGAAGAAGACGGCGTTCCAGAAGATCGGGTCGGTGAAGAGGAACTCGAAATTCTCGAGGCCGACGAAATAGCCGCTCCGGCCGATCGTCGTGTCGGTGAAGGCCAGGTAGATGCCGAGCCCCAGCGGATAGGTCAGGAAGACGCCGAGCAGGCCGAGGGCCGGCAGCAGGCAGGCGATGATGAGCACCGCCTTGTTGTCCATGACGCGCACGAGCCAGCCGGGCTCCTGGCGCATCTTGGACCAATGCAGTTGGGTGGTGGCGTCCATGACGGGTGCTCCGGTGCCCGCGCGGCGCCATGCCGCGCGGGAGGCATGAAAAGTCGGATCAGCGCCGGCGGAAGAACCGCGCCGCGCGGCGTTCGGCTTCGCGCGCCGCGGCTTCCGGCGTGGCCTGGCCGGAAGCGACGGAGGCGCACATCTGCACCATGACGTAGTCCGCGTTGGCGGCCGCCGAGCCCTCGGTGATCGGGCCCGCGTAGCCGTTCCAGAAGCCGCTATCCATCGTGTCGCGGAAGATCGAGACCTTCGGGTCGCTGCTCCAGACGGCGCTGTTGCCGTAAGCGTTGAGCGGCTGGGCCCAGTAGCCCAGGTTGGCCTGCAGCCAGGGGTCGTACTGCTCCGTCTCCAGCAGGAACTGCAGCAGCGCCTTGGCCGCGTTCGGGTAGCGGCTGTGCTTGAACACCATGGCGTTGAGCGTGAGCCCCGCCATCGGTGAGGTGCTGGCGAGCCCCTTCGGCAGCAGCGTGTGCTCGGTGTCGGCCGCGATGGGCGCCGTCGCCGGATCGTTCTTCAGCGAGAAGTAGAGCGACACGCCGTTCGCCGTGAGGAAGAGCTCGTTCGACGAATAGGCGCGGTTGTTGCTGATGTCGTTCCACGCGATCGTGCCGGGGATGAAGGTCGGGTAGAGCTCCTTCAGGTAGTTCAGCGCGGCGATGGTCTCGCGGCTGTTGATGCCGGGCGTGCCGTCCTCGTTCACGAGCTTGCCGCCGAAGGACCAGATGAGCCAGTTGGCGAAGCCGTTGCCGTCGCCCACGGCATTGCCGAGCGCGAAGCCCGCGGGCTTGTTGGCGCGCTTCAGCGCCTGGCAGAGGCGGAGGTAGTTGGCGTGGTCGTCCGGCGGCGCCTGGAAGCCCACCTCGTTCAGCGCCGACTTCCGCCAGACCAGCGGGCCGCCCGAGGCGCCGAAGGGCAGGCCGATCCAGTTGTTGGTGCCGTGCCGCTTGCCGTAGCGCTGGGCCAGCCGCTTCCAGCCGCCGTACTTGGTGCCGATGTACTCGGCGACGTCGGTCAGCTCGACCAGCTTGTCGGCATAGACGTGCGGGGCGTCGCCGAAGCCGATGATGAGGTCGGGGCCGGCGCCCGTGTTGCCGGTGACGGCGGTCTGCTGGTTGATGTCCTCCCAGCCCACGAAGTCCACGCGCACCTGTACGCCGGTGTTCTGGGTGAAGCGTGCGCAATTGGCGCGGAAAACCTCCTCGTCGGGCTGCACGAAGCGCACGGGGCGCAGCATGCGCAGCGTGGCGCTGTTCTCGATCGGCAGCCGCGGCGGCGTGGCGGGCTGGGTGGGGATGGTCTGCGCGGAAGCGGCGCCGGCGAGCACCGTCGCGGCGCCGATCCCGGCGATGTCACGGCGTTTGATGAGGTATGCCATTTTCTTGTTTGTCCTCCCTGGATGAAAGCGGTGGGCGGGTTACATGCGCTCCCCGGTCCCCTTGTCGAAGAGATGCGCCTGCGCGGCCGCGGGCAGCACCGGCATGGTGTCGCCGGGCTTGGCCGTGATGCGCTCGCGGAAGACGCCGTTCACGGCGGTGTCGCCGACGCGCATCATGACCTGCGTCTCGCTGCCCATCGGCTCGACCAGCGTGACGCGTGCGGGCATGCCGTCGCCGGCGAGCCGGAAGTGCTCGGGCCGGATGCCGTAGATGGCGGGGCCGGGCCGCGCTTCCTGCACTGGCGGCAGCGGCCAGCTCGTGCCGTCGGGCGTGAGAAAGGCGCCGTTCTCGATGCGGCCGTCGAGCAGGTTCATCGCGGGGCTGCCGATGAAGCCCGCGACGAAGACGTTCGCGGGGCGGTCGTAGAGCTCCAGCGGCGGGCCGGCCTGGCGGATGTGGCCGAGCTCCATCACGACGATCTTGTCGGCCATGGTCATGGCCTCGATCTGGTCGTGCGTCACGTAGACGGTGGTGACGCGCAGGCGTTGATGGAGCTCCTTGATCTCCGAGCGCATCTGCACGCGCAGCTTCGCATCCAGGTTCGAGAGCGGCTCGTCGAACAGGAAGACCTGCGGGTCGCGCACGATGGCGCGACCCATGGCGACGCGCTGCCGCTGGCCACCCGAGAGCTGGCGGGGATAGCGGTCCAGCAGCATCTCCAGGCCGAGGATCTTCGCCGCGCGCCCGACCTCGGCCTGCATGACCTCCTTCGACGCCTTGGCCAGCTTCATCGAGAAGGCCATGTTGTCGAAGACGGTCATGTGCGGATAGAGCGCGTAGTTCTGGAAGACCATCGCGATGTCGCGATCCTTCGGCGGCACGGTGTTCACCACGCGCCCACCGATGGAGATCTCGCCGCCGGTGATGTTCTCGAGCCCGGCCAGCATGCGCAGCAGTGTGGACTTGCCGCAGCCGGAGGGGCCGACGAGCACGACGAACTCGCCGTCCTCGATGTCGACGGAGACGCCGTGCAGCACCGCGGTGCTGCCGAAAGCCTTGCGGACCTTGTTGATCTGGACTGTCGCCATCAGAGCCTCGACACCTGCGTCTCCTTGGAGGTGATGAACTCCAGGAGAACGGGGATGCCTTCCTTGGTCTTGGCGATGCCGCGCCGGATGGCGGGGATGATGTCCTCCACCTTCTCCACGCGCTCGCCGTAGCCGCCGAAGGCGCGGGCCATGGCGGCATAGTCGCCGCTGATGTCGGTGCTGCGGTACTTCTCCGTGCTGACCGGCATGACCTTGAGCTCGATGGCCATGGAGAAGTTGTTCAGCAGGATGGACATGATGGGGATGCGCTCGCGCACCGCCGTTTCGAAATCCATCCCCGTGAAGCCGATGGCCGCATCGCCCCAGACGTTGATGCAGAGCTTGTCCGGCGCGGCGAGCTTCGCGCCCATGGCAAGGCCGAGGCCGTAGCCCAGCTGCGTCGTCTTGCCCCAGCCCAGATAGGACAGCGGCGTGCGCGACACCCAGAAGGGCGAGAGCTGGTCGCGCGGCGAGCCCGCGTCATGCGTGATGATCGTGTTGTCCACGTCCACCGTGCGCCAGAGGTCACGCAGTACGCGGTAGGGGTTGAGCGGCGCGGCGTCGCTGTCGCGCTTCGGCGCCCATTCGGCGAGCCAGGTCGCGCGGATCGTCTCGATCTCGTCCTGCACCGGCTTGTGCGGGCGCGGTTCCTTGATCATGCCCTTCAGCTCGGCGAGCAACGCGTCGAGCACCAGCGCGGCGTCGCCGACGAGGCCGATGTCGCAGCGCTGGTCCTTCTCCAGGTGATCCGGATCCAGCGTCGAATGGATGATCTTGGGACCTTTCGGCATCTTCACGCCGAAGTTCGTCTCGGTGAAGGAGCAGCCGACGCCGAAGATCACGTCGGCATTGTCGAGGAAGTGGCGCACCGGCTTCGGAATGGCGAGCCCGCCGGAGCCGAGTGCGAGCGGGTGGTCCTCGGGGAAGGAGGACTTGCCGCCGAGGCTCGAGGTCACGGCCGCGGCCAGCAGCTCCGCGAGTTCCTTCAGCTGCGGCCATGCCTTCGCCCAATGCACGCCGGTGCCGGCATAGATCACCGGACGGCGCGCCTTGGCGAGCATCTCCGCCGCGCGCTTCACGTCGACGGGGTCGGGGCCGGAGCGCGTGACGACGACGGGCGTGTAGCTCCAGTCCGCCGGCATCTCCTCGTTGAACATGTCCGTCGGGATCTCGACGATGACGGGGCCGCCGCGGCCGTTGCGCAGGCGGGCGAAGGCGCGGCGCATGATGTTCGGCACCTCCGCCGCGCTCATGATCGCCTCGGCGGACTTCGTGATGCCGCGCATCTGCACGGTGCTGTTGAAGTTGGGCGGCACCTGCGCGATGCGGCGCGGATAGCCCATCGGCAGCACGAGCACCGGGATGCTCTCGCCGAAGCACTGCGCGACGCCGCCATAGGCGTTCTCAGCGCCCGGCCCGTGCTGCATGCAGAAGGCGCCGAGCTTCTTCGCGGAAGTCACGCGGCTGATGGCGTCCGCCATGTGCAGGCCGATGCGCTCCTGCCGCACCATCACGGGGCGGATGTCGATCGCCGCGCAATGCTCGATGAGGTGGTTCACCGGATAGCCGGTGAGGACCTCGATCCCCTCCCGCTTCATGATCTCCGCAATGGCGTCGCCGACTTTCATGGCCGCACTCAACTCCCCGTGAAATTTTGTTGTCGGGAAGCTAGCCTCCGCTTCGCATGGGCTGCAAGCATGGCAAACTATTTTTCCCGAACAGCTTAGGACGTTCCATGGCCGAACCGCTTTCCCCCGAAAGTTTCGCCACGCTTCTCGCGCAAACCGGTGTGTCCCTGCCGCCCGCCGAGGCCGAGGATCTGCGTCACGCGCACGCCAAGCTCATGACGATGCTCGCGATGTTGCGCGACCCGCCGGTGCCGCTTGCTGCCGAGCCCATGCTGATCTTCATTCCCGGAGGCGAGGCATGATCCCGACCATTGCGGAGGCCGCATCCCTTATCGCGGCTAAGAAAATCTCGCCGGTCGAGCTGACGCGCGAGTGCCTCGCCCGAATCGCCGCCCGCAACGCCGAGCTCAACGCCTTCATCCTCGTCACCGAGGAGCGCGCGATGGCGGATGCCAAGGCCGCCGAAGAGAGGCAGATGGCGGGCACGCTGAAGGGGCGCCTCGACGGCATCCCCATCGGCCACAAGGACATCTATTCGACCGCCGGCATTCCCACGACGGGCCATTCCGCGCAGTTGCAGGATCACGTCCCGGACACCGATGCCGTCACCGTCGCGAAGTGGCGTGACGCCGGCGTCGTGCTGCTGGGAAAGCTCGCGACGCACGAGTTCGCCTTCGGGGGCCCGAGCTTCGACCTGCCCTGGCCGCCGGCGCGCAATCCGTGGGACACGGAGCGCTTCACGGCTGGATCCTCCTCCGGAACGGGAGCCGCGGTCGCAGCCGGCCTGGCGTTGGGCGGTACAGGCTCGGACACTGGCGGCTCCATCCGCGGGCCCGCGGCGCTCTGCGGCATCGCCGGCATCAAGCCGACCTACGGGCTCTGCTCGCGCACCGGCATCCTGCCGCTCGCGCAGTCGCTCGACCATGCGGGTCCGCTGGCCTGGACCAGCGAGGATTGCGCCATCCTGCTGGAGGCGATGGCGGGCCACGACCCCAGCGATCCCGCCAGCGCCGATCGCCCCGCGCCGCAATTCGAGATCGAGCAGGACATGCGCGGCCGCCGCATCGGCGTCATCCACCATTTCCATGAGGTGGATCACCGCGTCTCCGACGCCACGCTCCGCGGCATCGAGGAAAGCTGCGCGATCTTTCGCAAGCTCGGCGCCGAGGTGGTCGACGTCACGCTGCCGAGCCTGCAGGAGTTCAACGCGGCCGGTTGGGTGACGCTCTCCGCCGAGGCCTGGGCGATCCACGAGAAGTGGATGCGCGAGCGTCCCATGAAGTACGGCGAGTTCCTGCGCGGCCGCCTCGCGCTGGGCGGGCTGCTCTCGGCCGGCGACTATATCCAGGCGCAGCGCAAGCGCCGCTCGCTCATCGAGCGCAGCTTCGCTGCCAGCGCGGGCTTCGACCTCCTGATCACCGCGGCGCAGCCCGGCGAGGCCGCGAAGATCCGCGAGGTGCCGAAATGGGCAAGCCTGGAAAAGCCCAACTTCACCATCCCGTTCAACCTCACCGGCTGGCCCGCGCTGACGGTCTGCACGGGATTCGGCGAGGGCGGGCTGCCGGTGGCCGCGCAGCTCGTGGGCCATCCCTGGACGGACGGCTTCGTGCTCGCCGCCGGCCATGCGCTGGAGCGCGAGAACGGCGCGCGCGCCAAGCGTCCGCCCGGCGTGTGATGGAGACCTCCTACGACCTTCTCGTCGTGGGCCATGGCATCGTGGGGCTGGCGCATGCGCTGGCCGCCGCGCGCGCCGGGCATCGCGTGGCGGTGATCGACCGCGATGCGCAGCCCAACGGCGCGTCGATCCGCAACTTCGGCTTCGTCACGGTGACGGGGCAGGGGGCGCCGCACACCTGGCGCCGCGCAAGGCGCGCGCGCGACGTCTGGGCCGGTGTCTGCGAGGAGGCGCATATCCCGGTGCTCCAACGCGGGCTGCTGATGGCGGCGCGTCGTCCGGAGGCGCTCGCCGTCATCGAGGAATTCGCGGTCGGCCCGATGGGCGAGGGCTGCCGCATCCTACGGCCAGGGGACATTCCGGCGCCGCTCTCGCGCGACCTGCTGGGCGCGCTGCACTCGCCGCACGAGCTTCGCGTGGAGAGCCGCGAGGCCGTGCCGCGGCTGCGCCATTTCCTTACCGAGCGATACGGCGTCACGCTGCTGCCGCGCGTGGCGGCGCTTGCCGTGGAGAGCGGCCGCGTCGTCACGCCGCACGCGACCTTCACCGCGCCTGGAATCGTGGTCTGCCCGGGCACCGACATCGTCTCGCTCTTCCCGGAGCATTTCGCCGCGCGCGGCACCACGCTCTGCAAGCTGCACATGCTGCGCCTCGCCGATCCCGGCTGGATCCTGCCCGCGCCCGTCATGAGCGACCTCGGCCTGCACCGCTACCGCGGCTATCACGACGCGCCCTCGCTGCCCGCGCTGCGCGAGCGACTGCGGAACGAGCAGCCGGAGGCGCTGGAGAATGGCGTGCACCTCATCGTCGTGCAGGGCGCGGACGGCAGCCTCGTCGTCGGCGACAGCCATCACTACGCCGACACGCCAGACCCCTTCCAGCCGGAGCATGTGGACGCGCTCATCCTGGACGAGTTCGCGAAGGTGCTGGGCAAGCCGCCGCCGACCGTCGACCGCTGGATCGGCGTCTATCCCTCGGCCGCCGAGGACGCCTTCTTCGAGGCGCCGCTGGACGGCGTGCGCCTCGTCTCCGTCACCTCGGGCACCGGGGCGTCCACCGCCTTCGGGCTGGCCGAGGAAGTCCTGGCTGACCTCATGGGTCTGGAGATGCCGACATGATCCGCGCCGTGATCTTCGACTGGGCCGGCACCGTGCTCGACTTCGGCAGCCGTGCGCCCATGGCGGCCTTCCAGGAGGCCTTCTCGCGGCTCGGCGTGTCGATCACCGTCGACGATGCGCGTGGGCCCATGGGCATGGCCAAGCGCGACCACATCCGCCTCGTCGGCACGGCGCCGCACACCAACGCCGCCTGGCGTGCGCGCCACGGCCATGATTTCGGCGAGGCCGACATCGACGCGGTCTTCGAGATCTTCGAGCCGCTGAACGTCGCGGCCGTCGAGAAGCCCGAGCACTCCACCCTCATCGCCGGCGCGAAACAGACGCTCGACTGGTGCGCCGGCCGCGGCATCCGCATCGGCTCCACCACCGGCTACACGCGGCCGATCATGGAGCGCCTCGCGCCGCTTGCCGCGCAGCAGGGCTTTTCCCCGGAGGTGATGGTCTGCGCCGGCGACCTTCCCGCCGGCCGGCCCGCGCCGCTGCAGATGTGGTGGGCCATGGCGACCATGGGCATCTGGCCGGCCAGCAACGTGGTGAAGTGCGACGACACGCCGCCCGGCATCGGCGAGGCGCGCAACGCTGGCGCCTGGGCCGTTGGCTTCGCACTCTCGGGCAACATCGCCGGCCTCTCCGAGGACGAGATGAGCCGGACTTCGGCGGTGGAGCGGGACGTGCTGCGCGAGCGTGCGACGCAAGAGCTTCTCGCTTCCGGCGCGCATCTCGTGGTGGATTCCGTCGCCGACCTGCCGCGAGCGATCACGGAGATCGAGGCGCGGCAGGCGAGGGGCGAGGCGCCCTGAGGCCATGACGCTCCTGCGCCTCTCGGCCGGCGTCGTCCGGGGGGGCAGCGCCCGCCTCTCCGGTGCCTGCGAGGGCCCTGGCTTCGAGGGCATCGACGTCGTGACGATGGGAACCGATGGCCGGGAGCTGTCGCGCGCGCGCCTCGCGGACTGCCTCGTCTCTGGCCAGGCCGGAGGCTTCGAAGCATCCATCGGCCTCGGCGGTGCCGACGGTCCCGTGAAGGGCATCTATTTCGCCTCTCCCGACCCGGCCTTCCGCATCGAGGCGGGCGCCGGCTATGAGCTCACGCGGCTCTTCCTCGAGGGCGAGGAGGAGTACACGCGCTCCGGCTTCGGCGTGAAGCGCGCCAACCGGCCGCACGACAAGGAGACCGACTGCTTCCTCTCGCGCCAGCTCGCGGAGGCCTATGCCGGCGCGCTGGAGGACCGGATCCTCATGGCGGTCTCCTACGCCTACCGCGCCGTCGAGATCGGCTCGGCCGAGGAGACCGCGCATGCGCTCGACATCCTCGCCGGGTGCATGCGCGACACCGACCGGCTCGGCCTCAGCCACCAGTTCCGCCGCGACCGGACCCATCTGCGGGTCTCCATCCTCACCGTCCGCTGGCATGGGGAGCTTGCACTGGGCCGCGTCGCGGATTTCCGGGCGACGCTCGGCGAGCTGATCGAGATGGCCCCGCATGTGATGATCAGCCAGCAGGTCTTCCGGACCTGCAACAACACCACCCGCGGCCTCGCCGTCCTGGCCGCCTTCGCCCTGCTGACGGGCGAGCGGGAGGCGGCCTTCGAGGCGCTGCGCAACGTGCGCGAGGTGCTGCGCTTCGCCGGGATGCGGCTGGAGGACGAGCCGGGGGTGCTGCTGGAATTCAGCGGCGTCTGCCGCTTCTGCGCGGCGATGACGCCGCTGCGCAAGGCGCTGGGCCGCGACCTCGACACGGCTATCGACGCGGCGGATCTGGAGGCGAAGCTTGTCCGGCCGGCCATCCGGAGCTCGAACGTCGTCGAGATGGCGGAAGCCTTCCGCCGGGCCGTGGCGGCCGGCCCCGGCGGAAGGCGATGACCTTGCTGCGCCTATCGGCCGGCGTCATCCGCGACGTCAGGGCCGTCGTCTCCGGCTCCTGCGAGGGCGCCGGCTTCGATGCGATCGACATGGTCGCGATGGGGACCGGCGGCCGGGTGTTGCGCCGCGCACGTCTCGCGGACTGCCTCGTCTCCGGCGGCGCCGAGGGCTTCGAGGCGTGCCTCGACCTCCAGGGCTTCGAGGCTCCCGTGAAGGGCATCCAGTTCGCCTCGGCCGATCCGGCGTTCCGCATGGAGGCCACGGCGGCCTACGAGCTCACCAGCCTCTTCTTCGAGACGGAGGAGGAGTACGACCGCTCGGGCTTCGGGCGGAAGCGGATCCTGCGCCCTCGCGACAAACGGACCGACTGCTTCCTCTCACGCCAGCTTGCCGAGGCCTATGCCGGCGCGCTGGAGGACCGCCTCCTGATGGTCATGTCCTATGCCTACCGTTCCATCGAGATCGGCTCCGGCGCCGATACCGCGCAGGCACGCGAGCTTCTCCTGGCGCTCGGCCGCCGCCAGTCCGAGTTCCGTCCCCATCTCGAGATACGCAAGGATGGGACCCATCTGCAGACCTCCATCCTCACGACGCGCTGGCACACGGAACTGGCGCTGGACCGGTTCGCCGAATTCCGCGCCACGCTCGAGGCGCTGCTGGACCATTCCGTCCAGGTGATGGCGAGCCCGCTGGTCTTCTACACCTCGGCCAATGCGATCCGCGGCCTGGTGGTCCTGGCGGCCTTTCGGCTGCTGACCGGCGACCGGAAAGGCTGGTTCGCGGCGCTCGATGCCGCATGGGAGGTGCTGAGATCCGCCGGCATGAGCATGCGCAACGGCGATAGCGGCCTGGGGGAATTCGCCGGCTCCTGCCGGCTCCTCGCCATGATGGTGCCGCACCGAAGGAGGCTGCTGCGCCGTCCGGACGCGCTGCTGAACGAGCAGGCCATCGCCGATCTGGAGAAGCTGGTCGTCCTGCCGGCCTTTCGGACCACCAACCCCCGTGTCCTGCTCGATGCCTTCCGGCGGGCGGTGACCGGGGCCGCTGGCCCGTGAAACGCGATCAGCCTCGCTCGATGGCGCTTCGCTGAGGAGAGCTTCCGCGCTCCTGGCATGTTCAGGTCAGGCGTGCAGCGCCTTCATGACGCGCTCCAGCCCCTGCTGCCATGTCGGCAGCGCCACGCCGAAGGTCTCACGCAGCTTCGTCCCGTCCGTGCGCCCGTCCGTCGGCCGCACGGCCTTCACGGGATACTCGTGCGTGGCGATCGGGTGGACCTTCGGCTGCGGCCCGCCATAGGGCTGCGCGGCTGCGAAGATGGCCTCGGCGAAGCCATGCCAGTTGGTCGCGCCGCCCGCCATCGCGTGGAAGACACCGCGATACTGCGGCTGCCAGCCCGTGGTGTGAATGCGTTCCAGCACGGCGGCGATGGCGTCCGCGAGGTCGGGCGCGGCGGTCGGATGCCCGTGCTGGTCGGCCACCACGCGCAGCTCCGGCCGCGTGGCCCCCAC